>DATARD010000019.1:0-106847 GCA_036264355.1 Thermoanaerobaculia bacterium
GGCGATGGGAGAGGGGGGCCAGGGGGGTGAGGTAACAACGGCGCGGCTTGCGAAACAGGTCCCGCAGAAATCGCCCCCGGCCGCGCCTCCAGATCGTGCACCCGCCGCTCCAGGCGGACGACCAGCCCCCGCAGCCGATCCACCTCGGCGCGCAGCGCGTCCGCGGTCTTCTTGGCCTCTTTCGACCGCAGGAACGCCGACACCGCGAGCACCGCGAGGCCGACCACCACGACGAATGCCGCTGTTCCGCTGGAGCAGTCCATGCTTGAAAGACGGTGTAAAAGGGGGATCAGGTGCGCACGCTCCCGCCCAAGGAGCGTATCAACCGGAGAGACTGGGCCTCGACCCGAGCAACTATGAATAGTCTACCACGAGTCGAGGCGGAACAATGCAAGTCTTATACGAATCGGGCGCGATGATCGTCTACCAGCTTCTCCACCACGCTGGGATCGGCCAGCGTCGTGATGTCGCCGAGCTCGTCATACTCATGGGCGGCGATCTTGCGCAGGATACGGCGCATGATCTTGCCCGAGCGGGTCTTCGGCAGCCCGCTGACGATCTGGATGCGGTCCGGCGCCGCGATCGAGCCGATCGCCGTGCGCACCTGCTCCTTGAGCGCGCCGACCAGCTCCTCCTCGTCCCAGCTCTCGTACTCCGGCGTCACGTGGACGTAGGCGAAGATCCCGGTCCCCTTGATGTCGTGCGGGAACCCGACCACCGCCGCCTCGGCCACCCCGTCGTGCGCCACCAGCGCGCTCTCGATCTCCGCCGTCCCCAGCCGGTGCCCGGAGACGTTCAGCACGTCGTCCACCCGGCCGGTGATCCAGTAGTAGCCGTCGATGTCCCGCCGGCAGCCGTCGCCGGTAAAATAGAGACCGGGATGCTGCGAGAAGTAGGTCTCCTTGAACCGCCGGTGGTCGCCATAGATCGTGCGCGCCTGCCCCGGCCAGGTGCCGCGCAGGCAGAGGTTGCCGGAGACGTCGTTGCCCGGCAGCTCCTCCCCCTTCTCGTTGACGATCACCGGCCGGATGCCGAAGAACGGCAGCGTCGCCGATCCCGGTTTCGCCGGCGTCGCTCCGGGGAGCGGCGTGATCATGATGCCGCCGGTCTCGGTCTGCCACCAGGTGTCCACCACCGGGCAGCGGCCGTCGCCCACCACGTCGTGGTACCACATCCACACCTCGGGATTGATCGGCTCGCCCACCGTGCCGAGGATCTCCAGCGACGTCCGCTTGTACTTCTTCACCCACTCGTCGCCCAGACGGGCGATGGCGCGGATCGCGGTCGGCGCGGTGTAGAATTTGTTGATCTGCAGATCGTCCACCATCCGCCAGTACCGTCCCGCGTCCGGATAGGTCGGGATCGACTCGAACATCACCGTCGTCGCCCCGTTCGCCAGCGGTCCATAGATGATGTAGCTGTGGCCGGTGATCCAGCCCACGTCCGCGGCGCAGCAGTAGATGTCGTCCGGGTGGATGTCGAAGACGTACTTGTGGGTCATCGCGGCATAGACCAGGTAGCCGCCGGTGGTGTGCAGCACACCCTTCGGCTTGCCCGTCGAGCCCGACGTATAGAGGATGAACAGCGGATCTTCCGACGCCATCCACTCCACCGGGCAGGTGGAGCGCTGCCTGTGCGTTTCCTCCTCCAGCCACAGGTCGCGCCCCTGCTTCATCGGCACGTCCTTGTCCGTGCGGCGGACGACCAGCACCTTCTCCACCATCGACAACCCCTCGACCGCGTTGTCCACCGTCGCCTTCAAGGGGATGCGCTTGCCGCCGCGCAGCCCCTCGTTGGCGGTGAACACCAGCTTGCACCCGGCGTCGAGGATGCGCCCGCGCAGCGACTCCGCCGAGAACCCGGCGAAGACCACCGAATGGACCGCGCCGATGCGGGCACAGGCGAGCATCGCGTACGCCAGCTCGGGGACCATCGGCAGATAGATGCACACCCGGTCGCCCTTGCGCACCCCGAGGCTCAGCAGCACATTGGCGACCCGCGCCACGTTGTGCTTCACCTCGCGGTACGAGATGTAGCGATAGTCCCCCGGCTCGTCGCCGGCCCAGATGATCGCCGTCTTCTCCCCCTTGTCGGCGAGATGGCGGTCCACACAGTTGTAGCAGGCGTTGAGACGCCCCCCGGAGAACCAGGAGAAGTCCACCTCCTCGAGGTCCGCGTCCATGACATTGCGCGGCTTGTAGAACCAGTCGACGATCTCGGACTGCTTGCGCCAGAACTCATCCGGCTCCGCGATCGACCGGCGATACATCTCCTGATACTGCTCCAGGCTCTTGACATGGGCTTTCGCGCTGACATGCGGCTTGACGGAAATCATGGGCCTCCTCCGAAGGTCGGTGCGGCACACGGGCGCTGCCGGAGCGCCGATTCTATCCCCAGATGCTCCAAGGAGAACCGCCCGGAAGGATGGGATCGCCGATCTTACAGTCCCAGGCCGGGAATCTCTTCGAGGTGAGGCAGCGGCGCATCCAGGATGTCGGAGAAGAGAGTCAGGACGCGGAAGGTGACGCCCCAGATCGCATGCTCCCCGAAGCGGATCGCCGGGTAGAGGAGACGGTTGCCGCCGCGTTCCCATTCGAGGTGGCTCGCGTTCTGCGGATCCCAGAGGTGGGACAGGGGAATCCAGTACGCCTCGGCCACCTCGTCGCTCGGCGTCAACGGCGGCGAGTCGCCCAGCGATTCACCCAGCGCGTAGACGAACGGCGCGACGATCATCGTGCGGTCGCCGCCGCCGATGCGCACCAGGACGTCCGACATCCGGCCCAGCCAGGCCGATTCGCCGAGGGCGAGGCCGACCTCTTCCCAGGTCTCGCGTTCGGCCACCGCACGCGGATGCGGGTCCGCCGGATCGGCACGCCCGCCGGGGAGCGCCATATGGCCGGACCACGGATCGTGCGGGTGCTCCGCCCGGCGGATGGCGCAGAGCGAGAGCGTCTCGCCGGCGCCGGCCAGCACGAGCGCCACCGAGGCTTCCGCGATCCCCGCTCCCCGCTCGGCGAGTTGCGGCGTGTGCTGAGCAAGGGCATGGCGGATGGTTTCGCGGCTGAACGGCATGCGGGAATGATACGGGAAGCCGGGCGGTTTGACCGCCCGGCCCTTCGTGCTCAGTGGGAAGAATCTACCAGTGCCAGAGGACGCCGACGTTGGCGCCGAAGCCGTCGAGCTTGAGGCTTTCGCGGTCGACGAGGCTGACGTTCTCGTCGGTGCGCCGCACCGTCGCCTTGGTGTTGCGGTAGATCGCGTCGGCGAAGAAGTTGGCTCCATGCCGCTGGCCGATCCGCACGCCGGCACCGGCGTTCCAGCCGGTTTCGTCATTGAAGCTGACACCGCTGCGGCTGCTGTCGAGCAGGAAGTAGGTGGCGCCGGCCCCGATCCAGGGCTCGACGTTGCTGTCGTTGGTGAAATGCCACTTCAGGGTGGCGTCGATGGGGACCACGCGGATGCTGTTGCGGGAGAAGAATCCAGCGCTGGTCTCGTCACTGAATAGGTTGTGCAGCGGCCGGTCGCTGAGCTGCCGGAAGTAGGTGCCGCTGATGTCGATGCTGGCAGGGCTCGAGCCCAGGGGGAAACCGAAGCCGACACCGCCTCCGGATGCGCTGCCGAGGTCACTGGTGTCCCAATAGGACCCGAAAAGCTTGAAATCCATCGCCATCGCCGGTGAGGCGCACACCAGCGTTACCACCAAAGCGCCCATGATTTTCTGCATGTAGTACCTCCTTGTCGGTTCGAGCAGGCAGAGTTATGAAAGCCGCTCCGCGGGAAAACCTCTCCCACGCGGCTTGGTGGAGGTCTCTTGCAATCAATCTGCCAGATGCCGGACGCGCTTTACTGATCGCCAGCCGTCCCCGCCGCGTCGCCGGGGGACTCTTTTCCCGCTTGGCCGGCGGCGCCGCCCCAGCGCCAGTCCTTGATTTCCGGCAAATCATCGCCGTATTTTTCGATGTATTCCTTGTGATCGAGGAGCTTGTCGCGCAGCGCCTGCTTGACATAGGCGGCGCGGGCGCCGAGACCGGGGACGCGGTCGATCACGTCTTCGACGAGGTGGAACCGATCGAGATCGTTGCGCACCACCATGTCGAAGGGCGTGGTGGTGGTGCCTTCTTCTTTATATCCGCGCACGTGGAGGTTGTCGTGGTTCGTCCGCCGGTAGGTGAGGCGGTGGATCAGCCACGGATAGCCGTGGAAGGCGAAGATGATCGGTTTACCGGTCGTGAAGAGGACGTCGAACTCCTTGTCCGACAGGCCGTGCGGATGCTCACTCTCCGGTTGCAGCGTCATCAGGTCGACGACGTTCACGACGCGGATCTTGAGCTCCGGAATCTCGCGGCGCAGGATCTCCACGGCGGCCAGGGTTTCGAGCGTTGGAACGTCACCGCAGCAGGCCATGACGACGTCGGGCTCGCTCCCCTGATCGTTGCTCGCCCAGCCCCAGATGCCGATGCCGGCGGTGCAGTGCTTCACCGCCGACGCCATGTCCAGCCACTGCGGCGCCGGCTGTTTGCCGGCTACGATCACGTTGACGTAGTGACGGCTGCGCAGGCAGTGATCGGTGACCGACAGGAGACAGTTCGCGTCCGGCGGCAGATAGACGCGCACGACTTCCGCCTTTTTGTTCACCACGTGATCGATGAAACCGGGATCCTGATGGCTGAAACCGTTGTGATCCTGCCGCCAGACGTGCGAGGTGAGCAGATAGTTGAGCGATGCGATCGGCCGCCGCCAGGGGATGTGACGGGTGACCTTCAGCCATTTGGCGTGCTGGTTGAACATCGAATCGATAATGTGGATGAACGCTTCGTAGCACGAGAAGAAGCCGTGCCGGCCGGTGAGGAGATAGCCTTCGAGCCAGCCCTGGCACTGATGCTCGGAGAGGACCTCCATCACCCGGCCGTCCGGCGAGACGTGCTCGTCGGTCGGCAGGATCTCGGCGGTCGAGTCGCGGTCGGTCTCCTCGAAGACGTCGTTCCAGCGGTTCGAGGCCGTCTCGTCTGGGCTGAAGACGCGGAAGTTCCGGGTTTCTTCGCTCAGCTTGAGCACGTCGCGGATGAAGCGCCCCTGGACGCGGGTGGATTCGGCCATCGCCGCTCCCGGCGCCCGGACCTTGACCGCGTAGTCGCGGAAGTCGGGCAGCCGCAGCTCGCGCAGCAGGACGCCGCCGTTCGAATGCGGGTTGGCGCTCATCCGCAGATCGCCTTCCGGAGCGAGCGCGGCGATCTCCGGGCGGAGCCGGCCGGTCTCGTCGAACAGCTCCGCCGGACGGTAGCTCCGCATCCACTCGTCGAGCATCTTCACATGTCCGGGATTGCTCGCCATGTCCGCCAGCGGCACCTGATGAGCGCGCCACGTGCCTTCCATCGGCTTGCCGTCGACGACTTTCGGGCCGGTCCACCCCTTGGGCGAACGCAGGACGATCATCGGCCAGCGCGGGCGCTGCTTGAAGCCGTGCGCGCGGGCGTCGGTCTGGATGCGCCGGATCTCGGCGACCACCTCGTCGAGCACCGCCGCCATCCGCTGGTGCATCACCGCCGGATCGTCCCCTTCGACATAGGAGGGCGCATAGCCGTAACCGCGGAGCAGCCAGTCCAGCTCCTCGTGCGGCAGCCGGGCGAGCACCGTCGGTCCGGCGATCTTGTAGCCGTTCAGATGGAGGATCGGCAGCACGGCGCCGTCGTGGACCGGATTCAGGAACTTGTTGGAATGCCAGCTCGTCGCCAGCGGTCCGGTCTCGGCCTCGCCGTCGCCCACCACACAGGCCACCAGGAGATTCGGATTGTCGAACGCGGCGCCATACGAGTGCGACAGCGCATAGCCCAGCTCGCCGCCCTCATGGATCGAGCCCGGCGTCTCCGGCGCCGCGTGGCTCGGAATGCCGCCGGGGAACGAGAACTGGGTGAACAGCCGCTTCAGACCCTCCGCGTCCTGCGACACGTTGGGATAGATCTCGCTGTACGTCCCCTCCAAATAGGAGTTGGCCACGATCCCCGGTCCGCCGTGCCCCGGTCCGGTGACATAGAGGGTGCTCAAGCCATGCTTCTTGATCACCCGGTTGAGGTGCACCCAGATGAAATTGAGCCCCGGCGTCGTGCCCCAATGGCCGAGCAGCCGCGGCTTGATGTCGGAGAGGCTCAGCGGCTCCTTGAGAAGCGGATTGTCATAGAGGTAGATCTGTCCGACCGAGAGGTAGTTCGCCGCCCGCCACCAGGCGTCCATCGTCTTGAGAAGATCCGGGGAAAGAGGACCATCGCCCGCGCTCGTCATGCCACACCTCCTTCGGGCCTGCGCCCGCCACGGGGCTATCCTGACACAGACGGCAGACCTGCTAAACTCCTCGCGAGGAGGCGACCACGATGGCCTTGGCCAAGAAAGCCGACGAGGCCCTGATGACGGGTGAGGAGCTCTTGCAGCGGCCCGACCTGGAGCCGTGCGAGCTCGTTGAAGGGAGGATCGTGCGGATGTGCCCGACCGGACCTGTTCACGGTGGCCTCGAGGTCAGACTGTCTTCCCGGCTGTTCGGCTGGGCGGACTCCACCGGACGCGGCAGCGCTCTCGCCGGTGAGGTCGGGATCTACGTCCGGAGGGATCCGGACACCATCCGTGCCGCCGACATCCTATTCATTTCCGCAGAGCGGTATGCGCGGCGAAATCCCACCGGCTACCTCGACATCCCTCCTGAGCTGGTCGTCGAGATCCTCTCTCCGGACGACCGCTGGAGCGAGGTGATGGCCAAGCTCGCCGAATACTTCGCGGCCGGCGTGGACCGCGTCTGGGTCGTGGACGCCCGGCTTCGGCGCGTCTTCTCCTATCGGTCGCTGGCCAGGGTGGAGCCCCTGGCCGAAGGCGACGTCCTCACCGACGACGAGATCCTCCCCGGCTTCTCCCTGCCGCTCGCCGAGCTGTTCCGGGACTGAAGGGTGCATGTCGCCCAGGTCGGCTGAGCCTGGTGCCATGCAGCGCATTTTGCGCTCCCGGCGGCACTATTAGAGGTGCGGGCTGCCTCCAGGGCATGGTGCCGCGACGGGGGGGCGCCGCCTTCCCGAATACGGACTTCAACTCCTGCCGCTGTCCCACCCTGTCCTGCAAGGCAGGGCTCTGCTAGCGTAGAGAGCAGATCGGCAACGCGGCGGCGCCCCTCTCCGGCGCCGCCGCCTTCGTGGGAGGGGCCGCCATGGACCAGACACAGGTGCGTCAACACGTCACGATCCTGGGCTGGCTGCACATTGCTGCGGCAGCGCTCGCGGTCGTCGTCGGCCTCGGCCTGCTTCTTTTGTTCGGTGGAATCGGACTGGCGGAGCACGACCGGGAAGCCCGGACCTTCATGGCGATCATCGGCTTCTGCGTCGCCGTCTTTCTCTTCCTGCTCAGCATCCCCGGCCTGCTCGCCGGGTACGGTCTCCTCAAGCACCGACCCTGGGGAAGGATCCTGGCCATCGTGGTGGGAGCCCTCCACCTGGCCAGCTTCCCGGCCGGCACGGCCCTCGGCGTCTACACCTTCGTGATCCTGCTCAAGCCTGAAGCCGAAGCGCTCTTCCGAACGGCTTGACGGCGCCTCTCATAGTTTTACGGCCGTGCGCGGAGCGCAAGGGCTGCTATCTGCACTCCCACCGCAACCGCCGTTTGCCCGTGCGCGACTCGGCGAGAGCGATCTCTTTGAGCGCCGGGAAGTCGGCCGGCTCGATCCAGCGTTTGCGCAACTCGCTCCGGCGCTCTACGGTCAGCTTCGTGCCGGCGAGGGACACCTTCTGGCGGTAGGAGCCGAGGGAGTTGCTCACCTCTACGTCCTGGCCCGGCGCAGGCGGGCAGGCGCCGTCGCCGAGGGTGACGGTCCACGCCAGCTCCTCGGTGAACGGAGAGGCGACCACCGGCAGCTCGCGGTCATCGAGGACGCCGAGCGACGGCATCACCGCGACCGCCGATAGAGCATAAGCCGGCCAGCCTCCCGGCGAAGACGGAGTGGAAGGCGCGGGGAGGCGCACGTTCGCGGTGAGCACGGCGGCGGGGACGGATGTTTCGTCGGTCGTCCAACGCGGCGGGTCCAGCTTGACGCCAGGCAGATAGCGTTCGAAGAGACGGCGGGCCGCGCGGTCCACCTCGTCCGTCCGTCCGGCGGCGACGAGGTCGACGAAGGCGTCACCGGGCTGGCCGGTCAGCTCCAGCCGGGCCGTTCCCGCGAGCTGGCCGTCCGCGGCGGCCGCCACATCGAGGGCCAGCCGGACCTTTTCCCGTTGCTGCCGGACCGGCGTGTGCACCAAAGCTCCCTGGCCGCCGCGCACGACCAGAGCCTCTTGGTCCTGGGCGCCGGGGTGGAGCCAGGCGAGCCCGCCGGTGGTCTGCGTGGCGTCGAGGAAGAGATAGCCGCCGGCCACCGGATCCTCCGGCGCGGTGCCGAGGCCGTCGGCCGGAACGGCGACGATCGCGTGGTTGAACTGCGGCGCCGGAAACTCGCGGTCCACCCGGCCGCGCTCGGCGGAGAGGATGAGCACCGGGTACGCCTCGATGTCCGCGGCGCGGAGCAGGTCGATGAGGAGGAACGCCTTGTCCTTGCAATCGCCCCAGCGGCGGGTGAGCACCTCCTGTGGCGCGGCCGGGCGGTAGCCGCCGATGCCGATCTCGACCGCCACGTAGCGCACCTGCCGGCGCACGAAGGCGAGGAGCGCCTCGATCTTCTTCCGCCGGCCGGAGAGACCGGCGGTCAGCTCCTGGGCTTTCGCCTGTACCGGCGCCGCGCCGCGCGGCACGTCGGCCACCAGATGGTCATACCACCGTCCGACCCCCTCCCAGCCGGCGCTGTCGCCCCAGGCGTAGCGCAGCACGGCGCCTTCCTCCGCGTGATCCGGCGCGAGGTCGACGGCGGGCCGGCGCGGCAGATTCTGGGCGGTGACCGTGACTCCTCCCGGCATCTCCTTCACCTCCAGGCCGGGCAGCTTGCCGTCCAGGCGCCAGCGCCACCAGCCGGCTCCGCCGCCGCGCACCTCGACGCGCAGCGATGCGATGGGATCCGAGAGCCCCAGGCGCACGGCGCCGGCCGGAAAATAGGGATGGGCACGCACTGCCGCGTCGACCGTCAGGACCGAGCCGGCGGGCACTCTGGGAAACCGGACGGCGCGGAATTTGCGTGAGCTGTGGAGCTCGCCGGGGGCGACGGTCTCCTCGGTATCCAGATCGCGCCGCCCCACGTCCACTGTCTTGCCGTCCGGCTTGAGCGCCGAGGCGGTGAGCGACTCCAGAGTACGGTTCTGGTCGAGATAGACCCGATAGGGCGACCAGTCGTCGAAGTCGGCGTCGGTTTCGAGGCGCACGCGCAGAAGGGTGTGCTCCGCCACGCTGCCGTCCGGCCGGATCTCGATGCTCACGGTGCGCGCCAGCACGGTGGCGGCGCCGGCCGGCGCCGCGGCCAGGAGGAACACCGCGGTCAACAGGAACACCGCGGCGCTAGTGGCGAACGAGCGAGAGCGCTTGCGCATCGCTTTTCTCCGCGGCCGCGAAGAGCGACCGCACGGCTTCGATCTCGGGGACGGTCCCCAGCTCCTTGCGCCGGATCTCCAGCCGCCGGTGGTAGGTGAGCGTCCTCCCCGCAGCTTCGGCGTCCAGGCTGACCGTCAGGGCTCCGACCGGATTCTCGATGCGGACCGGCTCCGGCTTCGCGTCGATCCGCCAGCCCTCCGGCCAGTGCAGCCGCAGCTCGACCTCGTCGGTGCCGGCGAACGAGAGGACGACCGGCGATTGGCGCGCCGCCGCCGGTTGGACGAACGGCTGCGACACCGGTCCCAGCGGCCGGCTCGCGGCGAGGGTCGACTCGTCGCCGAGCACCGCCTCGTCACGTTCTGCGAGCGACCAGGTCAGCCGCACGCGCCGCTCGTCGACCGATTCCTCGACCTTGACGTCGGCAATGCGGAAGTCCTTGAAGCGGCCGGCGAGCCACTCCTTCCAGGAGTCTGCGGTCTCGGCCGCGCTCCCGGCGGGATGGATCTCCCGCCAGGCGTGCTGGCCGGTGAGCGTCAGAGTGCCGGTGCCAGCCAGCCGGCCGCCGCCGTCGAGGCTGAGATCGAGCGCCACCTGCCGTCCGTTGTCAGCCGCGGTCGAGGCGGGCAGGGTGATGACCCCGGGGGTCTTGGGAGGATCGGCGAGAACCGCCGGCGTCCCCTCGTACCAGGGAGAGAGGGCGCCGAAGCCGAGGTTGCGGTCCGCCGGATCGAGAAAGATGCGCTCGCCGGCGAGGTCGACCGCCACCAGCACCCGGTCGAACGAGATCGGATTGACGAGCTTGACGTTGATCTCTCCGCGCCGTCGGTCTCCGGCCCAGACGAGGCGCGCGTCCAGCTTCATCTCACGCAGGAGCGCCTGGAGCAGCAGGGCCTTGTCGGCGGAGTCGCCGTGCTTGCGGTCGAGCGTTTCGGCCACCGTCGAGCCGCTGTGCGGCCAGATCCTCCTGTCGTCTTCGTCGGCCGCGATCTCGTCGCGGACGAAGCGGTAGAGCGTCTGCGCCTGGGCGCGCCCGCCGGAGCCGGCGGTGGCGGCGATCCGGCGCGCCGTCTCCTTCACGCCGCGGTCTTTCTTCTGCGCTTCGTCGTAGATCTCCCGGGACCTCGTGGTGACGTCCTCCCAACTCGTCAGCAGCGGCCTCCCCTCTTTGGCCAAAGGGAGGATCAGCACCCGCGTCGCGAGATCGGCGAACGGCAGCGCGAACGGCTCCTCGGGGACCTCGGGAAGGCGATCGGCCCAGATGCGCAGCTTGGCGCCGAACAGCGTCACCTCCTGCGCGCTCTGCACGTTGACCTTGAACGGATCGACGCTGCCGCCCTGCAGGGTGATCCCCTTCGGGACCTCGTAGACGATCTCCGAGTGCAGCACCGGCATCGCTCGGTCCGAGAAATACCAGGGCTCGAGATAGAGGAAGGTGTCGAAGCGGATCTCGTAGCTCAAGTCGAGGATCGCGCCCACCTCGACGCCGGGGAAGGCGACGGAGGTCACCGAGCGCTTCTCGCGCTGCGAGACGAGGCGCTCGAACTTCGCCTCGGCGGTCAACGGCAGCGTCCTGCCGTCGGACAACACGGTCCGCCCTTCGATGTTCTGGAGACGGGCGAAGCTGCTGTGGTCGATCTTGATCTGCCCGTGCTTCTTGCCGTCCTCGGTCAGGATCTTGATCCGGGTATGCACCTTGAGGCTCGACGAGGATTGCGAGCCGACGCCGTAACCCATCATCCGGAGCTCCGCCTCACGCGAGAGCACGACCGCCGACGCCTTGGGCGCGAACGGCACCGCGGCCAGGCTCCGCTCGGCGTCGGTGATCGGCGGAAAGGAGTCCGCGGAGGCGGAGGAGCAGAAGCTCCAGGCGAGCGCGCAGGCGGCGAAGAGACGGGCAGAGCGGAGCAGGGGCATCGAATCTCCTCGAAGTTTGTCTTCCGATTGCCAGTGACCCGGAGTGGCAAAACGTTTCACGGATGATGATGCCTCAAGCCTCAACCAGCGCACCCTACAGGCGCTCTTTCAGGCGCAGGGCAGCCGGATTCTGCGGGTCGATCTCCAGGATTCTTCGCACCAGCTCGCGGGCTCCGCCGGTGTCTCCTTCTCGCAGCCGCAGCAGTGCCCCGTTCTGGAGCGCGGAAAGATTCCTGGGATTGAGGGTCAGCGCGCGGTTGAGGTGCTGTTCGGCCGCGGCGAAGTCGCCGCGGGCGAGGTGGACTCCCCCGAGGTTGCTCTCGGCATCGTCCGAGGCGGGCTCCAGGACGGCGGCCTGCTGGTAGAAGCGGAGAGCCGCCGGCCAGTCGCGCCGGCGGGCGGCGTGGTTGCCGAGGTTCAGGCAGGCGAGGAAGTCCTTCGGATTGCGCGCGAAGGCGGCGCGGTAGTGCTCCTCGGCCGCGGCGTCGTCTCCCCTTTCGTCGGCGAGCCGGCCGAGGTTGTAGTCCACCAGATCCATCCGCGGCGCGAAATGGACAAGGTCCGGCGCGACGAACGCGGCCATGGCGAGAGCCGTCGCGATCAGCCATCCCCTTCGCCTTTCCTTCCAGGCTTCGTTGAGCTCGGCCAGCACGGCTCCGGCGAGGAGCAGGAGCGCCGGCACGACGGGCAGACGGTAGCGCGAGAAGAGGAAGAAGGCGACGGTCGAGAGCATCCAGCCGAGCGCGAACAGCCAGACGGGCGCGAACTCATCGATTCGCTTGCGGCGCCAGATGAGCCAGAAGCCCACTGGCGCGAGGAGCGACAACGTTCCGAATTCGACCAGCGGCAGGCGGAGGACGGGGGAGATGGTCCGCGTCCAGTAGTAGTCGACCGCGTCCGGCCATTCGTACCAGCTCCAGAACATGCCGAGCTTGCGGATCTGCAAGCGGACGAAATCCACGGGATGCGCGGCGGCCCAGGCGAGGCCGCGGCGCAGCCAGAAGGAGGAGACCTCGGCCGGAGTGAGCCGGCGGCCCAGCTCCTGCTCGGCGAGGCGCGCCGGCTCCTGCCGCTCGAGCGCCGGGATCTGCTTGCCGGGGACGATCGGCCGGTAGGTGCCGTCGGCCTGCGGATTGTTGCCGATCCAGAAGTTCACGCCTCCCTGCGAGGTCGTCGGCAGATAGTCGCCGCCCACCAGGCCGTTGCGCAGAGCGACCGGCGCGAGCGGTAGGAGGAGGCCGAGCATCAGGAGACCGCCGCGCTTGGCGAAGCCGCGGGCTCCGGACTCCCGCTGCCAGGCCAGCGGCAGCAGGAACGGCAGCAGGAGCAGCGCGTTCTCGCGCAGCAAGGCCAGCACTCCGAGGAGGACGCCGGCCGCCAGCCATCGCCTGGCGGCGAGCGCCCAGAGCAGGAAGCAGGTCACCGTGACGGCGGGCGACTCCTTGAGGAGCTGGACGTCATAGAAGAGGAAGGGAGCGTAGACCGCCGCGAGCGCCGCCGCCGCCAGCCCGGCCGGCTCGTCCCCCAGCGCCCGGCCGGCGCGCCACAGCGCCCAGACTCCCGCCACCGCGGCGGCGATCTGCACCAGATAGACGGCGTCGAGGCTCCGGCCGAGCAGCGCATAGACCAGCGCCAGCAGATAGGGATAGAGCGGCGCCTGGAAGAAGACCTGCGAGCCCAGCCAGTCGCCGCCCGCGATCGCCTGCGCCCAGCGGTCGTACTCCTGGCTGTCCATCGCGAGCTGCGCGAAGAACGGCTGGCCGCGCACCGCCGCCCAGTGCGCGAGGCGGAGGAGGAGCGCCACCGCCAGGATGGCGAGGAGGACGAAACGCCGGCCGCGGGTCATCGGCGTCTACTGTGGCACAGAAGCACAGCACCCGGGAGGCCATGCTACGATTCCCTGCGTCAAACCGTTCACCAGGGAAGGGAAGGAATGCACGGCGATGTCGACCATTGAGTTCACCGGCAATTATCAGGACCTGTCAACCGACAAGGGCTATCAATTCAAGTTCTTTTGCGAGAAGTGCGGCAACGGCTACATGTCCAGCTTCAAGTCCTCGAAGCTGGGGATCGCCGCCTCCGCGGCCGAGGTGGCCGGGAGTCTCTTCGGCGGTCTGTTCGGCCGGGCCGCCGACACCGCCTACCAGATCCAGCGCGCGGTCGGCGGTCCTGCCCACGACTCCGCGTTGAAAGAGGCCGGCGACGAGATCCGCCCGCTCTTCAGGCAGTGCACGCGCTGCGGCCGCTGGGTCTGCGAGCCGATCTGCTTCAACAAGAAGGCCGGGCTCTGCGAAGGGTGCGCTCCCGATCTCGACGAGGAGATCGCCGCCGCGCAAGCCGAGGCCGCCAAGGAGCAGATCATCCAGAAAGCCCACGAGGTCGACTGGACCAAGGGGCACGACGTCGGCACGGTGACCGGCGTCGCCTGCAAGAGCTGCGGCGCCAAGCTCAACGGCGGCAAGTTCTGCCCCGAGTGCGGCACCCCCGCCGTGGCGCAGAAGAAGTTCTGCAAAGAGTGCGGCGTGGCGATCGAAGGGAATCCGAAGTTCTGTCCCGAGTGCGGCCAGAAGACGGTGTAAAAGAAAGCGCCTCCACAAGGAGGCGCTTTCGGTGTCTTTGGAGTGCCGCGGGCTTAGCGGCCGTTGGCGAGGTCGATGGAGAGCTTGACGTCCTGGCCTGCGGTGGCGTCGAAATCGCGCTCCACGGATTTGCGGCCGGGGCGGACCACCGCGAGGTGGTGCTTGCCGGGGCTGACCTTGAGACCGTTCTGCATGGAGCCGAGCTCACTGCCGGTTCCCACGAAGCGGCCGTCGAGGTAGACCGAAGAGTCCTCGGGGTCGACGTGGAGGCGAAGCCAACCGGACTCGGAGCTCGCCATCCGGCCGTTGGAGTCGTCTCCGCGGTCGGCATTCTCGTCGCGCTGATCGCGCCGGCGGTGCGCGCGGTCACGCCAGTTGTCGTCGTCCCGGCTCCGCGGATCCCACTGACCACGGTCGATCCGGTCGCTGCGCTCTTGCTCGTAGCGCATCCGATCGTCGCGCCGCTCGTGGGTCTTGGTCTGCAGATCCTGCGGCAGGATGGACTGGCCGTGCTCCAGACGGTCGTCCATGTCGATCACCAGGCCCGGATAGACGGAGACCTGGCGGGCGAGGGTCTTGTAGCCTTCGCGGTAGAAGACGATGTCGTAGGTGCCCTTCGGCAGCCAGAGGTACTGCGGCCAGCCGTCGAAGTCGTCGACCGTGCCGAGCTTCTCGCCGTTGACGTAGACCTGGGTGTCGCCCGGGCTGATGTCCAGATCCAGGGCGCCCATGTCGTCCCGCGAGGAGCGGTCGTAGCCGCCATAGCCGCCGCCGTAACCGTAGCCGTAGCGTTCGCCGTAGGGGCCATACCCGTAGGGGTAGCCATAGGGATAACCCCAGCCCCAGCCGTCCCAACCCCAGCCCCAGCCCCAACCCAGGCCGAAGTAGAGCCCGGGCCAGTAGCCGAAGTCGAAGCCGATGCCCAACGGGTAGTAGCCGCGGCCATGGAAGCCATGGTTACCGTGGAAACCGTCGTGGCCATGCAGGCCACCGCTGCCGTGGGAGCCACCATGGAAGCCGCCGTTCCCGTGATGGGCGCCGATGCCGCTCGGGCCGGCGCCATGACCGCCGGAGCCGTGCGAACCGCCGTGCGAACCGCCATGTGAGGCCGAGTGGCCGCCACCGGAATGCCCGCCACCGGAGTGGCCGCCGCCGGAATGGCCTGCCCAGGCGCTGCTCGCCGCCAGGAGCAGCATGGCGACGAAGACGGGGACTGCGCCCAGCTCACGAAGCCGTTTGGCTGCTCGTCGAATAGTCATTGATGTCCTCCTTTTGCGTCACCGGGCCAACTCCGTTCCAGGCGCGGTGAAGACCTTGTACATAGTGATAACGGAGCACTTCCTCCCATAATTTCGGCACGCCCACGGGCAGATTTTGCAAAGCGCGGACCAGCCAGGCCCGTCGCTTCTGCGGACCCTCCGGGGGCACCGGCGGCGGTCCTTCCGGGCCGAGGCCGAGGAACGGCCCAAGCTCGGGATGCAGCCGGTAGAAGACCACCGCGCAGAAGCCGGCCCGCTCCTGGCGGGCGGCGAAACGCCCGAGATCGGTGGGATGATCGTGCGCCACGGTCGCCGATTTCTCATAGACCATGCGCAGGCCGCGTTTCTTCATCCGGTAGGCGACTTCGATATCTTCCCAGGCGGCATAGGGAAAGCGCAGATCGAACGGTTCTGCGAGGAGTATGTCGCGGGAGAGGGAGATGTTGGAGGTGTAGAAGAAGTTGAACGGCACGTCCTCGGGATCGTCGATCAGGGCATACCCGAACTGGAGCCCGTGCTCGTTGATGTAGCGCAGGAAGGGGTTGAGCCGCATGCGCGGATGCCATCCCGTATAGCCGAGGACGGCCACGTGGAGGTCGTCGCCGTGGCGCCGGTGGGCCTCGCGATGGGCCGCCAACCATCCAGGAGAGGGGACGGTGTCGTCTCCCAAAAAGGCCACCCACTGCCCTTGGGCGACGGCCACTCCGGTGTTGCGCGCCGCGGCCGGACCGCGGTTCTCCTGGCTGAGGACACGCAACGGCAGGTTGAACGTCCGGCTGCGCAGCCAGGCGCTCGTCCCGTCGCTGGAGCCGTCGTCCACCACCACCACCTCGAACGGTGGCGCTCCCTGCTGGAATTCGAGCGCATGCAGAACCTCCGCAAGCACCTCCAGCCGGTTGAAGGTGGGAATGACGACGGAGACCTCGTACGTCATGGCACCCATGATAATAGCTTACACCGGGCCGTCTCTCCCGGGGCCTCGGGACGGCAAGGCTTTACAAAGGAACAGGAGGGTCGATCATGACGCCTGAGCCCGAGACCGAGATCCACCGGCCCCAGGCCATCCTCCGCTGGCTGTTCGCTCCGGATTCCACCGCCGGCGGCGGCGTGCTGTGGCCGCGCTGGCTCTTCCTCCGCGGCCTCGGCCTGATCTTCTTCTCCGCCTTCTATTCACTGGTTTTCCAGCTCCACGGGCTGATCGGCCCGCAGGGCGTCCTTCCCGCCGGACGTTATCTGGCCGATGTGGCCGCCATGGTCCCCGGACCGCTGCGCTTCTTCTATGCCCCGACCCTGTTGTGGCTGGGCTCCGGGAGCGGCGCGCTGACCGCTCTGGTGTGGGGCGGCCTGGCGGCGTCGGTGCTGCTGACGCTGAACGTCTGGCCGCGCGGGACGATCCTGCTCTGCCTCGTCCTCTTCCTCTCCTTCATTGGCGCGGCGCAGGACTTCGCGTCCTACCAGTCGGACGGCATGCTGCTCGAAGCCGGCTTTCTCTCCCTCTTCTTCGCGCCGCGCGGCCTGCGGCCCGGGCTGGGAGCGGACCGGCCGCCGTCGCGCGCCAGCCTGTTCCTTCTGCGCTGGGAGTGGTTCCGGATCTACTTCGAGTCCGGAGTGGTGAAGCTGCTCTCCGGCGACGAGCAGTGGCGGAACATGACAGCCATGGACCACTATTATGAAAACGGTCCGCTGCCCACCTGGATCGGCTGGTATGCCCATCAGCTTCCGCACGGCTTCCATGCCGCGACCGCGGTCTTCACCCTGGTCCTCGAGCTCGGGCTGGTCTGGCTGGCCTGGCTGCCGCGGCCCTTCCGCCTCGCCTGCTGCGCGATCGTCACCGCGCTCCAGATCGGCATCATCGTCTCCGCCAACTACGCCTTCCTCAACTACCTGGTCCTGCTGCTCGGCGTGCTCCTGCTCGACGACCGGGCGCTGGCGCGGATCGGCTTGCGGTCACCCGGTCAGGTCGCGGTCCATCCAGTCGCGGTCCATCCGATACCTCGCTGGCGAACGATCCAGACACTCGGCGCGGCGGTCGTTCTGGGGTGGATCTTCTGGGCGACGTTGACGCCGTTCCTGCTCTCCGGTGCGCCGCGTTTTCTCACCGCGCCCGCCGCCGCCCTGGCGCCGTTCCGCATCGCCAATCAATATGGCCTGTTCGCGGTGATGACCCGGGCGCGCTACGAGATCGAATTCCAGGGGACTCTCGACGGCACGACGTGGGTGCCCTATCTGTTCCGCTACAAGCCGCAGGACCCCAGCGAAGCACCGGGAATCTACGCCCCGTATCAGCCGCGCTTCGAGTGGAACCTGTGGTTCGCATCGCTCGCGCCCTGGCAGCAGAACCCCTGGGTCGTCGACACCGAGGCGCGCCTCGCCGCGCGGAGCCCGGACGTGCTCGCCCTGTTCCGCCGCGATCCGTTCGCGGGAAAACCGCCCAAGGCCGTGCGCACGGTGCTCTGGCAATATTGGTTCACCAGCCGCGCGGAACGGCGCGCCAGCGGACGGTGGTGGCGGCGCGAGCTGCTCGGCGACTTCGCGCCGCCGGTTCCCTGAACGAGGGGAACGAGGGGAACGAGGGATCAGCGGCGCAGCAGGTACGGCCCGAGCGGCCTGGCCACCGGGCCACGGTGCGCCGAGGCCGGGATGGAGCACAGATCGTCCGCGTCGATGTAGCCATTCTCGGTCAACAGCACCGCCCGTTCCAGGATGTTGCGCAGCTCGCGCAAATTGCCCGGCCAGTCGTACGCCTGAAGGACACGCCGGGCACGCGGCGTCAAGCTCATCGCGCGGCGGCCGAAGTCGTCGGCCAGCTCCTCCACCAGCTCTTCGGCGAGCATGGGAATGTCCTGGCGCCGCTCGCGCAACGGCGGCAGATGGAGCGGAATGGTGTTGATGCGGAAGTAGAGCTCGGTGCAGAACCGGTTCTCGCGCGCCATCTGGCCCAGATCGTGACGAGTGGCCACGACCAGGCGCACGTCCACCGGCAGGTCGCGGTCGCCGCCCACCCTCCGGAAGTGGCCGTCTTCCAGCACTTGCAGCAGCTCCGGCTGGACTTCGGGATGGACGTCGCCGATCTCGTCGAGAAAGACGGTGCCGCGGTTGGCCAGCTCGAGAAGTCCGATCTTGGTCTCGCCGGCGCCGCGGAAAGCGTCGCGCTCATGGCCGAACAGCTCGGACTCCAGGAACTGCCGGGAGAGGCCGGCGCAGTTGAGATCGGCGAACGGTCCGCCGGCCCGCGGCCCGTTGTCATGCAGCCAGCGGGCGAGCTCGCGCTTGCCGGTGCCGGTCTCGCCGAGAAGCAGGACCGGGCTGTCCGCCGCCGCCAGCTTGCGCGCCCCCCGTTCCAGGGCGCGCACGGCATTGCTGTCGCCGAGGAAGGGGCGCAGCTCGCGGCGGGACTCCAGCCGTTCGCTGGCGATCTGGCGCTGGCGATGGCGCCGCGACTCGAGGCCGCGCCGGAGCACCACCAGGAGCGTATCCAGATCCACCGGCTTGGTGAGGAACTGCTCCGCCCCCGCCTTGACCGCCTCCACCGCCAGCTCGATCGAGCCGTGCGCGGTCAGCAGCACGATGAAAATGCGGGGATCGATCTCGCGCACCCGCGGAATGACCCCGAGCGCGTCGCCGTCGGGCAACCGGTAGTCGATCACCATGGCGTCCGGCCGCGCCGCTTCGACCGCCGCGAGCGCCTCGGTCGCGGTTGCCGCCTCGCGCACGGCGAAACCCTTGGAAGCCAGGAAGTCACCCACCCCGAAGCGGATCGCCGCCTCGTCATCCACCAGCAGGATCTCGGCTCGGCTCGTGGTCATGGCTGCCCAGGGTATAGCGCGAAGGTTACGGACCAAATTACACGATTTGACTCTCCCGGCCGGCAGGTCTAGGCTCGCGCGATGGACTGCCGTATCGGTTGCGGAGCGTGCTGCATCGCGCTCTCCATCTCCTCCCCGATCCCCGGAATGCCGGGAGGGAAGCCGGCCGGCGTGCGCTGCGTGCAGCTCAGCGCCGACAACCGCTGCCTCGTCTTCGGCCAGCCGGAGCGCCCGGAGGTCTGCGTGCGGCTGCGGCCGGAGCAGGAGATGTGCGGCGAGACCACCGAGGACGCGCTGGTCTATCTGGCCTTCCTCGAACGCGCCACCGATCCACAGCCGTCAGCCTGAGCCCCGTTCCTTTAGGAGGTGCCCCATGGAGCTGTCCGCCAAGAATCTGTCCCGCCGCCGGTTCACCCAGCTCCTCGGTCTCGGCGTGGCAACGACCGCCCTGCGCCCCTCTCTGGCCCTGGCGAAACCGGCCGCCAAGGCAGTCGGCGCCGTTTCCCACGACGCCCACGCGTCGCACGTGTCGGACATCGTCCGCCTCAGCTCGAACGAGAACCCCTACGGCCCCTCCCCCGCCGCCTTCGCGGCGATGCGCGACGCCTTCAGCGTCGCCTGGCGCTACCCCGACGAGGCGGTCGAAGCGCTGGCGGCCGACATCGCGGCCCACCACCAGATCGGCGCCGACCACGTCGTGCTGGGCGACGGCTCGACCGAGATCCTCCAGCTCTGCGCCGCCGCCTTCACCGGTCCGGGCAAGCCGGTGGTCGTCGCCGAGCCGACCTTCGAGGCGATCGCCCGCTTCTCCCGCGTCCGCGGCGCCGAGACCCAATCGCTGCCGCTCACCGCCACCTACGCGCACGACCTCCCGAAGATGCTCGCCGCCGCGGGAGGCTCCGGCCTGCTCTACATCTGCAATCCGAACAATCCGACGGGCACCATCACCCCCAAAGACGCGCTGCGGAGCTTCCTCACCGCTCTGCCCGACGGCGTCACCGCCCTGGTCGACGAGGCCTACTTCCACTACGCCGACGACCCCGCCTACGAGACCGTCATCCCGCTCACCCTGGAGCACAAGAACGTCCTCGTGGCGCGCACCTTCTCCAAGGTCTACGGCATGGCCGGCCTGCGCTGCGGCTACGCCGTGGGCCATCCCGACACGCTGAAGCTCCTGCGCACCCAGCAGGCCTGGGACACCGTCAACGCCATGGCGGTGGCGGCGGCGCGGGCGGGCCTGGCCGACCAGCCGCACGTCGCCAAGAGCCGGCAGCTCAACGCCGAAACCAGGACCCACGTGACCGCCGAGCTGAGCCGGCTGGGCTACCACCTCCTGCCCTCGGCCACCAACTTCCTGATGGCCGACCTGCGCCGCCCGGTCGGCCCGGTCATCGAAGCGCTCAAGCAGCGCAAGGTCGAAGTGGGGCGAGTCTTCCCGGCGCTCCCGACCCATCTGAGGGTGACCATCGGCACCCAGCCGCAGATGCAGGCCTTCCTCGACGCCTTCCGCCAGGTGATGGCCTGATGAGCAACGACGGGATCGCCTGGCAGGGCCTGGGACAGGTGGCCGTCGCGGTGCGCGACCTCGAGAAGCAGACCGCCTTCTACCGCGACACCCTCGGCCACCCCTTCCTCTTCGCCATCCCGAACGCGGCCTTCTTCCAGCTCGGCTCCGTGCGCCTGATGCTCACCAAGGCCGAAAAGCCCGACTTCGACCATCCGGCCTCCATCCTCTATTACAAGGTCGAAGACCTCCAGGCCGCCCACCGCACCCTGGCCACCCGAGGCGTCCGCTTCGAAGGCGACCCGCACCTCGTCGCCCGCATGCCGGATCACGACCTGTGGATGGCCTTCTTCGGCGATGCCGAAGAGAACCTGCTGGCGTTGATGAGCGAGCTCCCCAAAGCCTGATCCCTGCACCCGCACACCCGGCACCTCCTCCGCTGCAGGAGAAAGGAGTCGGGGGTGAGGGCGCAACTCACCCCGGGCTGACGCGGCACGGCCCCGGAGCCGCGATCAGCCCTTCTCACACGATTCAGTTATCAAAGAGCGCGGAGATCCTCTCCCTTCTTCGGAGAGTCGCTCCGTCCTATCCTGGTCCATGTTATACCGATACAGCAACAGAGACGCCATTATGGACTAGACAGATCACGGAAAGCAACTGTATAGTCCCGATGTCGTCGCCGACGGGTTATCCGTCAGGGCTGACGGATGAGCGGTTGGAGCTGACGCGCTATCCGTCAGGGCTGACCGATGAGCGGTTGGAGCTGACGCGTTACCCGTCAGAGCTGACGGATGAGCGGTTGAGGCTGACGCGTTACCCGTCAGAGCTGACGGATGAGCGGTTGGGGCTGACGCGTTACGCGTCAGAGCTGACGGATGAGCGGTTGGGGCTGACGCGTTACCCGTCAGGGCTGACCGATGAGCGGTTGGGGCTGACGCGTTACCCGTCAGAGCTGACGGATGAGCGGTTGGGACTGACGCGTTATCCGTCAGGGCTGAAAGACTCGCGACAAGAGAGCCATCACCTCGCTCTCCACGGCCGGATCGCCGGTGCCCTGATTCAGCGCCGTCATGGCCGCCGCCACCTGCCGCAACATGCCGGCCGAGTCCTCTCCGGGATGCCACGCCGCTGCCGCGGTGGCGTGAGCGAGCGCCTTCAAATCGGCGGTGGATTCCGGGTGGTAGGAAGTACTCAGGTGCGCCGCGATCTTGGCCGCGAGAAGAGCCAGATCCCTGGCTTGCGTCCGGGTGATGTCCCCGGCGATCAGCTTCTGCGCCCCCTCCAGAGCGACCCAGGCGACACACCAAGTCTGATAGGCCACATCCTGCTCCACCAGGGAGGCCCAGCCTTCGGGATTCCTTCCTTTTTCCAGAAGGGTTTCGAACAGCGCTTCCGCGGCGGGTCCCTCGCGCCACACCGTCTCGGCGTCCCAGTGCTGGAAGCGCTTCAGCAGCGCCTCCACTTCCGCCAGCCGCGTGCTGCAGTCCGGGCAGACCTCGGCCAGATGACGGCAACACTCCGCGGCCTCCTCGCCCGCGGCGCCGCTCACCAGCCGCGCAATCTCCGCCGTCGTCAGATGCTTCATCTTATCCCTCCTTCCCGGGGGGCTCTCGCCGTCCGCGCCGGTCGGTCTCCACGACGATCTCCCGATACAAGGCGAGCACAGCGCTCATCAGCCGGTCGAACACAACTACGGGCTCCCCGGCGGGAGCCGCCGGCCGCGGGTCGTCTCCGCGGTCGACGACAAGCAGCGTGTAGAAGAAATCGAGTTGGCCGAGACCGAGCGCGGCGAGCACCCGCTCCAGGGATTCCATCTTTGGCAGCTCCTTGCCGGACTCGTACTTCGAAAGCTGGCTCTTGCCGATCCCCGCGGCCCGCGCCACCGCGGCCTGGGATTGGCCGCGGTGGCTTCTGAGACGGGCGAGCGCCGGCCCGAGGTTGGCGAACATGCCGCCCTTGGCACCCGCCATGGCTTTCTCTCCTCCCGATTCGGTGTCACGCATAGGGGAGGGTCTCGATCCGGTGCCCGCGAGCGCGAAACAGCCGGCGCATCGTGAAGCTGGCTTCTGCGGCAACGGCCTTCCGGCGCTCCCGGCCCTGCTTGCAGATCGACGTGGTGATCTCGCGCACCGCGTCCCGCAAGTCCTCGTGCGGGTCCCCGCCCCAGGCGGCGAGAGCCGCTTCCATCTCGGCGAGCAGGGCCGGCACTTCCGCCCCCCGCTTCGCATCCGCCAACACCGCGGCGAGATCGAGGAAGCACAGCGTGGCCTCCCCCAGGCTGGGCTCGGCGAGCAGGAGCCGCCACGCCCGTGCCAGCAGAGACGCCCCTTCGTCCCGGCGGCCGAGCCGCGCGGTGAGCTTGCCTTCGAGCCAGCGCAACCGAGCCTGCTCCGCCTCGCCGGCCAGCGCGTAGTGCGGCAACGTCTCCTCGAACACCCGCCGTGCCAGGGCGTCGTTGCCACCGGCCACCTTCTCCGAGATCAATCCAGCAAACAGAGCGAGCGAGCCGCGCGTCTCGGCCAGACACCCGTCGGCCTCCTCGAGACGGCCGAGCAGGCGCTGCGCGTTGCCCGCCAGATTCCCCGCCCTGGCCTCCACCAACGCGACGGTTTGCGGCTGAACCTCGGCGTCGTACACCTGGAAGGCGAGCCGTTCGGCCACCCCGGCCAGCGCCACCGATCGCTCGGGATCCGCAAGTTGCGCCGCCGCCGCCCGCTGCAACAGGACCTCCAGGACCAACGGCGAGCCGAAGCGTGGCTCGTGCACCGCCGCCTCCCTCGCCCTGGGCGCCAGGGCCATCAGCTCGGCGGCCAACGCCACGGCGGCCTGGAATTCGCCAAGCTCACCTGCACCGGGAAGCTTGCGCACCCGCTTCGCGAGCTTGGCGGCTCGCTTGCCACTGGGCCTTGAGCCAACTCCTCGGACGAAACATTTGCCGATCTCGGCGCGGCAGACCTCGCAGTCGACGACGTGCAGCAACAGCATTTCCTGCCCGTCCGGCAGGTCGGCGAGCAGATGATGCAGCACCAGGTTGTGATGGCCGGGCGTCAGCGGGGCGTCTTTCAGTGGGTCCATTCCCGGCTCTCCGTGGAGGAAGATTTCCGGCCGGCCAGGACCAGGGCCACACAGATGACCCTGTCGGCTCGAAAGTCCTCCTCGGCCTTGGCAACCTGAACCAGCTTCTGGACCAAGAGCTGGAAGAACGCCTCTGCCTCCGCCCGGTCTCGAGATTCCACCAGGGTTTTCTGCATGTTCAGCGCATCCGCGGCGAGCATGAGCTTGAAAGCCTCCTGGTAGTCGAGGAGCTTGCCAAGCACCACCGCGGTCTGCTCCGCGAGCGCCTCAGGAGGCGCCCCCCACAGCTTGACCAGGGCGTCCTGGTAGGCCTGCTGCACCGCCGAATACTTGGAAACGCCGTCAGCGGCCACCGCCTCCCGGCCGGCCGCGCCGCGCTTTCGGCGGCTCATCTCGCCTCCGCCGGCTTCTGGAACGCTCGCCGGAAGATCGGCTCGTAGACGTTCGCGTCGACGGGGATCGAGACCTGCCCGGCGACGAGCGCCGAGCAGGCACGGCAGCCGCGGAGCAGGTGGCGCACGACCTCCCGCGTCTCCGTGCGGCGCGCGGTGCCCGCGGCGAAGCGGACCAGGGTTTCAGGGCTGGGATGCGGCTTGCTCGGCTGATTGTCCACGCCCGGAGGATAGACCGGCGCCGATGACCGGGAACCACAAAGACACGATTTCAGGGCTGGCACCGGCATTGATACGCGCTACCGCATGTCGAAAAACTTCTTCTGCGGCGATGTCCCCCAAAAGGGGGGCTGCGGCAACTAATAAGGAGAGAAGCATCGCGAAGGAGGTCCGGCAGATGAACCTTGAAGCAGGATCATGGAGGCGCATCCCCACCGCGGAAGGAGCCGTGCTGCGGTTCTTTCGCTTCTCCCGGGGGCTGAACGAGAAGGAGTTCGCGCTGCTGGCCGAGGTGGACGTCGCCACGGTCCGGCGCTGGGAGAACGGGGGCGCCCCCCTCTCCCGCGACTGGCTGGCTGACCTTCTCGGCGATCTCCTGGGCATCCCGCCGGAGGCCGTGGACGAAGCCCTGTCCGCCCACCGCCGGGCCACCGTGCGCGAGGCGCTTGAAGGTCCGTACGCTCTCTCCGAGGCGGAGCACCGTTTTCTCGGCCGCGCCTCCATGGCCGCCGGGCAGGCCGGAGCCGCAACGGCCCGCCGCGAGCTCGCCCTCGACCGCCTGCGCCACCGCGCCGCGCGGGACACCGCCTGGGCGAAGGAGAAGTGGTCGCGCCTCAAGAAGCTGCCGGCCGACCGGCAGGCCAAGGTCCTCCACGGGCTCCGGGGCAGCGAGGGGAGCTGGGCCCTGGCAGTCCAGCTCGGTGAGGCGAGCACCGCCGCCGCCGCGGACAGCGCGGCTGAGGCCTTGCGCCTGGCGCGGTGCTGTCTGGATCTCGCCCGGGAGTCCCCAGGCACGGAGCGCTGGCGCCTGCGCCTGCTCGGTGCGTGCGAGCCCTACGAGGCCAACGCTCTCCGCGTCGGCGGCAATCTTCCCGCGGCCCGCGGCGCGTTCGCGTACGCCGATGAGCACTGGGACCAAGGAGCAGGCGGCGACCCCGCCGGCCTCCTCGACGCGAACCGGCGGCTCGAGTTGAAGGCTTCTTTCCTCCAGTTTGACGGCCGCACCGAAGAAGCCCTGTTCCTCCTCGAGCAAGCTTTGCGGGACGCGCGGACAGACCACTTGCGCGGGCGCCTCCTGATCCAAAAGGCGACCTGCCAAGGTATCGCTGGCGAGTACGAGACGGCCATTGCGACTCTGCGGCAAGCGGATTTGCTGATCGACGCACGCCGCGAGCCGCGGCTGCTCTGTGTAATTCAGTTCAATCTCGGGAACATCTATTGTCACCTGGATGATTACAAAGCCGCCGAGGACTTGCTGCCGTTGGTCGAGACTTTGGCTGTGGACCTCCGCACCAAGCTGGATGAGCAGCGCATGCTCTGGCTGCGAGCACGAACCAAGGCCGGGCTCGGGCGCAAGGAAGAAGCTCTCGCGGCTTTCACCCAGGTACGCCAATACTTCTATGCAGAGAAGATCGCCTACGACTACGCCTTGGTGAGCCTGGAGATGGCGACGCTCCATCTGGAGGAAGGCCGCACACATCTGGTGAAGGAGCTTGCCGAGGAGCTGTTCTGGATCTTTGAGAGCCAGCAGGTCCATCAGGAAGCCCTGGCGGCGCTGGCGCTCTTCCAGCATGCAGCCCGAATGGAGGAAGCTCACGCGGATTGGACCCGGCGCTTGGTGAAATACCTCTACCGGGCGCAGTACAATCCCGAGCTGCGGTTCGAGGATTGACCTCGGGGAAGAAAAGGAGGGGCGCGCCCCGGCGCACCCCTCGGGCCGCAACTTAGCCGCGGCAGCGGCCGTTCGGATCAACCTGGCATCCGTTGTCGGCGGGTGGCCGTTGGGGTCTGGCCCATCCGGCAGAAGCCACTTGGATCGACCGAGCACCCATTGTCGGCCGCAGTCGTCGGACTCGAGCCGGGCAGGCAGCGGCCGTTCGGATCGAGCCAGCAGCCGTTGTCGAGTTGCGCGCCGGTGAGGTAGCTCCACACCCGCGCAAGTACGTCCCAAGCGGTCGCGGCGGCGGACGCGCTCCGGAGAGGCTCAACAGCACGCAGCGGCTCGGCGGCCTGGAGAGCGGCAGGAAGAAGGAGAAGGACCAACAGAAGGGTGATACGGCACCTGGAGAAACGAGGCATGACCGTTTCCTTTCGTGGCGCGCTCCACGGCGGCCTTCATGACCGCCGGGACGCCTCCACGGCGCCTAGAGTGCCAGCAACCGCGCGAGACCGCGCTCAACCTGCCGCCTGGGGCGGCATCCTGCAAGGAGGGCCTTGACATGGAGGATGGGAAGGACAAGCTGGACTTCGGTCTGGTGCTCGTGCTGCTACGCGCCATCCTGGGGTGGAACCGGGCGACGCTGGCACAGAAATCGGGTGTCGACGAGGACCTGCTCGCCTCCTATGAACGCGGGCTCAGCCGGCCGTTTCGGAAGACCAAAGAGCGGCTCGCCAAAGCCTTCGAGGTGGAGGTCTCATTTCTCGACGAGCTCATGCCCTTCTGCCGGAGAATCCGCCTCGCCTACGAGAGCGCCAGGAAGGGAGGGCGGGCCGGGATAACGCCGGTGGCCGAGATCGCACAACGGCTGGAGGGCAAGGTGACCGGCGCCGTCGTGGGGACGCTGGAGCCGTTTCTTCTGGAGCTGGCCCATCTCGACATCCGGCCGGAGCCCCGCGCCGAGGATCGCTCCTGGGCCAGGGAGCTGTGGCTCGACCTGGAGTCGCTCCCGGCCGAGAGTCAGGCCGAGATCATCCGGGAGCTTCATGGGGCCGAGAGGAGCTGGGCCCTGGCGGTGCAGCTCTCCGAGGCCAGTGAGGTCGCTGCGGCGGACAGTGCGGCCGAGGCGCTGCGCCTGGCACGGCTCGCCGCCGCTCTCGCCCAGGCGGCTCCGGGGCCGGAGACCTGGCTGGCTCTCTTGGCAGGTTTTTGCGATTTCTTCGTGGCCAATGCGCTCCGCGTCGGAGGCAAGCTCGCCGCCGCACGGGAAGCGTTCGCACGCGCCGACCAGCTTTGGGCACAGGGGGAAGGTGGCGACCCTCTCGGCCTCCTCGACGCCACGCGCCGACTCGATCTGAAAGCCTCTTTCCTGAAATCCGACGGCAGGCCCGCAGAGGCCCTGCTCCTTCTCGACCAGGCCCTGCAGACCGCACAGACAGACCAGGCACGTGGCCGACTCCTGCTCAAAAAGGCAACCTGCCATGAGTTTGCGGGTGAGCATGAAGCTGCCATCGAGACGCTCTGTCGAGACGAACCTTGGCTCGCCGGAGAGGCCGGGTCGCGGCTGCCCTTCCTTCATCGCTTCACGTTGGTTGTCAACTACTGCCACCTGGACCGCTACAAAGAAGCCGAGGCGCTCCTCCCGCGGGTGGAAGAGCTCGCGGCGGCCCTGAACACCCAGCTCGATGGCATTCGCACTCTGTGGTTGAAAGGGAAAACCCGGGCCGGGCTCGGGCGCCGCGAGGAGGCTCTCGCGGCTCTGGAGGACGTGCGCCGGCACTTCCGCAAAGAGGAGATCGCCTACGATTACGCCTTGGTGAGCCTGGAGCTGGCGACGCTCCATCTCGAACAGGGCCGCACGCGCCAGGCGAAGGAGATCGCCGAGGAGATGTTCTGGATCTTCAAGGGCGAAAAGGTCCACAAGGAAGCCCTGGCGGCGCTCGCGCTCTTCCGCGAGGCGGCCCGGCAGGAGAAGGCGAGCGCCGGCTGGACCCGGCGGATGGTGAAGTATCTCTACCAGGCACAGCACAATCCCAAGCTGCGGTTCGAGGCGTGACTCAGGAGCGAAGCCGGCACCCATTGTCGGCAGTGGTCGTCGGGCTCGGGCCAGTCAAGCAGAAACCGTTCGGATCTGCCCGGCATCCGTTGTCGGCTGCGGCCGTGGTGCTCGGGCCGGGCAGGCAGAGGCCGTTCGGATCGAGCCGGCAGCCGTTGTCGAGTTGCGCACCGATGAGGTAGCTCCACACACGGGCGAGCACGTCCAAGGCAGTTGCGGCGGCGGCGCCGCTGCGGAGAGGCTCGGTAGCACGTAGGTCCAGTGGCGGCGGTGGCCGCTCGTGTCTCTTGGATTGACGATAGGCCGCAACCCCGCATCTGGCACCTCGTCCGCCAGCATGCTCACGACATCGGTGTCAGAAATGGGCCCTTCAGTCTGATCCCCCGGTCTCTCTTGAGTGTGCTTCCCTAGGCTCTCTAACGCCTGCTCCTGCTCAAGGAACGAAAGATGAGAGATGACTGTTCCTGTGCGGTATGAAACAGGCTGAAGGGCTTATTTCTGACGCCGATGTCGTGAGCATGCTGTCCTTGACAGCTTATACGACACAGCGCATGACATTGACGCGCATTCTGCAGTGATGTAGGGTGAAATGTAGCTTGAAGAAGCTGGTCGCCCACGAGGTCGCGCAGCCGCGCCGACGTGATCAAAGCCGAGCGGGTGGAGGTCGCCGAGACCTGCTCGACGAGCCCCGCTCCCTGCAAGAGCCGCAGACCTGAGCTCAAGGAGGCAAGGACAGATGAGCAATCCGAAAGACCTGAACATCGTCGCGGAGATCAAGAGACGCCACGGGAGCGTCATCGACCTCGACAAGTCGCCCATGGTGATCATCGAGATCATCCACAACTTCCGGTACCTCCTCGACGAGGTTGCTGGACCTGGTGGAACGGGGGGCGCCCCAGGCTCTGGCGCCGTCGAAGTTGGGACGGCGGCTGTGCTGAACCTTCTCCTCGAGCTGAAGCGCGAGGTCCAGACCATCAACGAGAAACTCAACGTGCGCTGAGCGATCCACACTCAGACGCGGAGCGTGGCCTGCCGAAACCCCGCTTGGAGCAGCCGCCGCGGAATTGGCATCACCTGGAGCAGCGGCTCTCCGCAGCGCACACGGATCGGCTCGCCTGCCCGGTACACATGGAACACCGCAGGCATCGCGTGGAACACGTCCGTGGCGACGACGCCCCGAAGCACGTCGAAGCCGTCGCCGTGTACGCCCTCGAGCAGACACGACCAGCCGGGCGGCGTCTGCACGAAGGCCCATGGCGTGACGAAGAAGTGCGGCTCACCCGGCGGGTGGTGCGTGAAGTACTTGGTGAAATAGAGCATCGCCCGCGAATTCTCCCCGAGGAAGGTCGGTCCCAGCGCCTCTGCGAACGTTCGCTCCACCGCGCGCGCACCGGCTCTCAGCACGCCCTGGTCCGGCTCCACGACGAGCGTGTAGCCGTCATAGGTCGCCTCGAACGGCACATGGTTCGCAAAGACGACGTGCGGGATTGGGCCGGCGATGGTGTGCGCCTTCGGCCCGACAGCAATCAGGCGGCAGCGCGCCGGCGTCTCGCCCTCCAAGGCCTCCGGAGGAGGCTTCATCTTGCGGTACTTTCGCGTCACCTCGCCATGCTTGGCCTCGAAGTAGGCCTCGCCGTAAAAGGCTGCGTGCGCGGCACCGATCTCCGGTGCCTCCGCGAGCGGGACCTCCTCGATGCACGCGCCGGGGGCGACCGGCGCCAGGGTGCCGATCTCGCCTTCGAGGCGCACCTGATCGGGGGCGTGGGGAGGCAGCTTGATGTCGAGGACAAGCGGCACGAACGCTCCATCGTCGGCGATGAAGTGCTCCTCGACCTCGACGAACCGGTTGCGCCGGTTCGCCGTCCCGGAGACGCGGAGCCAGACGCCCGCGTCCGCGCGCACGCAGAGGCCAGTCCACAGGCGCACGTGCACATGGCCGGAGCCCGCCCCCTCGACCTTGATGAAGTCGTCAGCGAACGCCGTCGCCAGCAGGCCATCAGGCCGGAGAAATCCCTGGGCGACGAGCCTGGGGAGCACGGCCCGGTGACCGACCGCGAACGCCTCACCGTACGGGGCCTCGATCTCCACGGCCACGCCGCCGGGGCTGCGCCGCAGGGTCACGGGGTAGCGGAGGGCGATCTGGAAGCCAAACGCATTGCCCTCGAAGAGCGGCCCACACCCCTGCACCACGCGCAGGGGCGCCGAACCGCCGAGATCGCCCGGGCGCTTCACCAGCTCCGCCAACCCGAGCGCATCCAACACCTCGAACGCCGTCGCCGCCGTGCTCATCGCCGTGCTCATGGGGAGGACCAGTAGATGTCAGAGCATCCGGTACCCGTCGTCATCGTCGAAGACTTTGTCGGTGGAGCGGTGGCAGACCAGGTCCTTCAATACGCCATTGCGCACGAATCTGGCTTTTCCCCATCGAAAGTCGCCCTCAGCGATGAGGGTATCATCGATGAGTCTCGCCGCGTCTCGAAGGCCAATTCCGAGATCGCTCCGGTGATGCCCTTGATCGAGCCGGCGATCAGGAAGGCCGTCGAGGACGCCATCCCGAAGCTGGGTCTCGTCAACGTCGACTCGTATCTCCTCGAGCCGGAGCTCACCTGGAGCGGTGACGGCGCCTTCTTCAAGACGCACACCGACACGTTGCGCTATCGCGCCAACCACTGCCGGTTCAGTGCCATACCGGCGCATTCGCAGACGGGCGGTTCGCGATGAACTGTTGGGTCCTGAAGACTGCGGGGAGGGCACAGTGATGGAGAACAGCGCCGGCGAGTTCGCGAAGAATTGGTATGTCGTCCAGCGGGTGGTCATTGACGCTGAATCCGCGCGCTTCTTTCACGGCCACGTATTGGACTGCGCGAGCAGCAAGACCATCGCCCTCGGCGACGAACAGATCTCCAACGCTCCGGTTGCATACGGCGACCCGGTGATGGACGCGCTTCTGGAAAGAGTCCGCGGCGCCGTCGAACAGGCGACGGGACTGAAACTCTGGCCGACCTTTTCGTACTTTCGCCTTTACCAGCGCGGCAACCTGCTGAAGGCGCACCGCGATCGCCCTTCGTGTGAAGTCAGCATGACCGTCACTCTGGGCATGGATGCAGCCGAGCCCTGGCCGATCTGGATCGCGGGGCCCATGGGCACGTCCGCGGTGTCCCTGAATCCGGGGGACGGCCTCATCTACCGTGGATGCGATTGCTATCACTGGCGCGAACCTTTCGCCGGCACGCACCTGGCGCAGCTTTTTCTGCATTACGTCGATCGAAACGGGCCGAATGCGGAGTGGAAGTTCGACAAGCGTCCGAGTCTATCCAGCAAGTAACGAGCGGCTGAGATAGCCTCCGTCGGCACAGGCCTTGCTTCCAACTGCCTGGATGACCTCGAACGAGGACGAGGAGCGGCGGCTTCGATCCGTGGCGCTCCAGAATGCCACCGCCCTCCTCCTGGCCCGTCAGCAGGGCGAGCGGGAGCTCGCCGCGGAACGGGAGCGGCTGCGGATCACTCTCGCCAGCATCGGCGACGCAGTGATCAGCACGGACGCCGAAGGCCGGGTGACCTACCTCAACGGAGTCGCGGAGACCCTGACCGGATGGCCGCAAACCGAGTCCGCGGGGAGGCCTCTCTCCGATATCTTCCACATCGTCAACCAATACACCCGCCAGCCGGCTGAAAACCCCGCCCTCCGGGCCCTGCGGGAAGGGGTGACTGTCGGGCTGGCGAACCATACGGTCCTGATCGCCCGGGATGGGACCGAGCGGCCGATCGACGACAGCGCGGCCCCCATGCTGGACGAGTCCGGCACTCCGGTGGGAGTGGTGCTGGTCTTCCGCGACGTGACGGAACGACGGCGGGCCGAGGAGGCTCAGGCACGACTCGCGGCGATCGTCGAGTCGTCGCAGGACGCGATCATCAGCAAGACGCTCGCGGGTGTGATCCGGACGTGGAACGCCGGGGCGGAGCGGCTTCTCGGGTACAAGGCCGAGGAAGCCGTGGGCCGGTCGATCACCCTGATCGTTCCGCCGGAGCTGCTCGATGAGGAGCGGCAGATCCTGGCCCGGTTGGCCCGCGGGGAGCGCATTGAGCACTACGAGACGGTCCGGATGGCCAAGGGCGGCCGCCGGATCAACATCTCGCTGACCATCTCTCCGATCCGCGACAAGCAGGGCTCCATCATCGGAGCTTCGAAAATCGCCCGCGACGTGACCGAACGGAAGCAGGCGGAGGAGGCCCTGCACAGGGCCGTGGAAGCGCTCAAGGACGCGGACCGCCGCAAGGATGAATTCCTGGCGCTTCTGGCTCACGAGCTGAGAAATCCGCTCGCCCCGTTGCGCAACGGCCTTCAGGTGATGCGGCTGGCGGCTGGCAACGCGGACCTCGTCGCGAAGTCGCGAGACATGATGGACCGGCAGCTCTCGCACATGGTGCGGCTGATCGACGACCTGCTCGACATCTCCCGCATCGGCAGCAACAAGATGGAGCTGCGCCGCTCCCGGGTGCTGCTCGCGGACGTCGTCAGCAGCGCGATCGAGACCGCCCGTCCGGTGCTCGAAGCCGCCGGCCAGGAGATGACGGTCTCGTTGCCGCCGGAGCCGATCCACCTGGATGCCGACCTGACCCGGCTGGCCCAAGTGATCGGCAACCTGCTCAACAACAGCGCCAAGTACACCGAGCCGGGCGGGCACATCTGGCTCACCGCCCAGCGAGAGGGAGAAGAAGTCTGCGTCTCCGTCCGGGACACCGGGATCGGCATTCCCACCTCTGCCCTGCGGACCATCTTCGATCTGTTCAGCCAGGTGGACCGGCCGATGGAGAGGAGCGCCGGCGGGCTGGGCATCGGGCTGGCGCTGGTCAAGGGTCTGGTCGAGATGCACGGCGGGACGGTCGAGGCGGCGAGCCCCGGCCAGGGACAGGGCAGCACGTTCACCGTCAGGCTGCCGGTTCTGGAGGACCGGGCGGAGCCGCTGGCCGGGACGCCGGTCGAAAGACTGCAGGACTCCTCCGGATCGAAGCGGCGCATTCTGGTGGTCGATGACAACCGCGACGCCGCGGCCTCCATGGCCATGATGCTCGATCTGCTGGGCAACGAGATCCGCACCGCGAACAACGGCTTCGAGGCGGTGGATCTCGCGGAGCAGTTCCGCCCGCAGGTGATCCTGATGGACATCGGGATGCCCCAGCTCAACGGCTACGAGGCGACGCGGCGCATCCGTGAGCAGCCCTGGGGACGCGCCATGACGATCATCGCGCTGACCGGTTGGGGCCAGGAGGTGGATCGCGCCCAGTCGAAAGGGGCCGGGTGCGACGGCCACCTGGTGAAACCGGTCAACCTGCCCGATCTGGAGAAGCTCCTGGATCAGTTGCAGGGTGACCGGTCCTTGCCTGCTTGAAGGGATCCGGAGACTCGACAGCGCGGCGCAAGGGCCTCATACCCTTATATATAAGACCCAGCGGCTATCGCACGAGCAGCCAGTCCAGCGTGCCGCCTACCGCGGGCGCGGCCGGACTGAAGGCGGCGGCGAAGCCGGCGGCGGTCTTGGTCACCACAGTGAGCGTGGGCCAGGAGCACTGGACGAAGAGGGCATAGGCGGCGTCCGGCTCCGAGGTCCGGAAGGTCACCTGGAGACGGGCCGCGCCGGCGCCCACCGGCAGGTCGATCCCCCGCAGGTTGTTGGCTCCCTTGGCATCGCCGGAGAGGCCTTGCTGGTTGCGCGAGCTCTTCTGGTCGAAATCGAGGTCGCCACCGGCGAACCGGAAGGTGCCGTCGGATGGGTCGGCGTGGAGCGTCGCGGCGCTGCCGCCGTCCTGCACCAGCCAGCGGATCTTGTGCGGATTGCCGGCGGGCTGCCAGAGATCGAGCGCCGCTTTTTCGACCGGACCGCGGATCCGGATGGCCGTGGTCGAGCCGGCGAGGATGAAGATCGGCGCGTCGAAGGGATATTGGGCATCCTTCTGCTGCGCCGGATCGGTCGGCCCGAGGACCGCGAGAGCGGACCCGAGCTGCACCTTGCCGTAGTTTTCGCTCAGGTAGGAGGTGCCCGGCATCGCGGACGGAAAGCTGTCGAAATGGCGGGCGCGGAAGCCGGTCGGCTGCCACGGGTCCGGTCCGACGGCGTTGGTGATGGTGTCTCCCGGAGCGAAGTCGGTGGCCGCGCCGGAGCTACCCGACGGCGCCAGGACCAGCGTCCGCGCGTCTTCCGGTTTCGCCTGGCCGAGGGCGCCTACGAGGTCGCCGGCCACCGCGCGGCGCACATCGCTCACCCAGGCGCCCGGCGCGATCAGGTAGGCGAGCTCTTTCTCAGCGCCCGGCGTGCTGTAGTTGTCGAAACGGAAGAGGGTCGGCCCGCTCCGCCGGTTGGTGAACCAGACAGTGCGCTCGACATAAAGGTCGATCGTCCGGTCGCCGCGCGGCTCGACGGCGGTGATGTGCCACCAGCGGTGCACGGGTTTGCCGGTGCCGGGTCCCAGCGCATTGGCCTCGCCGGCGGCATAGAGCTCGGTCGGCTCGTCGATCGCGATGAACTTGCCGACCGTCGAGGCGTCCCAATCGACGCCCCGGCCGATGATGTGACTCGGACCGGCGCCCGGCGCCATCACCAGCACCTGGCCTTTGGAGGTGGCTTGCGAAATGTTGATCAGCGGCCGGGAGGTGCCGAGCTTCTGGGGGTTCGCCGCGGTCGCGTCCTTGTAGACGAGCTCGCCCGTGGCGGCGTTCCAGCTCTCCACCTCGCCCCAGAAGCAGTCGAGGTCGTGCTCGATCTGCGATGCGATTCCCACGCCTCCCTCGTCGCCGCCGGCCGACAGGATGTCGCCCTGGTAGGTGAGCAGGCCGGTGACGACGAAGCTGTCGCCGAGCCCGTAGACCGTGCGCTCGACGGCGAGCGAGGTCGATTGGTTGTCGCAGTTCGCCACATCTTCCACGGTGAGCCCATTGATCACGTTTTTGTTGTAGGCGAAGGCGCCGAGCGGATGGGCCAGCGTGGAGGAAGCGGTGAAAAAAGGCCCGTTGGCGTCGCTGCCCAATCCCTGGATAGTGACCAGCTCGGTGGGGCCGCCATAGCCGTTCGCCACGCCGGTAACCGAGAGCTGCTGCCCCTTGAACAAACCACGCGAGGTCGGGACATAGAAATTCTTGACGGCGGTGCCGGCGGGAACGGCCCGGGTGAGGCTCTGGAGATAGGACGAGGCGCCGCCGCGGTAGCGGGATTGGATCAGCTCGGTCGAATACTCTCCCTGCCAGCCGAGGTCGTTCGCCAGATCGTGCTCGATCACATGGCTGGCGCGCGTCGTCCCTGAGCTGCCCAGTGTGCCGATGGGAGGCACATAGAGCCGCTCGAAGCCGTCGCGGCAGTCGACCACGGTGACAGCGGGCTGGTCGACGCCGTCCTGCCGGCGGTTGCGTGGGAAGAACCCGGCGGGCGCGTCGCGCGGGATGCACAGCACGCCTCCGCCTTGGAGGATCATCGCCTGGAGGGCTTGGTCGAACACCGTCTCGGCCTGCGCGATGCCGGCTGTGTAGTCGCCAAACTCGCCGAGGCCGCGGTGGTTGGCGCAGAGCTCGGTGACCTGAAGGGCGATGCCGCCGAGCACGATCTGATCCTTGATGTCCTGAAAGTGGAGCCGCAGCTCGATCTCGAGGGCGCCGGCCGGCACCTTCGTCCCGGCTTTGCCGCGGTAGCAGACCGGCGCCTTGCTGTCGAGGACAGTCCCGTCGTCAGAGAGCACGATCGACTTGTCAGGCGAGGTCGTGGTGCTCAACCGGGTCTGCCGGATGACGCTGGTGGGAGGGGTTGCGGCGCTCAAAATCTGATAGCAGACGACCACGGTGTCGATCCGCGCGGGGAAAGGCAACACCGCTCCCAGGCTGATCCATTTGAGGTCGCCGACCGCGGTCGCGGTGACGATGGTCGTGGCCTGGGTCACGGAAGGGTAGCTGATCCGGAGTGTCGGGTCTCCGGTGACAAAGTCCGTCGAGTCGAACCATAGAGTGGGCATGCTCAGCCTCCTGGGGGTGTTCTCCCCCGAGCCGGTCGCGTTCTTCCTGGCTACTGTCGCGAGGAGGCCGGCTATCTCACACTCCTGTACTATTCCTGTGATGCGGCGACGCCCTCTCCTGAAAAGCCCGCATGCCCTCCTCTCCGGGCTGCTTCTGCTGTCGCTCTGCGGCGGCGGGCCGGCTGTCGCCTCGCCGCCGCCCGGGCCGTTCGCCGGCGTCGCCGGCGACCTCATCGCCGTCGACGGCGATCCGCTCCGCGACGTGAGCGAGCTCGAGCGGGTGAAGGTGGTCGTGTTGGGCGGCAGAGCGGTGCGGCGCGATTGAGCGCCCAGGCATCTCGTCGCTTCAACGCGTCAGCTTCTGCGCTTCCAGCCAGTTGTAGAACAGATCGATCCAGTGGTCGCTGCTGGTGCCTTGTTTGCGCAGACCGAAGCCATGGCCGCCGGCGCTGAAAATGTGGACCTCGGGTTTGTGGCCCGCCGCGGCGAGCGCGTCATAAAACTTGACGACGGGCTCGCGCGCCTGGGGGTCATCCTGCGCCCAGGCGAGAAACATGGGGGGCAGCTTTGCGGGGATGGCCGGCATGACGCCGAACGGACCCCCATAGATCATCGCAGCGAAGCTCGGACGCGCCGCGGCGTCTTTCTGCAGCAGGGCTCCGCTGGTGACCATCGCCCCCGCCGAGAAGCCCATGAAGCCGATCCTGTCGGGAGAGAGGCCCCACTCCGCGGCATGCTGGCGAACCACCTTGAGCGCCTGAATTCCGTCGGCAATGCCATACTGCCCCGCCTCGTCCATGTTCAGATCCGCCGGAATGCCCTCTCCGCGTTTCTCGATGATCCGATACTTGAGCACGAACGCTGCAATGCCCTTTGCCTGAAGCCAACGGGCGACGTCGTTCGCCTCCAGATCGATGGCCAGCGCCACGAAAGCGCCACCCGGAGCGACGATGACGCCGGTTCCCGTCGCCTTCGACCGCTCCGGAAGGAATGCCGTCAACGTCGGAGTGACCACGTTGAAGACCACGGTTCCAAGCGGAGTGTTCTCCACGACGCGCTCCTTCTGGGTCCACTTCTCGGACCCCGGAGCGACGCCCGGCCAGACATTCACGGTTTGTGAGCCGGCGGAGCCGGAGCAAAGCATCAGAAAGACAAGGGCGATGGCGCTACATACCGGCTTCATGACTTTTTCCCAATCCTCGCGCGTCGAGAGCTGAGAGCTCGCTTGTGCTGCTCCGTCATCCCTCTCCCCCGCCGTCGCCACCATCTCCACCAGCCAGGAGGGCGCGCAGCTCGTCCAGATCCAAACCGTCTGTTTCATCCAACGTCATTTCGTTCAACATTTGCTGCAAGGCCTCGCTGTCGGTCTGCGCCAGCTCCGTCTCGACGATGGTGTCGGCAAGGTCTCCCAGCGTCGCCGCTCCGAAGAGGATCTGCAAGGCCAGATCGACGCCCAGGCTGTCGCGCACCCGGGAGATGCACTGGGTGGCCAGCAGGGAGTGGCCGCCGAGATCGAAGAAGTTGTCGTTCACCCCGACGCGCGCCAGGGGAAGCCCGAGCAGCTCGGACCAGATCCGCGCCAGCTCCTCCTCGATGGGAGTCCGCGGCGGCACGTGCTCCCCGGCGTCCCGGGCCGACGGCTCGGGCAGCGCCTGGCGGTCGACTTTGCCGTTCGCGGTCATCGGCAGGGCGTCGAGCATCACGAAAGCCGCCGGAATCATGTACTCCGGCAAGCGAGCCCGCAGAGCGCGGCGCAGCTCCGTTCCGGCGGTGCCCAACGCGGCGACGACGTAGGCGACCAGGCGCACGTCACCGGAAGGTTGCGCCCGCGCTGCGGCCGCGCACGCCACGACGCCGGGCAGGCCGGCGATGGCGGTCTCCACCTCGCCGAGCTCGATGCGGAAGCCGCGCACCTTCACCTGGTGGTCGAGCCGCCCGAGGAAGTCGAGGACTCCGTCGGCTCGGAAGCGGGCGAGGTCGCCGGTGCGGTAGAGGCGCTCACCCGGCACGAAGGGGCTCGGCAGGAAGCGCTCCGCGGTCAGGTCGGCCCGCCGCCGGTAGCCGCGCGCCAGACCGGCGCCGCCGATGAACAGCTCGCCGGAGACACCGATCGGCACCGGGTTGAGCACCGGATCGAGGAGATGGATGGCGTAGTTGGAGATCGGCCGTCCGATCGGCGGCGCCTCCCCACCGGCGGCAACCGCCGGCACGATGATCCCGCTGGAGATGACCGTGCACTCGGCCGGGCCGTAGAGGTTGTGGAAGACGAACGGCAGCGGCTGCCGTGGGGACTGCAACAGCTTGTCTCCCGCCGTCATCAGGACGCGCAGGGCGAGCCCGTCCGGCAGCCCTTCGCGCAGCACGGCTTCGGCGAGCGGGGTGGGGAGGAAACCGAGGGTGATCCGCTCGCGCGCCAGCCACTTCAGAAGGGCCGGCGGCGACAGCCGCGTCGCGTCGTCCGGCGCGTGCACGCTGCCGCCCGCGGCCAGCAGGGGCCAGATCTCCAGCACCGAGACGTCGAACCCGGGCGAGGCGACCAGCGTGCCCCGCTCTCCCGGCCCCGGCGCGAAAGCTTCTCGATGCCAGGCCAGGAGGTTGAGCAGCGCGCCGTGCGTCACCTCGACGCCTTTGGGGACGCCGGTCGATCCGGAGGTATAGATCAGGTAGGCAGGGCTCTCCGCATGCAGCCGCGGCGGGGCGGCGAGAGGGAGTTGGCCGGAGAGGTCCAGCGTATCGAGGGCGAGAGCCTGCACGGTGCCGGGAAGATCCGGCAGCTTGCCGCGCAGGGCTTCGCAGGTCAGCACGAGCGACGCGCCCGACTCGGCGAGGATGGTCGCCAGCCGCTCGGGCGGCGAGGCCGGATCGAGCGGCAGATAGGCGCCGCCGGCTTTCAGCACGCCGTACGCACCGACCACCAGCGCCGCCGAGCGGTCGAGCAGGAGAGCGACCGGCACTTCAGGTCCCACTCCGAGGTCGCGCAGGTGGCTCGCCAGCCGGCCGGCGCGCGCTTCGAGATCGCCGTAGCTGAGCGATTCACCTGCTGAGACCGCGAGCGCCTCCGGCCGCAGAGCCGCCTGCGCGGCGACCAGATCGTGCGCCCATCCCGTGCCGGATATCGGGATGGAGATCGGCCGCGCCGTGTCGCTCCACTCGGTGACGAGTTGGAAACGCTCCTCCGGAGCGAGCATGGGCAACGCGGAGAGATGCCGGTCGGGAGATTCCACCGCCGCCGCGGCCAGACGCACCACGTGGCCGAGCAGGCGCTCCGCGGTCGTGGCGTCGAACAGGTTGCGGGCGAATTCGAGGGACATTGCAAAGCCACCGGCTTCGGGACCAGCGCCGATCTCTCCGACGGTGAGCGTCAGATCGAACATCGCGGCCTTGGTGCCGGACTCCAGGCCGGCGAGGGTGAGGCGGGGCAGCTCGATGCGCGGCAGCGGCGCGTTCTGGTAGGCGAACAGCACCTGGAACAGTGGCGTGACCGCCAGCGCCCTCTCGGGATGGATCTCCTCCACCAGCTTCTCGAACGGCAGGTCCTGGTGGGCGAAAGCGCCGAGCGCGGTCTCTCCGACCCGGCCGAGCAGGGCACGGAAGGTGGGATCGCCCGCCAGATCGGAGCGCAGTACCAGGGTGTTGACGAAGAAGCCGATCAGCCCCGAAATCTCCGCCCGCGTGCGGTTGGCGATCGGGGTGCCCACCACGACGTCGTCCTGCCGGCACCAGCGGCCGAGGACGACGTCGAAGAGGCTGAGAAGAGCGATGAACGGGGTCACCGCCTCGCGCTCGGCGAGAGAGCGCAACGGCACCGCCACCGCGGCCGGCAGGACGCGGGAGACCTCTCCCGCCGCGGAGCTCCCCATATCTCGGCGCGGATGATCCACCGGCAGCTCGAGAACCGCCGGCCGGCCGGCCAGCTTGCTCTTCCAATAGCCCAGATGGCGCTCCAGCACCTCGCCTTGCAGCCAGCGGCTTTGCCAGGCGGCGAAGTCGGCGTATTGCAATGGCAGGGACGGCAGGGCCGGCGGGCGCCCGAGGCGGGAATCCTCATAGAGCGCCGACATCTCGCCCAGGAAGACGCCGACCGACCAGCCGTCGGAGACGATGTGATGCATGTTGAGGAGGAGAGCGTGCTCCTCGGCGGCCAGGCGGACCAGCGTCACCCGCAACAGCGGGCCGGTCGCGAGGTCGAAAGGAGCGCGGGCGCTCAAGCCCGCCAGCAGCTCCAGCTCTCTCTGCCGCGGCGCTTCCGGGAGGCCGGAGAGATCGATCACCGGCACGGCAAAACGGTCCGCCGCCGCGGCCGGCGCGATGACCTGCGCCGCGGTGCCGGGGGCACCCGGAGCATCCGGGAACGTGGTGCGCAGGGCCTCGTGCCGCCGCACGACCCCGCGCACCGCGGCGAGCAGAGCCTGCGGCACCGCCTCTCCCTGGAGGCGCAGGGCGAACGGGATGTTGTAGGCCGGCGAAGCGGGCTCCAGCCGGTGCAGGAACCACATGCGCGACTGCGAGAAGGAGAGCGGCAGGCCCTGCTCCCCCAATTCCTCGCGCGAGATCGACACGAGAGGCGGCACCTGGCCGGCACCACCTCCCGCCGCCCGTCCGGCCGCCACGGCGGCGGTCATTCCGGCCACCGTCGGCGTCTCGAACAGCGCGTTCAGCGGGACGTCGACGCCGAGCGCCTCGCGCGCCATGTTGACCAGATGGGTGCCGAGGAGAGAGTGGCCGCCGAGCTCGAAGAAGTTGTCGTGCAGACCGATCCCCGCGATCCCCAGCAGGCGCTCCCAGAGACCGGCCACCGCGCGTTCCAGCTCGGTGCCCGGCGGCACGAAGGCGTTGCGCAGCGAGGAAGGCCGGCCGTGGCGCGGCGCCTCGGCCTCGGATCGATTGGCCCCGGCGGCCTCAGCAGGCGCAGCAGCGCTTCCTGAAATCCAATACCGTTGGCGCTCGAACGGGTAGGTGGGCAGCGGAACCCGCCGCCGCCGCGCGCCGTCATGGAAGCCGGCCCAGTCGATGCGGCAGCCGGCGAGCCAGAGGCGGGCGAGCGCTGCAGTGAGAAACGCGCCGTCCGGCTGGTGCTCGTAGGCGTGGCGGAGCGATGCGGCCACGATTCTCCCGCTCCCAGTGGATGGATGCTGCGTCGCGAGGCTCCCCAGGCTCTGGCCGGGACCGACCTCGAGAAAGACGCGCGCCGGGTCCTTTCCCAACTCGGCCACCCCCTCCCCGAAACGGACCGGGCGGAGCAGATGAGACACCCAGTAAGCGGGATCGGTCGCCTCGGCGGCGGTGATCCAGGTGCCCGTCACGTCGGAGATGAACGGGATCGCCGGCGCCACCAGGCGCACGCTGGCGAGCAGCTCTCCCACCGCGCCCGCGATCGGCTCCATCATCCAGGAGTGGAAGGCATGGGTCGTCGGCAGCGCCCGGGAGACCACGCCGCGCCCGCCCAACTCGCGGGCCAGCGCCTCGACCTCTTCGGGGGGACCGGCGACGACGGTCAGGCCCGGTCCGTTCAGCGCGGCGATCGAGAGGCGCGGGGCGAGGCCGGCGGCCACTTCCTCGGCGGGCAGCGGCACGGCGAGCATCGCTCCCGCCGGCAGCCCTTCGATCAGCCGCGCCCGCTCCGCCACCACCCGCAGCCCGTCCTCCAGGGAGAAGACGCCGGCGATGCAGGCGGCGGCATATTCGCCCAGGCTGTAGCCGAGCAGCGCCGCCGGCCGCACGCCGCGGCTCATCCACAGGCGGGCGAGGGCGACCTCGACGGCGAAGACCGCCGGCTGGGCGATCGAGGTGCGGAGGAGCGGCGAGCCGGCCGGGATGGCTTGCGAGCCGCCGCGGCCGAGCATGGAGCGCAGGTCGACGCCTGCGTCCGCCCGATTCGCAGTGCCCGTCTCCCCGGTAAAGAGCACCTCGCGCAGATCGAGACCGAGGAGCGGACGCAGGATCTCGGCAGCGGCGTCCATTTCACGGCGGAAGACCGGCTCGTTGCGATAGAGCCCCGCCGCCATGCCTGGATAATGGTCTCCCACTCCCGGGAAGAGAAAAGCCACCGAGCGGTCTCCGGCCTCCTCGACGCTGCCGAGCAGCCGCTGCGGATCGCGCTCGCGGAGCGCCTTGGCGGTCTCCTCCGATGTCTTCCGGGTGGCGCCGCCCGGAACGACCAGCGCCCGGCGATGGAGGAAACGGCGCCGTCCGGTCTGGAGGGTCCACGCAATGTCCGACAGGTTCTCCGAGAGATTCTCCTCGGCGTGACTGTCGAGATGAGCGGCCAGGTTGTCGGTCGCCTGCTCCAGGGCCGTGGCGCTCCGCGCCGAGAGGAGCAGGAGATCCCACGGGCGCGGCGGCGAGGAGGGCGGCAGCGCCGGCGCCTCTTCGAGGATCAGATGCGCGTTGGTGCCGCCGATGCCGAACGAGCTGACGCCGGCCCGCCGCGGCGTCTCGCCGGCCGGCCAGTCGGTGAGCCGGGTGTTGACGTAGAAGGGGCTCTCCGCAAAGTCGATCTGTGGATTCGGACGGTCGAAGTGCAGGCTCGGCGGGATCTGCCGGTGGGAGAGGGCGAGCGCGGTCTTGATCAGGCCCGCCATGCCGGCGGCGGTGTCGAGATGGCCGACGTTGGTCTTCACCGAGCCGAGCGCGCAGAAGCCGCGGTCGCGGGTGCCGGCGCGGAAGGCGCGGGTGAGGGCGGTCACCTCGATGGGATCGCCGAGCGGCGTGCCGCTGCCGTGCGCCTCGACGTAGGAGATCGAGCGCGGATCGACCGCCGCCGCGGCCTGCGCCATGTCGATCACCCGCGACTGCCCTTCGATGCTGGGCGCCGTGTAGCCGATCTTCGCGGCGCCGTCGTTGTTCAGGGCCGATCCCTTGATCACGGCGTGCACCGTGTCGCCGTCGGCGAGGGCGTCGGCCAGCCGTTTCAGCACCACGATGCCGACGCCGCTGCCGGCGACCGCTCCCTGCGCCCCGGCCGAGAAAGCGCGGCAGTGGCCGTCCGGCGACAGCACGCCGCCGGGCTGGTAGAGATAGCCGGGGATGCCGTCGTGCACCTGGAGCGAGATGCCGCCGGCGAGCGCCATGTCGCACTGGTAGGCAAGGAGCGATTGGCAGGCGAGGTGGACCCCCACCAGCGAGCTCGAGCAGCCGGTCTGCACGTTGATGCTCGGCCCGCGCAGATCGAGCTCGTAGGAGATGCGGGTGGCCAGGAAGTCCTTCTCGTTGCCGATGGTGAGCTGGAGGACGTTGTGCAGGTCGGTGATCCCGCGCATCAGGTGAAAGAGGAGGTATTCGTTGGTGCCGCTGCCGGCGTAGACGCCGATCAGCCCCGGGTAGCGCTCGCTGTCGTAGCCGGCTTTCTCCAGCACGCCCCAGGCGCACTCCAGGAACAGCCGCTGTTGCGGGTCGAGGATCTCGGCCTCGCGCGGCGAGAAGCCGAAGAAGCCGGCGTCGAAGAAGTCGATGTCGGGCAGCCAGGCGGCCACCTTGACGTAGGCCGGATCGCGGACCAGCGCGGGATCGGCGCCGAGGGCGATCAGCTCCTCGTCGGAATAGGCGCGGATCGATTCGACGCCGGCCCGGAGGTTCTCCCAGAAGCGCTCCACGTCGGGCGCGCCGGGGAAGCGGCCGGCCATGGCGATGATCGCAATGTCCAGACCATGATCGAGGCCATCGTCCCCATCCGGCGGGCCGTCGTTCCAATCCTTCATGACGTTCTCCTCTGCGCGAGTCTCTGGCGCTGCTGTTCCAATCCTTGCCGCTGCCGCCGCATCCGGTCGCGGCTCGCGCCGGAATCGAGCCCCTCCTCGGCGCCGTCTTCGAGCCAGGCGGCGAGGGTCTCGACCGTCGGGTGCTCGAACAGCTTCAACAAGGGCACGTCCCGCCCCATGCGCTCCCGGAGCCCGGCCTGCACCCGCGGCAACAGGAGGGAGTGGCCGCCGAGGTCGAAAAAGCTTTCGCCGATCCCTACCCGCTCGACCCCGAGCACCTCCGACCACAGGGCGGCCAGCTCACGTTCGACCGCGGTGCGCGGCGGCGCGCCGGCCGTCTCCCCGATGTCCCCCGGACCACCACGCGGTGGCTCGGGAGCGGTCTCTGCCAGAGCGCGGCGGTCGAGCTTGCCGTTGGCGGTCAGCGGCATCGCGTCCAGCACCACCCACGCGGCCGGCACCATGGCGGCCTGCAGGAGCCCCGCCAGCCAGTGGCGGAGATCCTGCGGCGCGGCGGTCTGTTGATCACGGAGCACGACGTACGCGGTCAAGCCGGCCGCCGCTCCGTCCTCCCCGCCCTGTGCCAGGACGGCACAGGCGCGCACCGCGGGATGGCGGCCCAGCGCCGCTTCGATCTCTCCCGGCTCGACGCGGTAGCCGCGAATCTTGACCTGGCGATCCACCCGGCCGAGAAATTCGAGCGCGCCGTCGGGCAGCCAGCGGACCCGGTCGCCGGTGCGGTACAGGCGTTGTCCCGCCTGGCCTGGAGACAGGACAAACGGATGCGGCATGAACCGCTCCGCGGTCAGCGCGGGGCGCGCCAGATATCCCCGCGCCAGGCCGTCCCCACCCAGCCACAGCTCGCCGGGCACGCCGGCCGGGACCGGCCGCAACCGCGGGTCCAGCACATAGGCCTCGACGTTGCGCAACGGCCGGCCCAGGGCAGGGCGGCGCGGCCGGGGATGGGACGAAGCCGGCACCGGCTGCGCCACGGCTCCCACCGTCGTCTCCGTGGGACCGTAGTGGTTCCAGACGGCGCAGGCAGGGGCCAGCTCCGCCACCCGGTCGATCAAGTCCCAGGAAGCCGCTTCCCCGCCGAGCACCAGCAGGCGCCGCGGCAACACGCCGGACGGCCGGGAAGCCTGGAGAAGACCCGCCAGGTGAGACGGCACGATCTTCAGCACATCGATCGGATGGCGCCCGGTGTAGCGGGAGTACGCCTCGGGATCGAGCGCGGTGCCGGCCGGCACCACGTGCAGGCAGCCACCGGAGCAGAGCGCCGGGAAAAGCACGGTGTGACCGAGGTCGGCCGCGAAAGTCGAGACCAGGGCGAAGTGGGACTCCTCTCCCGCGGCCAGCCCCAGGCGCGCGGTCACGGCGTCCACATAGCTCCGGAGCTGGCGGTGCTCGACCACGACACCCTTCGGCTCGCCGGTCGAGCCCGACGTGAAGAGCACGTAAGCCGCGCTTGCGGGGAGCACCTCAGGCGCAGGAGCGGCGTCGGCCGGCATCTCCATCCCATCGTCCCCCTCACTGCCGTCCAGCAGGACCGGCATGGTCCCGGCCGGGAGACGCTCCAGGAACGGCTCCTCGGCGAGGACCAGAGCGGGCGCGGCGAGCGCCAGCAGCTCGGCCCACCGGCCGGCCGGAAGCGCGGGGTCCAGCGGGACGTAGGCCCCTCCCGCCGCCAGCACGGCGAGCAACCCGGCGACCATCGCCGGCGAGCGGCCGGCCGCCAGCGCGACCCGTGCCTCCGGGCCGACGCCGCGCTGCCGCAGCTCGCGCGCCAGGCGCTCCACCCGCCGGGAGAGCTCGCGGTAGGTGAGGACCTCGTCGCCGCAGACGACTGCCGTGCGATCCGGGAACCGTGCGGCGGAGCGGGCGAAGAGACCGGGAATGGTCTCCGGTGCGCCCGCGCCGCGGGTGTCGTTCCACTCGCGCAGGAGCTGCGCTTCTTCGGCCGGCGCGAGCAGGGGGAGAGCCGAGAGGGGGCGCCGCGGATCGGCGCAGGCTGCCGCGGTGAGAACGGCGAGATGGCCGGCGAAGCGCCGGATGGTGGACCGGTCGAACAGGTCCGTGCTGTAGGTCAGGGAACCGGACAGGCTTCCGTTCTCTTCGCCCATCGACAGCGACAGGTCGAGCTTCGCCGTCCGCGCCACCGCGATCAGCGGCTCGATCCGCAGCCCGCGCGCCACGAGAGCCGCCACCGGTGTGTTTTGCACCACCAACTGCACCTGGACCAGCGGCGGCCGGCTCGGGTCGCGCCGCGGGCGCAGCTCCTCCACCAGCTTTTCGAACGGCAGGTCCTGGTGCTCGAAGGCGTCGAGCGCGGTCTGCCGCAGCCTTCCGACCAGCGCGCCGAATTCCGGATCGCCCGACAGATCGCCGCGCAGCACCAGGGTGTTGACGAAGAATCCGATCAGCCCCGCCACCTCCGGACGGTTCCGGTTGGCCACCGGCGCCCCGACCGCGAGATCCTCTTCGCCGGTCCAGCGGTAGAGCAGTGCCTGGAAGGCCGCCAGGAGCACCGCGAAGGGAGTCGTCTCCGCGCGCCGCGCCAGGTTCTTGAGGCGAGCCGTGAGGTCCGGCCCGTAGTCCATCTCCACCTGGGAGCCGCGGCTGCCACGCACGGCCGGCCGTGGCCGGTCCGCCGGCAGGTCCAGGGCGGCGGGCATCCCGGCCAGCCGTTGCCGCCAGAAGGCGATCTGTTTCTCCAGGACCTCGCCGGCCAGCCAGCGGCGCTGCCAGACCGCGAAGTCGGCATACTGGATCGGCAGGTCCGTCAGGCTGCCGCCGCCATAGGCGGTGGTCACCTCGCGGACCAGGACTCCGTTCGACCAGCCGTCGCTGATGATGTGGTGCAGGGTGAGCAGGAGCAGGTGCTGCTCCGCTCCCAGGCGCACCAGGGTCGCCCTGAGCAGAGGACCGGCCGCGAGGTCGAAGGGGAGCTCGAATTCTTCGCCATAGAGCCGGACCGCCTCCGGCTCGGCCGCCGCGCCCAGCCGCGTCAGATCGACCACCGGCAACGCACAGGCCGCCGCCGCCACGGGTGCGATCACCTGCACCGGCTCGGCGCCCACCACCCGGAAGGTGGTCCGCAACGATTCGTGGCGCGCCACCACCCGGACCAGGGCGCGCCGCAAGCCGTCGAGGTCCACGGCGCCGCTGACGCGCAGGGCCAGCGGGATGTTGTACACCGTCTTGCCCGGCATCAGGCGATCGAGGAACCACAGCCTCTGCTGGGCGAACGACAGCGGCGGGGGACCTGCGTCGCGCGGCCGCGGCACCAGCGGCAGATCCCCCTGCGGCGCCAGCTTGCCGGTCTCCTGTTTCCGCTCGCGCAGGCGGGCGAAAAGGAGGGCCCGCTCCTGGAGCGAGAGGCCCGCCAGCCGAGGATCGCTCATCGCGGCGCCCCCTTTTCGGCCGACCGGCGGCGCTGCAGCTCCAGGCCTTGCCGCTGCTGCCGGGCGCGCCGCTGGTGGTCCGGGTCGGGGCGGACCTTGCCGTCCGTTCCATCCAGCCAGGCAGCCAGCGATTCGACCGTCGGATGCTCGAAAAGCTTCAGCAGGGGCACTTCGCGCCGCAAGGTCTCGGCGAGCCGGGACTGCACTCGCGCGAGCAGCAGGGAATGGCCCCCGAGATCGAAGAAACTCTCAGTCCGGGAGACCGACGGCAGCCCGAGCACCTCGCACCAGGCCGCGGCCACCGCCTGTTCCAGCTCGTTGCGCGGCGGCGCCTCCTCGCTCCGCACCACCCCGCCGGAGACACCGCCGGAAGCCGGCTCCAGGCGGGCCAGGGCGTCCAGGTCGACTTTGCCGTTCGCGGTCAGCGGCAGGCGATCGAGGGCGAAAACCGCCGGCGGCACGACAGGAGCCGGCAGGGATTCCCGCAGGAAGGCGCGCAGCTCCCCCGGCTCGACCGCCCCGGCCGGAGAGACCCAGGCGACGAGACTCAGTCCGTCGCCACCACCGTCGCCGACACTGCGTGTCAGCACCGCCGCCTCCCTCACTCCCGGATGGCGGCGGAGCGCGGCTTCGATCTCGCCGAGCTCGACCCGGATGCCGCGGATCTTCACTTGGCGGTCGATCCGGCCCAGGACATCGAGGCAGCCGTCCGGCAGCCGCCGTGCCAGATCTCCGGTGCGATACAGCCGGGCTCCCCGCTCCTCCGGACCGGCGCACGGGTGCGGCACGAAACGCTCCGCGGTGAGGTCCGGCCGTCCCAGGTAGCCCCGGGCGAGCCCGGCGCCGGCCAGGCAGACCTCGCCCGCTACACCGAGAGGAACGGGATGCAGCCCGCGGTCGAGCAGGTGAGCCGCGACGCCCGCGAGGGGCCGACCGGTGGTCAGGCGCCCCTGCCGGAGCTCGTCCACGGTCGCGAACACGGTCGCCTCGGTCGGCCCGTAATCGTTGAACAGCCGGCGGCCGGCTCCCCACCGGGCGGCCAGCGGCGCCGGGCAGATCTCACCGCCCAGGATCACACAGGCGAGCCCCTCCGGCGGCCCTCCCTCGGCCAGGGCGGCCAGGGCCGAGGGCGGCAGGTGGAGGTGGGTGATGGCCCGCTCGCGGAGAATAGCGGCGAGCCCGGGAAGCTCCCGCCCCGGCACCAGGCAGAGCGTGGCTCCAGAGCCCAGGGCCAGAGCCAGGTCGAGGAGCGAGGCGTCGAAGGCGGGCGAGGCGAAGAGCAGCACCCGGCTCCCCGGACCGGCGGCGAAAAGCGCCGTTTGCTCCGACGTTTGCTCCGATAGATTGGCGAGGCCACGGTGCGGCACCATGACGCCCTTCGGCCACCCGGTGGAGCCCGAGGTGTAGAAAACGTAGGCCAGGTTGTCGAGCCCGTGCCAAGGCGGCAAATCGCCAACTTCCTCGGTCTCCCCGATCTCCTCGTGCAGGCGGAGCACCGGCCCGGAGAAGGCGGGGAGGATCTCTTCGCCCGCGGCGAGGAGAAACGCCGCTCCCGAGTCCGCCAGCGCCCACGCGCGGCGCTCCGCCGGATGGGACGGATCGAGCGGCAGGTAGACACCGCCGGCCATCCAGACGCCCAGGGCACCGAGGATCAGCTCGGGCGAACGGTCGGCCTGCACGGCGACGACCACCTCGGGTCCGGCTCCCAGCGCGACCAGCCGCCGCGCGAGCCGGCCGGCGCGGTCGCTCAGCTCGCGATAGGTCAGGCTCCGCGTGGCCGTCTCGACCGCCACTGCCTGGGGCGTCGCCATCGCCTGCGCCGCGAAGCGGAGATGCAGCGGCAACGGATCCGCCGCTCCGCGGGTGTCGTTCCACTCGCGCAGAAGCTGCGCCATCTCCCCGGCGGAGAGAAAAGAAAGGTCGGCCAGGGAGCGCTGCGGATCGGCCGCGGCCGTGTCGAGGAGCGCCGCGAAGTGGGCGGCGAAGCGCTGCATCGTGGTGGCGTCGAACAGGTCCGTGCTGTAAGTCAGGGCGCCGCCGAGGCGTCCGTCCTCGCCCTCCGACAACGACACCGACACGTCGCCCTTGGCCGCGCGGCCCGGCGGCGGTATGAGCTCCAGGCGCAGCCCACCCGCGGCGAGCACCGCCCCGGGCGTGTTCTGCAGGGTCAGCAGGACCTGCACCAGCGGCGACCGGCTCGGGTCCCGTTGCGGCCGCAGGACCTCGACCAGCTTCTCGAACGGCAGGTCCTGGTGCTCGAAGGCCTCCAGCGTCACCTGCTTCAGCCGCTTCAGGAGCTCGCCGAGCCCGGGGGCGCCGGACAGGTCGCCGCGCAGGACCAGGGTATTGACGAAGAATCCGATCAAGCCGGCCACCTCGCGGCGGTTCCGGTTGGCGACCGGGACACCGACGCAGAGGTCGTCCTGGCCGGTCCAGCGGCACAACAGCGCCTGGTAGACGGCCAGCAGGACCGTGAACAGGGTCGCTTCCTGGCGCCGCGCCACCTCCTTGAGCCGCAACACCAGCGCCGGCTCCAGCGCAAGCTCGCGGAACGCGCCGCGGCTGCTGCGCACCGGCGGGCGGGGCCGGTCGGACGGCAGGTCGAGAGCCGGCGGCATGCCGGCCAGGCGCCGGCGCCAGAGCGCCGCCTGGCGTTCCAGCACCTCACCCGCCAGCCAGCGCCGCTGCCAGACCGCGAAGTCGGCGTACTGGATCGGCAGCTCCGGCAGCGAGGCACCGGCGCCCAGATCGTAGAGCGAGGTCAGCTCGCGGACCAGAACGCCGTTCGACCGGCCGTCGCTGATGATGTGGTGGAGGTTCAGCAGGAGGAGATGGCGCTCGGGCCCCAGGCGCAGCAGCGCCGAGCGCAGCAACGGGCCGGCCGCGAGGTCGAACGGGCGCGCCGCGTCTTCATCGCGCAGCCGCAGGGCTTCGGCCTCGCCGCGCCCGCCGGCCAGCGCCGCCAGATCGACCACCGGCAGGGCGCAGGCGCTGCTCCCCGCGGCGATCTCCTGCACCGGCTCGCTGCCGGCGAGACGGAACGTCGTGCGCAAGGAATCGTGCCGCGCGATGACCGACGCCAGGGACCGGCGTAGGCGGCCGGGATCCAGGAGACCGGTGATGCTGACCGGCGTGGCGATGTTGTAGGCCGCGTCGCCCGGCGCCAGGCGGTCGAGAAACCACAGACGCTGCTGCGCGAACGACAGCGGCGGCGGGCCGGCCGTGCGGTCTCTCGGCAGCAGCGCCGGGACCGCCGGAGAGCCCGCGGCGTCTTCGCTGCGCTTCTTGTCCCGCAGCTTCTCGAACAGGCGTGCCCGCTCCGCCAGCGAGAGGCTCGCCAGCCGCTGGCTCATCGGGTCCGGCTTGCCCGGGTCGCTCATCCGCCGGCCGGCCTCCGCACCGCGCGCCGGCGTTGCAGCTCCAGGGCCTGGCGCTGGCGTGCCGTGCGGTCCCGGCTCTCGCCTCCCTTGGCAGGCGCCGTCCCGTCCTCCCCGTCCAGCCAGGCGGCCAGGGCGCCGACGGTGGGCAGCTCGATGAGCTTGAGCAGCGGCACCTGCCGGTCGAGGCGCTCGGCGAGCAGGGCCTGGACACGGGCCAGGAGCAGCGAGTGCCCGCCGAGGTCGAAGAAGCTCTCGTCGACTCCCACCCGGTCGCGCCCGAGCACTTCCGACCAGAGACCGGCCACCAGGCGCTCGGTCTCGCTGCGCGGCGCGGTGGGCTCGCGCGCCGGAACGGCAGGCAGCGGCAGCGCGCCGAGCGCCTGCCGATCCACCTTGCCGCCGGGCACCAGCGGCAACGCCGGCAGCGCCACGAAGACAGCGGGAACCATGTGCTCCGGCAGACGGCGCCGCAGATGCGCCCGGAGATCGGCTTCCGGAGCCTCCGCCGTCTCGTGCAGCGCCCGGTTCAACACCAGATAGGCCACCAGGCGCCGGCCACCGCCACCGATGCCGCCGACATTGCCATCGTCGCGCGCCAGCACCACCGCCTGGCTCACCACCGGATGGTCGTGCAGGACGGACTCGATCTCGCCCAGCTCGATACGGAAGCCGCGTATCTTCACCTGGCCGTCGAGCCGTCCCAGCACCTCGATGTCACCGTCCACCCGGCGCCGCGCCAGATCACCGGTCCGGTACATCCGCGCCCCCGCCACCCGTGCGAACGGATCGGGCCGGTAGACCGCCGCCGTGAGGTCCGGACGGCCGAGATACCCGCGCGCCAGGATCTCGCCGCCGATCCACAGCTCGCCGGCCACGCCGACCGGCAGCGGCTGCTGGTGGCCGTCCAGCAGGTAGACCCGCGCATTGTCGATCGGCCGGCCCACCGAAGGGTCGCGGTCTTCGCGTTCGTCCAGGACGGCCGGCGCAAAGGTGGTGACCACCGTGGCCTCGCTGGGACCATACAGGTTGACCACCGCGAAGGGGAGATCGCGGCGGGCGATCCGGTGCAGCCGGTCGCCGCCCATACAGAGGCGGCGCAAGGAGGTGGCCGCCGCGTCCGGCTCGGCCAGGAAGGCTTCGCCGAGCGGAGTGGGCAGGAACGACATCGTGATCCGCTCGCGGGCGAGCCAGCCCGCGAGGCGCGACGGCGAGAGGCGTGTTTCCTCGTCCGGAAGGTGGATGGCGGCTCCCGACGTCAGCAGGGCCCAGAGCTCCCAGACCGCGCCATCGAAAGCGGGACCGGCGGCCAGGGTGCACCGGTCGTCCGGAGCGACCGGCAGGGCGTGGCGGTACCAGGAAAGGAGATTCATCAGTGCGCCGCGCGTCGCCGCGACCCCCTTCGGCCGCCCGGTCGAGCCGGAGGTAAAAATAATATAAGCGAGGTTTCCGGACGCTCCGCGCCGTTCCGGCGGTCCAGCGTCCGCGACACCCTCGGCTCCGACCGCTCCAAGAATGATCTCGGCATCATCGATCGCGAGCACGGCTCGGGCGCCGCCGATCCGGCCGGCCAGGGCTCCCAGGGTCAGCACCACCGGTGTGGCGGCGTCGTCGAGGGCCGCGGCGATCCGCTCGTCCGGATAGGCGGGATCGAGCGGTAGATAGGCACCTCCGGCCTTGGCGACCGCCAGGGCCGCCAGGAACATCTCCTCCGACCGCGGCACCAGGGAGCCGACCGGCACCTCCGGCCCGACCCCCAGGCGGCGCAGCCGCCAGGCCAGCCGGTTGGCGCGCCGATCGAGCTCCCCATAGGTGAGGACGCGGACGCCGCCCGCCGCGCCGGCGGGGGACACCACCGCCGGAGATCCGGGCCGCGCTGCCGCCCACGCCTCGACCAGCCCCGCCGGCGAGCCCTCGCGCGGCCACTCGACCGCGGTCCGGTTCCAGCCGTCCAGGAGCTGCCGGCGTTCCAGATCGCCGAGCATGTCCAGCTCCGAAACCCGCCGCGTGCAATCGGCGAGGGCCGCGGCGAGGAGAGACCGGAAATGGCCGACCATGCGCGCCGCCGTGGCGGCCTCGAACAGGTCGGTGCTGTAATTCAACGAGCCGCTCAGCCCTCCCCCGTCGTCAGGCTCGAACGCCAGGTCGAGGTCGAACTTCACCAGGCCCGGATCGGGATGCAGGACCTCGAGAGAAAGATCACCGAAGTCGAGCGGAGGCTTCGGCGTGTTGAGCAGGGAGAGCGACACCTGGAAGATCGGCGTGCGGCTCGGGTCGCGCTCCGGCCGCAGCTCCTCGACCAGCTTCTCGAACGGGAGGTCCTGATGCGCGAAGGCTTCGAGGGCGATCTCGCGCACCCGCGCCATGAGACCGGAGAGCGCCAGGTCGCCGGCGACGTCGGCGACGTCGGCGCGCAGCGCCAGGGTGTTGACGAAGAAACCGATCAGATCCTTGAGCTCCGGGCGGCTCCGGTTCGCCACCACGGAGCCGACCGCGAAATCGGTCTGCCCGGTGTACCGGTGCAGGAGGATCTGGAGGATCGACATCAGCACCATGTAGGGGGTCGTCCCCTCCCGCCTGGCCAGGGAGTGTACGCCGGCCGTCTCGGAGGCGGAGAGATGCAACGGATCGGCCGCCCCCCGGGAGCTTTTGAGCGGCGGACGCGGGTGGTCGATGGGAAGCTCCAGGGGCGGCGGCAGGTCGCCGAGGCGCCGCCGCCAGACGGCGAGCTGCTGCTCCAGCCGCTCCCCGCTCAGCCACTGCCGCTGCCAGAGAGAAAAATCGGCGTACTGGATGGACAAGGGCGGCAGCGCGGCGCAGGGATCATCTCCCCGGAGAGCGGCACGATACAACGCGAGCAGGTCGCGGATCAGGATTCCCACGGACCAGCCGTCGCTGACGACATGGTGCTGCACCAGCACCAGGACGTGCCGCTCGGGAGCCAGGCGCAGCAGGGCGGCGCGGACCAGCGGTCCGGCGGAGAGGTCGAAAGGAAGATTGAAGATGTCCCGGCAGAGCCGGTCGATCTCGCCGATTTCCGGGTTGGCTTGGCACGCCAGGTCCACCATCGGCAGGGGGATCTCCAGCGCCGGCGCGATGAGCTGCACCGGAGCTCCGTCGAGCACGGCGAAGGTGGTGCGCAGCGATTCGTGGCGGGAGCAGACCGCCGCCAGGGCACGCCGCAGCGCGGTGCGGTCCAACGGACCGCGGACCAGCGCCGCCATGGGCACGTTGTAGACCGGGTCCTCCGGGGCCACCCGGTGCAGGAACCAGAGGCGCTGCTGCGCGAATGACAGCGGAGGCGGCGAGCCCGGATCGGTCCGGCGGGGGATCGACGCCGATGCTTCCTCCCTGGGGGGAGCCTCCTGCTCCTTCTTCCGGCGCAGCTTTTCGAACAGGAGAGCCCGCTCTTCCTGGGACAGCCGTGCCAGGCGCTCCGTGACGTCGCTCATTCCACTTTTCTCAGCTCGGGTCTCAGCTCGGCGATCATTTCCGCCAGCAGCTCCGGATCGACGTCCGACAGCTCGCGCTCGGTGATGCGCTCGGCGAGATCCGCCAGGTCCCTGGCGTCGAAGACGAGTTGCAGGGGAACGATCAGGCTCCACCGGGCGCGGAGCTGGGCGATGAGCTGGATCGCCAGCAGGGAGTGGCCGCCCAGATCGAAGAAGTTGTCGAGCACGCCGACCTGCTCGGGGTCGAGATCCAGGACGGTGGCGCAGACCTCGATCAGATGCTCTTCGAGCGGCGTGCGCGGCGCCACATGCTCCGCTCCCGCTCTGTCCGCCCGGCCCATCTCCGCCGGTCTCCCCAAGACTCGGCGGTCCAGTTTGCCGTTGGCGGTGAGCGGCAGCACGTCGAGGAAGCTCCAGACCGACGGCACCATGGGCTCGGGAAGCTTGCCGCGCAGGAAGCCTTGCAGCTCCGCCACCGACGGCGGCGCTCCGGGGTCGGCCGGCACGACGCAGGCGGCGAGCTCCTTGCCCCGCCCCTCGTCGCGTGCCAGCACAGCCGCTCGCCGTACCGCGGGATGGCCGGAGAGGGTGGCCTCGACCTCGCCGATCTCGACCCGGAAGCCGCGGATCTTCACCTGTCCGCCGTCCCCGCCAATCGCCCCGATCCGGCCGAGGAGCTCCAGGGCTCCGGCCGCATCCCCGCCGCGTCCCGCGATCCAGCGCACCCGGTCTCCGGTCCGGTACAGCCGCTCCCCGGCCAGGCCGGTCTCCATGCCGAAGGGGTCCGGCACGAAGCGCTCGGCGGTCAGCTCCGGCCTGTCCAGGTAGCCCCGCGCCAGGCCCGCGCCGCCGATGTACAGCTCTCCCGCCACGCCGAACGGCACCGGCTGCGCTCCGGGGTCCAGCACGTACACCCGGGCGTTGGCGATCGGCGTTCCGATCGGAACCGGGCCGCCGGCCTGCCGCGGATCGGTCATGCCGTAGCAGCAGGTGAACGTCGTCCCCTCGGTCGGCCCGTAGCCGTCGATCAGCGTCAGGCCGGGGAACGCCTCCAGCACCCGCCGCGCCTGCGCCGGCGGCACCACGTCCCCCCCCGCGAGGAGCTGCCGCAACGGCCGCAGCCCCTCCAGCTTGTGATCCACCATCTGCTGGAACAGCCCCGCCGTCAGCCAGAGAGAGGTGACGCCCTGGCGCTCGATCACATCGGCCAGGTCGTCCAGCGCCGGACGGTCGCCGGGGAACAGCACCAGGCGTCCGCCGTTGAGCAGGGGCGCCCAGATCTCCAGCGTGGCGGCGTCGAAGGAGACCGGCGCGAGCTGCAGCCAGGTCTGCTCCGGCCCCAGGTCCGCGTAGTCCGTGCCGCGCACCAGCCGGACGACGTTGCGATGGGTCACCGCCACCCCTTTGGGCGTGCCGGTCGACCCCGAGGTGTACATCACGTAGGTGAGGGAATCGGCGGGCACGCGGGGGAAGGGTGCCTGATCGGACGGATCGGACGTTTCAGTCGGATCCGTCAGATCTTCGAGGAAGATCGCCGGCAGATCGCCCTCCGGCGTGAGCCCGCCGAGCAGGCGCCGCTCGGTCAGCAGAGCCCGCGCTCCGCCGTCCCGCAGCATCCACGCCAGACGCTCCGGCGGGTGCGACGGATCGAGAGGCAGATAGGCGCCGCCGGCCTTGAGGATCGCCAGCAGGGCCACGATCAGGTCCGGGGACCGGCCGGCGCAGAGCCCGATCCGCGCCTCGGGTCCGATCCCCAGGGCCAGCAGCCGCCGGGCGAGACGGTCGGCCCGCCCGGCAAGCTCGCGGTAGGTGAGGCTCACCGCACCCTGCACGACCGCGGTCGCCCCGGGGGTCGCCGCGGCCTGGGCGGCGAACAGCTCATGCACCGTCGCGCCGGACGGATAGTGCGCCGCCGTCCGGTTGGGCCGGAGCAGGATCTGCCTCCTCTCCTCGGGCGCCAGGAGGGGCAGGTCGCGGAACGACATCCCGGGGTCCTCGGCCACGGCAGCGAGGAGGGTGCGCAGCGCCCCGGCGATCCGCTCGGCGGTGGCGCGATCAAAAAGATCGGCGGCGTATTCGAGCCGGCCGGCCAGATCTCCCCCGCTGTCGTAGAGGCTCAGCGTGAGATCGAACTTGGTCGCCGTGCTCTCGACCTCCAGCGGCTCCAGCACGAGACCCGGCAGCTCGATGTCGAGGCCGCCGAGCGCCACGTTCTGCATGGCGAGCACGACCTGGAACAGAGGGTGGCGGCTGGGGTCGCGCCGCGGCTGCAACGCTTCGACCAGCTTCTCGAACGGGACGTCCTGATGCGCGAAGGCGTCGAGCGCGGCCTCTCGCACCCGGCCCAGGATCTCGGTGAAGGACGCTTCCCGGGGTCCGGCGCCGCGCAGATCGACGCGCAGAGCGAGGGTGTTGACGAACATGCCGATCAGCCCCGCGATCTCCGGCCGCTGCCGGTTGGCGATCGGGCTGCCGAGCACCAGGTCGTCCTGGCCCGCGAAACGGGCCAGGACAGAGGCCAGGGCCGCGGTGAGCATCATGAACAGGGTCGCGCCGTGCCGGCGGGCCAACTCCTCCAGCACGCGGGCCAATCCGGGCGCGCCGCCGAAGGGGAGGCTCGCGCCGCGGACGCTCTGCGTCGCAGGACGCGGCCGGTCGGTCGAGAGATCCAGCGCCGGCGGGGCCCCGGCGAGCCGGTCGCGCCAGAAGGTGATCTGCCGCTCGAGCTCCGCGCCCTGGAGCCACGCGCGCTGCCAGACCGCGAAATCGGCGTACTGCACCGGCAGAGGAGGGAGGGAGGCTCCCGCGTAGAACGCCGCCATGTCGCGGACCAGCACACCCATGGACCACAGGTCGGAGATGATGTGGTGCATGCTGAGCAGGAGGACGTGGTCGGCCGGCCCGAGGCGCAGCAGGCGGGAACGCAGAAGCGGGCCGTGCTCGAGGTCGAACGGGAGGGCGGCGTCCTGGGCGGCCAGCCGCGGGACGTCGTCTTCGTCCGCCTCCTCCATCCTCAGGCGGGACAGGCTCCAGGCGGCGGCCGGCGACTCCCCGGTCTCCGAGACCACCTGCACCGGCCGGCCCGCCTCGCCGGTGACGAAGGTGGTGCGCAGCGTCTCATGCCGCAGCACCAGCTCCGCGAAGGCCCGCTCCAGCGCGGCCGGATCGAGCTCGCCACGCATCCGCAGAGCGAGCGGCATGTTGTAGGCCACGCTGCCCGGCATCAGGCGGTCGAGAAACCAGAGCCGCTCCTGGGCGAACGAGAGCGCCACGTGGAGAGGGTAGGCCCGCCGCGGCAGCGGCCGGACCGGACCGGCGCCCTGGACAGGCGCCGGACCGGCGGACCCGGACAGCAGCCCTTCGATCATCTCGGCCTGCGCCCGGATCGTCGGCGCCCCGAACACCGCCCGCACCGGCAGGTCGAGGCCGAAGGCGTCGCGAATGCGCAGGACGAGCTGGGTCGCGAGAAGCGAGTGGCCGCCGCTGGTGAAGAAGTCGGCGTCCACTCCGGCGGGGGCGGCCCCCAGCACCGTCTCCCAGAAGCCGGCCAGCAACTCCTCGGTCGCGTTGCGCGGCGCCACCCCGGCGGCCGGCCGGGGGGCTGCCGGACCGATCCGCGCGAGCGCCTGGCGGTCCACCTTGCCGTTGGGGGTGAAAGGGAGAGCGTTCACCGGGATGAAGGCGGCGGGCACCATGTGCTCGGGGAGCTGCGCGCGGAGCGCGGCGCGCAGCTCCTCCTCGGGCGGTGGCGCACCGCCGCCGGCGGGGACGACATAAGCGGCCAGACGGCTGTCTCCCGCCTGCACCTGGCGCAGCAGGACGACCGCGTCCGCCACCCCCGGATGCTGCCGCAGGCAGACCTCGATCTCCCCCGGCTCGATGCGGAAGCCGCGCAGCTTCACCTGCTCATCGGCGCGCCCGAGGAAGGAGAGGACGCCATCGGCCAGCCAGCGCACGAAATCGCCGGTGCGGTAGAGGCGGGCGCCCGGCGTCTCCGCGAGAGGATCGGGGACGAACCGGTCGGCGGTCAGCCCGGGCCGTCCCAGGTAGCCCTGGGCGAGGCCCGTTCCACCCAGAAAGACCTCTCCCTTGACGCCCAGCGGGACCGGCCGCATCTCCCGGTCGAGGACATAGACCTGCGTGTTGTCCAGCGGCCGGCCGAGGGTGACCACCGTCGTCGCATGCCGGTCACCGGGCTCCAGCCGCTGCCCGGTCGACCAGACCGTGGTCTCGGTCGGGCCATACAGATTCCAGAACGGAGCCTCGCCGCACAGGGCCAGCAGCTCCTCGGCGAAATCACGGCTCAGCGCCTCGCCGCTGCTCAGCCGCCGCAGGCCCGGGCGGCCCGCCCAGCCGGAATCGACGAGTTGGCGCCAGGTGGCCGGCGTGGCCTGGAGGTGGGTGGCTCCCCCCTCATCCAGGGCCAGGGCGAGCAGCCTGCCGTCCAGGGCCGTCTCGCGGTCCCCGAGGACGATCCGTGCGCCCGTGGTCAGAGGGAGGAAGAGCTCGAAAACCGAGATGTCGAAAGAGATGGTCGTCACCGCCATCCAGGCGTCGCCCACCCCGGTGGAGCACCATGGCCCGACCGACCGGAGGAGATTGATCACGGCGGAGTGCGGCACTTCGGCACCCTTGGGCCGGCCGGTGGAGCCCGAGGTGTAGATCGCGTAGGCGGGGGTCGCCGGCAGCGGGCGCGCGGCCGGCGGGCTCCCCGGCGCTGTTGTAGAGGACTCGAGAACGAGGAGCTCCAGATCCGCCGGGAGCCCGGCCGCCGCCAGAGGGGCGAGAACCTGCTCGCTGGTGATCAGGGCCGCGGCCGCCGAATCCGCCAGCGTGTACCCCAGCCGGTCCGCCGGATGCTCCGGATCGAGCGGAACGTAGGTGGCCGCCGCCTTCCACACCGCCAGCAGGGCGGCGACCATGTCCGGGCACCGCTCGAGGCAGACACCCACCCGGGAGCCGGGACGGACCCCGAGCTCGAGCAGCCGCACGGCCAGCATCCCGGCCCGCGCGTCGAGCTCGCCATACGACGTGGCGCGCCCTCTCCAGACCAGCGCCGGCGCCTCCGGCCGCTCCGCGGCGCGGGCCTCGAAGAGGTCGAGCACCGTGACGTCCGGCAGGGGGGCCGCGGTGTCGTTCCATTCCACCAGCAGTTGGTGGCGCGCGGCAGACGACATCATCGGCACGCCGGACAGCCGCGCGTCGGGGTCGGCGAGCAGGGCCGCGATGACGAGCCCGAAGCCCTCGACCATGCGCGACGCCGTGGCGGCGTCCCACAGATCGGCGTTGTACTCGTACCAGCCCGCGATCAGGTCCGGCTGGTCCCACATGGCAAACATCACGTCGTAGCGGGAGTTGCCGTCGTGGATGTCCAGCGGCTCCAGATGCAGATCGGCGAGCTTCTGGTCGAGCACCGAGCCGTCGAGCAGGAGGAGGACGACCTGGATGACCGGCGCCCGCGACAGATCGCGCTCCGGTTGCAAGGCCTCGACCAGCTTGCCGAAGGGGAGCTCCTGATGGGCGTACGCCCCCAGCGCCACGTCGCGGACGCGGCGCAAGGCTTCGCGCAGGGTCGGATCCCCCCCGAGGTCGGTGCAGAACGCGAGCTGGGTGAGGAAGAAGCCGAAGACCGGCTCGATCTCCCGGCGGTTGCGGTTCGCGTTGGGCGAGCCGACGATGAGCTTCTCCTGGCCGGCGTGGCGCGAGAGCAGGATCTGGTAGACGGCGAGCACGGCCATGAAGGCGGTCAGCCCCTCCCGGCGCGCCAGGCTCTTGAGCTCGGCGGCACGCTCCACCCGCACCGCTTCCCGGGAGCCGCGGGTCGTCTGCACCGCGGGGCGCGGCCGATCGGTCGGCAGATCGAGGACGAGGGGAGCCCCGGCGAGGCGCTCCACCCAGTAGTCCCGATAGGTGTCCAGCACCTCGCCCTGGAGCCAGCTCCGCTGCCAGACCGTGAAGTCGGCGTATTGCACCGGGAGCTCCGGCAGCGGCGACGGCCGGCCGGCGGTGTATGCCTCGTAGAGCACGCCGAGCTCGTACCAGAAGAGCTGGAAGGTGACCCAGTCGGTGACGATGTGGTGCACGGTGAGCTGGCAGATGTGGTCCTGGTCGTCCAGGCGGAAGAAGAGCGCGCGCACCAACGGACCGGTTTCGAGCACGAAAGGCCGCCGGGTCTCCTGCACCATGAGCTCGTGCGCGGTCGGCTCGCGCAGCTCGGCGGGAAGAGCGCACAGGTCGACGACCGGGGAGGGCAGGACGACCTCCGGCGCGATCACCTGCGCCGGCCGCCCCGCGATCACCTGGAAGGAGGTGCGCCAGCTCTCATGCCGCCGCGGGACCTCCTGGAAAGCACGGCTGAGGGCCGCCATGTCGAGCCGGCCGCGGATGCGCGACGCCGAGTCGATGTTGTAGGCCGTCGCGAGCGGATCGAGCGTGTAGAGGAACCAGAGCCTTTCCTGATCGAAGGAAAGCGGCCAGTGGTCGCCGGGGCCGCGCCGGGGGATGGGCGGCGGCTGGTGGCCGCGGGGCGCGGACGGTTTTTTCTTCTGCTCCCGCAAACGCTCGAAGAGCGCGCGCTGCTCCGGCGTAAGGGCTGAGATTCGATCGTTGACGCTCATCGCAGAGTCTCTGGAGCCCTAGGGCACGGTAACGCCGAGCTCCTGCATTTTTTCCAGTGCCTCCTCCGGCGACAGCCCTTCGACCAGCGCCAGGAGGCTTTCGAGATCGTCCTCCGCCACCTCTGCGCCACCCTGCTCGCGGGCGATGACCGCCGCCAGCTCGCCCACCGTCGGCGCCTCGAACAGAACGGTCACCGGCAGGTCCACCATGAACAGGGTGCGGAGCTGGGTCGCCATCTGGATCGCCAGCAGGGAGTGCCCCCCCAGCTCCAGGAAGTTGTCGTCACGGCCGATGGGCTGGATGCCGAACAGCTCCTCCCAGACGTCGGCGACCCGCTGCTCCAGCTCATTCCGCGGCTCGACGAACGGGATGGCGATCCCGGTCCTGCCGGCCCGTGCCTGCCCCTGCTGCCCGGCGCGCAGTGTCTCCATCTGCGCCAGGAAGGTGTCCATGGTGAAGGAGTCGGTTTCCGCGATCAGCGCTTCGAGGTTGCGCGCCGAAACCACCGCCCGGGTCAGCGGCGTGGCGAGCAGCCGGCGCAACGCCTCGCCGCTCCCGGCGGGCGGCGTGCCATAGGTCTCCAGGTTCTGGCGGAGCTGCTCCGGCGAGACGCCGGGCAGCACCGAGGAGCCGAGAGCGAGCCAGCCGTCCCACTGGTAAGGGTCCCAGTGCACCGCGACCGTCTCCACGCCTCCGCTGCCCGCCTGTGCGGCGCGGCTCTGGGCAAGGGCGTCCACGTAGGCGCCGGCCGCCGCGATGTCGAGCTGCCCGAGGCCGCCGGCAAAGGTCAGCGTCGAGCCGGTGAGCGCGAGGAACGGCGGCGCTTCCTCTTCAGAGAGAATCGCCAGCAGCGTCTCGGCGCCCTGCACCACCGGGCGCAGCGACGCCGCCAGGCTCTCCGGGGTCTTGAGCTGGATCAGACCGCCGGTGAAGAAACCGGTGGTGTGCAGGACCCCGTCCAGCCGGCCGAAGCGCTCCCGGGCCGCGGCCAGCGCGGTCCGCGCCTGGACCGGATCGGCGATGTCGGCGCGCAGGACGGCGATCCCCGCCACCGGCTCCAGGGCGAGCAGCCGCCGGATCGCCGCGCCGGCCACGTCCTGACCCGGCGGGACCTCGGGCAGCCCTTGCCAGCCCTCCCATTTCTCGCGCGCCGGAAAGTCGGGCGGCAGGACCAGCGCCGCTCGCGCTCCCAGGGTGCCGGTGAGGTACTCCGCGGCGCCCAGCCCGACGGCGTGCACGGCATCGGTGATCAGGTAAGCGCCGCCGGCCCGCAGGCGGCTCGCCGCGGGCTCAACCGGCTCCGGCAGGCGCAGCCGCTCGAAGCGGCGCACCCAGCGCTGGCGCCCGCGGTAGGCAACCGCCGGCTCGACGTCTGTTCCAGCAGCCGGCGCTCCGGCGGCCGACAGCTCGGCGAGGAGCTGATCGGCAAGGCGCTCTTCGGCCGGCGAGCCGGGCGGCGCCGGCACGGCGTCGATGCTGCAGCAGGTGAGGTGGGACGACTCCTGGTGGATGACCCGGCATGCCCCCAGGATGGTCGCCTTCGCCGGCTCGACCCGGTCGCCGTCCACCACTTCATGGAGATGGCTCGCCACCATGCCGATGCGGATGTCGGCCCCGGCCGGACCGCCGCCGCCGGAAGCTCCCGCGGCGCCGGTGAGAGCCTGCTCCAGGAACATCAGGCTGAGCAGACCCGCCTGCTGCGCCTCGTCATATGAAGATGGCGAGGACGCTTCACCGCTCACCCCCCAGAGATGGAGGATCCGGCCGGGCATGCGGCCGGAATTCCCGGCGCGCAGGACCTTGACCAGCTCGTCGTATCCCGCGCGCCCGGCCGGATCGAGCGCGTAGACGCCGTCTCCGCCGTCTCCGCCATCTCCTAAATTGGCGAAGCCGGCTCCGCGGTCCCCGGGCAACACGGTCGCCACCCGGTGGCCGGCCTGGCGCAGCTTGCCGGCCAGCCGCTCGCCGAGCCCGCGGCTCGAAACGCCGGAGAAGATCAACCAGCCCGCCGCGTCGTCCGGTCCCGTCTGATCCGATTCCATCAAGGCGGCCAGCAGGCCGGCCGTCGAGGCCAGGCCGGCCGGTGGCGCCTGACGCCAGACCGGCAGCCAGCCCCAGTCGGCGACGTCCCCGCTGTCCGCCGCCGCGGGAGCGGCCACCCGGCGCGCCGGCTCACCGCGCCGCGGTGGATCGATCCAGCAGCGCACGCGTTCGAAGGGATAGGTCGGCAACGGCACCCGCAAACGGCGCTCCCCGCCGTGGAAAGCCGGCCAGTCGACGGCACACCCCGCGGTCCAGAGCCTTCCCGCCGCCTCCAGCAGGTGCTCGACGTCTGATCGCTCGGAGCGCTCCTCGCTCGCCCGCCGCAGGGTGGACACCGCGGTCAATCCCATCGGGCCCGCCGGGGCCGCCGGGTGCTGCCGCGCCAGGGTGCCGAGAGTCGCTCCCGGCCCCACCTCGACGAGCACGGTCTCGCGCGCCGCCAGCAGCTCGCCGAGCCCTTCGGCGAAGCGCACGGTGCCGACCATGTGCCGCACCCAGTAGGACGGGTCCGCCAGGTCGTCCGGGGTGATCCAGGTGCCGGTGACGTTGGAGAGATAGGGGATCTCGGGGCTCCGCGGAGTGAGCCCCCGCACCAGCTCCCGGAGCTCCGCCACCGCCGGCTCCATCATCGCGGTGTGGAAGGCATGCGTCGTCTGCAGGCGGAGCGAGCTCACCCCGCGCGCCGTGAGGAGCCGGTCGAGCGCCTCGATCGCCTCGGAAGGGCCGCCGGCGACGCAGAAATGCGGCCCGTTGGTGGCCGCCAGGCAGAGGCGGGAGTCGGCCTCGGCCAACAGCGGCCGGACCGCCTCCTCCGCCAACGGCACGGCGAGCATCGCGCCGCCGGGCAGCCCCTGGATCAGCCGCGCGCGCCGCGCCACCAGCTTCAGCGCATCCTCCAGCGAGAGCACGCCGGCCAGCGTGGCCGCCACGTATTCGCCGAGGCTGTAGCCGATCATCGCCTGCGGCAGGATTCCCCAGCTCATCAGCAGGCGGGCGAGCGCGTACTCGACGGCGAAGCAGGCCGGCTGGGCGACCGCGGTCTCCGCCAGGCGCGCCGCCGCGGGGTCCTGCTCGGCGCCGCCCCGACGCAGCATGGCGCGCAGGTCGAGCCCCGCCGCGCCGGGTGCCGTCGGCGCCAGGTCTGAAAAAATCGCCTGCCGCACGTCGAGCCCCAGCTCCGGGCGCAAACCCTCCGCGCACAGGTCGAAGGCTGCGCGGAAAGCGGGCTCGGCGTCATACAGGCCGCGGGCCATGCCGACGTACTGGTCGCCCAGGCCGGGGAAGAGAAAAGCCACCGGCCGGTCTCCCGTCCCCTCGCACCGCCCTGCCGCGCCGGCGCCCTCCGCACGGAGTGAGGCCACCGCCGAGGCCGCGTCCCGGACGACGAGCGCGCGCCGGTGGTCGAGCCCCTTGCGGCCCATCTGGAGAGTCCACGCCAGGTCGGCAAGCGGCAGATCCGGATGCGCCTCGAGGTGCGCCGCCAGATTCTCCGCCACCCGCTCCAGGGCTTCCGGTGTGCGCGCCGAGAGGAGGAGGAGCTGCTCCGGCCGCGACGCCGGCTCTCCCGCCTCGCGCGGCGGCGCCTGTTCCAGCACGACGTGAGCGTTGGTGCCGCCGAGGCCGAACGAGCTGACCCCGGCCCGGCGCGGCGTTCTCTCTCCGGCCGGCCAGGGGGTCAGGCGGGTGGGGACGTAGAACGGGCTCGCCGCGAAATCGATCTGCGGGTTCGGCCGCTCGAAGCCGAGGCTGGGCGGGATCTCCCGGTGCTCCAGGGCGAGGACGGTCTTGATCAGCCCGGCCATGCCCGCCGCCGTATTGCAGTGCCCAAGGTTGGTCTTCACCGAGCCCACGGCGCAGAAGCCGGTACGCTCCGCGGCGTTTTCCAAGCCGCCCTGAAACGCCAGGGTGAGCGCCTCGATCTCCACCGGATCGCCCAGCGGCGTGCCACTGCCGTGCGCCTCGACGTAGGTCACGGTGGCGGGATCGACGCCGGCCATCAGCAGGCTTTCGGCGATCGCTTCCGACTGCCCTTCGACGCTCGGCGCGGTGAAGCCCACCTTGCCGGAGCCGTCGTTGTTGATCGCCGAGCCGAGGATCACGGCGTGGATCGAATCGCCGGCGGCCAGCGCGTCGGCCAGCCGCTTCAGCAGGACGACACCGGAGCCCGAGCCGTTGACCGTGCCCGCCGCCTTCTCGTCGAAGGCGCGGCAGTGGCCGTCGGGGGACATCACGCTCGACTCCTGGTAGAGATAGCCGCTCACCTGCGGCACGTCGATCGACACGCCGCCCGCGAGCGCCATGTCGCTCTCTCCGGAGAGGAGGCTCTGGCAGGCCATGTGGATCGCCACCAGGGCGGTCGAGCAGGCGGTCTGCACGTCCACGCTGGGACCCCGGAGGTTGAGCTTGTAGGAGACGCGGGTGGTGAGGAAGTCCCCCTCGTTCATCAGCACCGCCTGGAGGGAGCCCACCTTCTCCAGCAGGTCGGTGTTGGGGAGCAGGTTGTGCAGCAGGTAGGTGGCCGCGCCGGCGCCGCCGAAGACCGCCACCCGGCCGGCGAAGCGGCCGGGGTCATAGCCGGCATCCTCGAACGCCTGCCAGGCGCCCTCCAGGAACGCCCGGTGCTGCGGATCGAGCAGCTCGGCCTCGCGCGGCGTGAAGCCGAAAAAGGCGGGATCGAACAGCTCGATCCCCGGCAGCGTGCCGCGCGCGCGGACGTAGAGCGGGTCGGCCAGCTCGGCCGGATCGACGCCCGCCGCGCGCAGCTCCTCGTCGCGGAACACGGTGATGCACTCGACTCCGCCACGCAGATTCCGCCAGAACGTCTCCAGGTCGGGAGAGCCGGGAAAGCGGCCCGCCATGCCGATGATCGCGATCCCCTGCGCTGGATCGTGTGATGCTTCCATGCTCCGCTCGGCGCTCATCTCAACCTCCTCAACGGCTCAACGGTCTCGGGTCCGGCCCCGCCGCTGCTCGCGGAGCTGTTGCATCTGGCGCATCGACTCCCGGCGGGTGTCGGTGCGGGTACGCGCCTTGTCGAGCGAGGGTCTGGCCGGCTGGCCGGCCTCCAGGCTCGCGGCGAGCGTGCGGATGGTCGGATGCTTGAAGATCTCGACCAGCGGGAAGGTTCGTTCCAGAGCCTTCTGCAACCGGCTGTGCAGCTTGACCAGCAGCAGCGAGCTCCCCCCGGAGTCGAAGAAGTTGTCGTCGACTCCGATCCCGTCCGGATCGTCGAGCCCGAACAGCTCGCGCCAGACCGCGGCGATCCGCTGCTCCACCTCGTTCTGCGGCGCCGCCCAGGCCGTCCGCTCGCGGCGGACCTCCGGAGTCAGCCGGGCCAGGGCGAGGCGGTCCACCTTCCCCTGCGCGCTCACCGGCATCTCCGGGAGGACGTGCACGGTCTGCGGCACCATGTAAGAGGGCAGCCGCTCCGCGAGGTAATCGCGCAGGGCCGCCGGCGCGGGGGCCGGCTCGCCCTTGGCCGCGGCGTAGGCCACCAGCCGCACGTCGCCCGAAGCGTCCTCGCGCGCCAGCACCACCACCTGCCCGACCCCGGGATGGCCGGCGAGCGTCGCCTCGATCTCCCCCGGCTCGATGCGGTAGCCGCGGAGCTTCATCTGTCCGTCCGCGCGGCCGACGAGCTCCAACAGGCCACCCGGCAGCAGGCGGACCAGGTCTCCGGTGCGGTACAGGCGCTCCCCGGGCCGTCCCCACATGCCGGCATACGGATTGGGGACGAACTTCTCCGCGGTCAGCGCCGGCCGGTCCAGATAGCCACGCGCCAGGCCGAGCCCCCCCACGAGCATCTCGCCGGTCACCCCGATCGGCACCGGCCGCAGCTCGCGGTCGAGCACGTAGCCACGGGCATGGACGAGCGGCCGGCCGAGCGGCACCTCGCGCAGGCTGTCGTCGATCGGCGCCTCCTCCGGCAGTTGGCAGACCGTCGCCGCCACCGTCGTCTCGGTCGGGCCGTAGGCGTTGATGAAGCGCAGACCCGGCGGCAACAGCCGCCACCAGGAGATCAGACGCTGGGCGAGCATCTTCTCGCCGCCGACGAACATGGCGCGGATGGTCGGCGGCAGGGTCAGCGACTCGGCCTCCATGGCGGTCACGAGCTGGTGCCAGAACGCGGTGGGGAACTGCAGCAGCGTGATCTTCTGCGCCCGGCAGCGGTCGAAAAACTCCGAGATCCCCTCCTGCACGTCGCCGCGCACGTAGAGCGTCGCGCCGTGCGTCAGGCAGCCGTAGATCTCTTCGACGCTGGCGTCGAAGCTGATCGAAGAGAACTGCAGGTTGCGGTCGCCGGGCCGGATCCTGTAGACGGCGGAGGAAGCCTGCGTGTAGGCCACCACCGCGTCATGGGAGGTCACCACCCCCTTGGGTGTGCCGGTCGAGCCCGAGGTGTAGATGACGTAGGCCGTGTTGGACCCCACGGCGGCCGGCGGCGGGTTGCCGCCCGGGCGCCGGGAAATCTCCTCCCAATCGGCATCGAGGCAGAGCACCCGCGCCGCGCCCGCCGGCAGCAGCTCGCGCAGCCGCTCCTGGGTGACGAGGATCGGCGCGCGCGTGTCCTCCAGCATGAAGGCGAGGCGCTCCCGCGGATACGCCGGATCGATCGGCACATAGGCGCCGCCGGCCTTGAGCACGCCGAGCATGCCGACCAGCATCTCCGCCGAGCGCTCGACGCAGAGGCCCACCCGCGTCTCGGCCTCGACCCCCAGCGCGATCAGATGCCAGGCGAGCTGGTTGGCGCGCCGGTTGAGCTCACCGTAGCTCAGCGCCATGTCCTCCCAGACCACCGCCAACGCCTCTGGATCGGCCGCCACCGTGACCTCGAACAGCTCGTGCAAGCAGTGCCCCAGGGGCTCGCTGGGCGCATTGGACCACTCGACGAGGAGCTGGTGGCGCTCGGCCGCGGTGAGGAGCGGCAGCTCGGAGACCGCCGGGCCGGGGCCGGATGCGACCGCGGCGACCTCCTCGAGGAGCACGTGGAAATGGCCGAGCAGGCGCATCACGGAGGCGGCATCGAAGAGCTCCGAGTTGTACTCCAGCATGCCGTCGAGCTCGGCAGTCCCGGGGGGGCGGCTCTCCATCAGGCTCAGCGTCAGGTCGAACTTGGCGACCACCGCCCGCAGCTCCAGCGGCTCCAGGCTGAGCCCGCCGGGCAGCTCCAAAGCCCCGAGAGGCGTGTTCTGCAGCGCGAACATCACCTGGAAGAGCGGCTCATGGCTCATCGTCCGCTCGGGTTTGATCTCGTCCACCAGCTTTTCGAACGGGAGATCCTGGTGGTCGTAGGCGGCGAGCGCGATCTGCCGCGTCCGCGCCAGGAGCCCGGCGAACGACGGATCGTCGTCCAGAGTGCTGCGCAGCACCAGGGTATTGACGAAGAAACCGATCAGCCGCTCGGTCTCGGCGCGGTTCCTGCCGGCGATGGGCGAGCCGACGTTCAGATCCCGCTGCCCGCTGTGGCGGTGCAGGAGGACGTCCCAGGCGGCGAGGAGGAGCATGAACAGCGTGGCTCCCTGCCGCCGGCAGAGGGCGGCGAGCCGGGCGGTCAGCGGCGCCGGCAGGAGGATCGGGATCTGGGCGCCGCGCCAGCTCTGCACCAGCGGGCGCGGGCGGTCGGTGGGCAGCTCCAGCACCGCCGGCGCGCCGGCGAGCTGGCGCTTCCAGTACGCGGTCTGGCGCTCGAGCTCGCCGCCGCGCAGCCACTCGCGCTGCCACGCCGCGAAGTCGGCGTACTGCACCGGAAGGCCGGGCAGGTCGCTCCCGGTTCCACCGTAGAAAGCCGACAGCTCGCCGAGGAGGACGCCCAGCGACCAGCCGTCGGACACGATGTGATGCAGGTCGAGAAGCAGCAGGTACTCGGCCCCCGCCAGACGGAGCAGGGTGGTACGCAGCAGCGGGCCGCTCTCCAGGGAGAACGGAACCAGCGAATCGGCGATGGCGAGCCGCCGGGCTTCGTCACCCGCAGCCGGCTCCGGCAGCGCCGCCAGGTCGACCACCGGCAGGCTCCACAGCGCGGGATCGGCCGGCGGCTGGATGCGCTGCACCGGATCGCCGTCGCGCTCCGGGAAGACGGTGCGCAGGGCCTCGTGCCGCGCCACGATGGCGCCGAACGCCGCGGCCATCCGTGAAACCTCCAGAGCGCCGCGGAGACGCAGGGCGAGCGGCACGTTGTAGACTCCGGCGCCCTGCTGGATCCGGTCGAGGAACCAGAGGCGCTCCTGGGCGAACGACAGCGGCAGGTCGCCGCCGCGGGCCGCGTGCGGGATGGGCCGGATGGGCGTCGTTCGCGCCATTGTCGCGTCGGCTCCGGTGCCGCGCGCCTCGTCGAGCACCCGCGCCAGCTCGGCGATGGTGGGCGCGTCGAACAGGTGGGCCAGGGGAATCTCGCTGCCGAAGGTGGCGCGCACGCGCGACGCCAGCCGGGTGGCGAGGAGCGAATGGCCACCGAGGTCGAAGAAGCTGTCGTGCACCCCCACCTGCTGCCGTCCCAGCACCTCGCACCAGAGGGCGGCGAGCAGCTCTTCCGTCGGGGTGCGCGGCCGGCCTCCGTCCGCGGCCCGGCCGGCAGGCTCTTCGCGGTGCCGCCGCGCCGGGGTGCGGCGCTCCTGGCGGGAGCGGTGGCTCCGGTGCGCGGCGACGAGATGCGCGGGGAGTTCCCGGCCGGTCCGGAGGCTCTCCGCGCGCTCACCGGCGGTGAGCCAGGACAGCTCGGAGATGCGCCGGCCGGGCGTGGCCGCGGCACTGCGGAGCAACTCGCCGAAATGGCTCGACAGGCGTTCGGCGGTCGCCGGCAGGAAGAGGCCGGCGCTGTATTCGAGCGCGCCGCGCAGCTCTCCTCCCTCGTCGGCGAGCGACAGGGTGAGATCGAATTTGGCGGTGCCGGTCGGGAGCTCGCGCAGGGCGAGGGTGAGGCCGCCCATGGTGAAGGGCGGCTGCGGCGCATTCTGGAGCACGAGCATGACCTGGAACAGCGGCGTGCGCGCACGGTCGCGCTCGGGCGCCAGGTCTTCCACCAGCTTCTCGAAGGGGACCCCTTGATGGTCGTAGGCACCCAGCGTCATCTCGCGGACCTGGCCGAGAAGGGCCTGGAACGTCGGATCGCCGTCCAGATGGACGCGCAGCGGCAGCGTGTTGACGAAGCAGCCGATGAGCGGCTCGATCTCCCAGCGCTCGCGGTTGGCGATCGGTGAGCCGACGGTCAGGTCGTCCTCTCCGGACCGGCGCTGGAGGAGCACGGCGAAGGCGCTGAGCAGGGTCATGAACAGGGTCGCCCCCGCGCCGCGCGCCAAGGCGTGCAGGTCGCGGGTGAGGTCCGCCGGCAGGGCCACCGGCAGGCTGGCGCCGCGGCCGCCACGGCCGGAGATCGCCGGCGGAAGCGGCCGGTCGCCCGCCAGCTCCAGGCTCGGCGCCCCGGCGAGGCGCTCGCGCCACCAGGCGAGCTGGTGGTCGAGCACCTCGCCCTGGAGCCAGCTCCGCTGCCAGACGGCGACGTCGGCCACCTGCAACGCCAGCTCCGGGAGCGGATCGACGCCGCCCGCGGCGAACGCGTCGTAGAGAGCGGCCAGCTCCCCGGCCATCACCCCCATCGACCAGCCGTCGGAGATGATGTGATGCATCACGACGACCAGCAGGTGCTCCCCCGCGGCGAGGCGGAGCAGCAGGGCACGGAACAGAGGACCACGCTCCAGGTCGAACAGGCGGCGCGCCTCGGCGAGCCCCAGGCGCTCCGCCGCGGCAGGAGCGGCCGCGAGCCCGCCCAGATCGACCACCGGCATCTGTTGGAACGGCGAGGGCGGCAGAACGCGCTGCACCGGCCCGCCCGCCGCCGCGGAGTCGACGAACACGGTGCGCAGCGCCTCATGGCGGACGGCGATCCGTTCCAGGGCGCGGGCCAGCACGCCGGGCCGCAGCGGACCGGCGAGGTGCAGGGCGCCGGAGACATGGTAGGCCGGGCTTTCCGGCTCGAGCTGGTGCAAAAACCAGAGGCGCTGCTGCGCAAAGGAGAGCGGCGCGTCGCCCGCCGTCTGCCGCCGCCGCAACGGCGGGGCCGCGCCGGCCGCCGTCTGCCCGGCAGCCTCGATGAGCTGCGCGATCCCGGCCAGGGTCGGCGCCGCGAACAGCTCGGAGAGGGGCAGATCGACGCCGAACACGGCGCGCACCCGGGCGGTGAGCTGGGTCGCCAGCAGCGAGTGGCCGCCGAGCTGGAAGAAGTCGTCATACGCCCCCACCCGTTCGACGCCCAGGAGCTCGCACCACAGCCGCGCCAGGCTCTCCTCGGCGGCATTGCGCGGCGGCGGCGAATCTCCGCGACCGCCGCCGCGGGGTCCTTCCGGCGAGGCCGCCAGGGCCCGCCGGTCGATCTTGCCATGCGGCGTGAGCGGCAGGGCGGCCAGGCAGGCGAACGACACCGGGATCATGTGGGCGGGCAGCCGCGCCGCCAGGAAGGCGGCGAGATCCGGCGGGGCCGGAGCGTCTTCCCGCCCCGCCGCCGGCACGATCCAGGCGGCGAGCCGCCGGCCGGCCGGCGCATCGGGCACCGCGAGGACGGCCGCCGCCACCACGCCCGGATGACCGCGCAGCGCCGTTTCGACCTCGCCGACCTCGACGCGGAAGCCCCGGATCTTCACCTGGCCATCCAAGCGGCCGAGGCAGTCCAGCACCGCGCCTTCCGGCACCCGCCGCCAACGCGCCCGGTCGCCGCTGCGGTAGAGCCGTCCGCCGCCCATGGCACCGATACCGCCGAAGGGATCGGGCACGAAACGCTCGGCGGTCAACGCGGGCGCCCCGTGATAGCCGCGCGCCAGCACACCCCCCAGAGCCAGCTCGCCGGGCGCCCCGGCCGGCAGCAGCTCCCCGGCCGCGTCGAGGACGTACGCCGTATGGCCCGGCAGTGGGCGGCCGACCGGCACCGAGGAACCGGCCGATCCGTCGTCTCCCGAAGCGTCCAGGACCCACTGGGTGGCGGTGATCACCGCTTCCGTGGGGCCATATCCGTTGATCAGCCGGACGCCGGACGGGGCGTTCCGCAGCCAGTCCCGGGCGTCGACGGCGGCCATCTCCTCGCCGCCGACCAGCACGCCGCGCACCGCGGCTCCCACCTTCGCCGCACCGCCTTCCGCCGTCCAGCGCTGCCAGTAGGCGGTCGGCAGGTCGAGCATGGTGAGCCCCAGAATGCCGCTCTGCCGCGACAGCTCGTCCGGAGCCCAGAAGCGGCCACCGCTCAGCACCTGGGTGGCGCCGCTCACCAGGGGCACCAGGATCTGCTCGACCGCGACGTCGAAGCCCGGCGAGGCGAAGCCCAGGCAACGGTCGCCCGGCGCGAGGCCATAGATCTGCCGCGCCGACCGGCAGTGCGCCGCCAGGGCACCGTGCGACACCCCGACGCCCTTCGGCCGGCCGGAGGAGCCGGAGGTGTAGATCAGGTAGGCGAGGGCCTGGGGATCGGTCTTTGCGCCGGGAAGCTCCGCCGCCGTTTCGCCGCCCCAGCCGAGCTGATCGAGCAGGACGACCGCGCGCGCCTCGCCGGCGATGTCCGGCGCCGCGGTGCTGCGCGTCACCAGCACCCGCGCTCCCGAGTCGGCGAGCAGCAGCTCCAGCCGCTCCCGCGGATAGGCCGGATCGAGCGGCAGGTAGACACCGCCGGCCGCCAGCACCGCCAGGAAGGCGATCACCTGCTCGGGCGAACGCTCCAGGCAGACGCCCACCGGTGCTTCCGGCCGGACGCCGAGCGTAGCGAGGTGGCGGGCCAGGCGGCCGGCCCGCTCGATCAACCCGCCATAGGTGAGGACGGCGCTTCCCATCTCGACGGCGGCGGCATCAGGCGCCTGCCGAGCCGTCTCCGCGATCATCGCGATCGTCGGCACAAGCTCCGGCGCTCCAGCGGCCTCGGTCCGGCTCCAGGCGGCGATCTCCTCCCGTTCGACGGCGGACAGCAACGGCAGCTCGGAGAGCCGCCGCGCCGGCTCCGCCAGCGCTCCGGCGAGCAGGGTCCGCAGATGCGCCGCCATCCGTGCCAGGGTCGCCGCCTCGAACCGGCCGGCCCGCCCTTCCAGCAGACCGGTCAAGGCGCCGTCCCGTTCGTAGACCGCGACCTCCAGGTCCAGCTTCGCCTCCTTGCTGGGCAGATCCAGCGGCGCCAGCCCCAGACCCGGGATCGCGGGGATCGGCGGCTGGCTCAGGTAGGAGAGCATGCTGTCGGCAAAGGGAATGCGCCCGGCGGAGCGCTCCGGGCACAGCTCCTCAACCAGGCGCTCGAACGGTACGGCGCCGTTGCCGTACGCCTCCAGGACCGTGGCCCGCACGCGCGGCAGCAGATCGTCGAGAGCGGGGTCGCCGGCCAGGTCGGTGCGCAGCGGCAGCGTATTGGCGAAGAAGCCGATCAGCCCCTCGGTCTCCACCCGGTCGCGCCCGGCCGTCGGTGTCGAGATCGTCAGGTCGGTCTGGCCGGTGAGACGGGAAAGCCAGCCGAGGACACCGCACAGGAGGACCATGAAACGGGTCGCTCCGGCCTCCCGGGCGCGCAGCGCGACAGAGGCCGACAGCCCGGCGAGATCGAGCGCGGCGCTGGCCAGGGGACCGCTCGCCGCGATGTCCCCGGCGGCTCCCGCGGCGCGCGGCCGGTCGGTCGCGAGGTCGAGCGGCTCGGCGTCCGCCAGGCGCCAACGCCAGAAGGCGAGCGAACGGGCAAAAGCCGGACCGGTGGCGGCCTTCCGCTGCCAGACCGCGAAGTCGCCATATTGCACGGACAGCTCGGGCAAGGGAGACGGCCGGCCGGCCGCGAAGGCGCCGTAGAGAGCGGCGAGCTCGCCGAGGAAGACCGGCAGCGACCAGCCGTCCGCGGCGATGTGGTGGAACGCCGCGACGAGCAGATGGTCGCCCTTCGCCAGGGTGACGAGAGCGAAACGGACGACCGGCCCGGTGGCGAGGTCAAAGGGCAACGCCGCCTCGCGGGCGGCGATCTCCAACGCCCGGTCCCAGCGCCCGGCCGCCGCCAAACCGGACAGATCGATGCAGGTGAGAGCCGCCGGACCGGCCGGCCGCACGAGCTGTACCGGCCGCCCTCCATCTTCCGCGAAGACGGTGCGCAGCGCCTCGTGACGGCGCACGATCTCGGTCAGGCAGCGCGCGAGGACGGCGGCGTCGAGATCGCCGGTGAGGCGCGCCGCCACCGGCAGGTTGTACGCCGTGCCGCCGGGGCGCAGACGATCCAGGAACCAGAGGCGTTGCTGCGCGAACGACAGCGGCAGAGGAACGTCGCGCGGGACCGGCACGACCGGGGGCAGGAGCACCGCGCCGCGCGCCGTGCGCAGCCGCTCGGCCAGCCCGGCGACCGTGGGGGTGGCGAAAAAGCCGGAGAGCGGCAGCTCGACCTTCAGGGCGTCGACGATGCGCGAGACGGCCCGCGTCGCCAGCAGGGAGTGGCCGCCCAGGGCGAAGAAGTCGTCGTGCAACCCCACCCGCTCGACGCCCAGGACCTCGGCCAGGATGCCGGCGAGCAGCTCTTCGGCCGGATCGAGGGGATGGGGTCGCGCCGGCAGCGCCGCCGCCGGAGAGAGCGGCGACCCCGCACCCATGTCTTCGGCGCCTTCCCGCTCTGCCAGCAGGAGAGCCAGCGCCGCGCGGTCGACCTTGCCGTTGGCGGTCAACGGCAGCTCCGGCACCAGCACGACGGACGGGACGAGCCAGGAGGGCAGGCGTTCCGCCAGCCAGCTCTTGAGCGCCGGCGCGAGGTCGACTCCGGCCGGCTCGGGCGCCGGAGCCGCCGGGACGGCGCAAGCCACCAGCCGGCGGGCCTCCGCGCTCTCGCCGAGCACCAGCACGGTGGCCCGCGCGACCGCGGGATGGCCGGCGAGCACCGCCTCGACCTCGCCCGGCTCGACGCGGAAACCGCGGATCTTCACCTGGCGGTCGGCACGGCCGAGGAATTCGATGACTCCGCCCTGCAACCCGGGCCGCCGCCGCGCCAGGTCGCCGGTGCGGTAGAGGCGCGCCCCGGGCTCGCCGGCCTCCGCCGCCAGCGGATCGGGGACGAAGCGCTCCGCCGTCAGATCCGGCCGCCCCAGATAGCCGCGCGCCAGCCCGGCGCCGCCGGCGAACAGCTCGCCCGGCACACCGGCGGGCACCGGCCGCAGCCGGCGGTCCAGCAGCAGGACACGGGTGCCGGAGATCGGCCGCCCGATCGGCACGGTGTCCCCGGGCAGGACCCGCTCCCGGACGGTGTGGCAGCAGGTGAAGGTGGTGTTCTCCGTCGGGCCGTAGCCGTTGATCAGGCGGACGCCGGGCAGCTCCGCCAGGACACGGTTCACCGCCTCCGGCGCCAGCACGTCGCCGCCGGCCAGGAGCTGGGTGAGGCCGCGCAGGATGCCGATACGCTCCTCCACCACGAGGTGGAACAGGCCGGCGGTGAGCCACAGGGTGGTGACGCCCTGGCGCTCCAGGAGAGCGGCGAGATCGTCGAGCGACGGCACACCGCCGGGAGCGAGGACCAGGCGCCCGCCGCCGAGGAGCGCTCCCCAGATCTCCAGGGTCGACGCGTCGAAGGCGGTCGGCGCGAGCTGCAGGAAGACCTGGTCCGGACCGAAGTCCGCGAATCCGGCGCCGCGGACCAGCCGCACGATGCCGCGGTGCTCCACCGCCACCGCCTTCGGCCGCCCGGTGCTGCCGGAGGTGAACATCACATAGGCGAGGGTGCCGGGATCGGGACCCGACCCGAAATCAGAAAGATTCTCCGGCGCGTGCGCCGCGACCGTCTCGGCGTCGGCCGCGAGCAGCTCCTCGGAGAGCATCAGCTCGACCTCCGCCGCCGCGTCCATCGCCGCCAGCCGCTCCAGCGGATCGGACAGATCCATCGGCACGTACGCGCCGCCCGCCTTGAGCACCGCGAGGAACGCCGTCACCTGCTCCGGCGAGCGCTCGACCGCCACGCCGACGCGGGTCTCCGGTCCGACCCCCAGGACACGCAGGTGGCGGGCGAGGCGGTTGGCGCGCGCGTTCAGCTCGCCATAGGTCAATGCCGGCTCCCCGCCGGCGGAGACGACGGCGATCCGCTCCGGCGCCCGCGCCGCCCACTCCTCGAACAGCCGGTGCACCGGCGTCGCCAGGGGCGCGCTCGGCAGCGCCGGATTCCCATCCGCCAGGAGCTGCCGGCGCTCCGCGTCGTCCAGCAGCGGCAGCTCCGACAGCGGCGTGCCGGGCGCGGCCACGGCGCCGCGCAGGAGCGCGCCGAGCCAGCCCGCCAGGCGGTGCCCGGTCGCCGCGTCGAACAGGTCGCGGCTCAGCTCCCAGGCCATCTCCAAACCGCCGAGACCGCCGTCCGCCTCCTCGCCGACCTCCAGCGTGAGGTCGAACTTGGCGGTGGCGCTGTCCACCGGCACACGGCGCAGGGTGAGACCGGGGAGCTCCAGCGGCGCCAGGGACAGGGGCGCGTTCTGCTGCACGAGCACGGCCTGGAACAGCGGCGTCCGCCCGGTTTCGCGCTCCGGGTGCAGCTCTTCGACCAGCACCTCCAGGGGGAGGTCCTGATGCGCCCAGGCGCCCAAAGCGGTCTCCCGCGCCCGCGCCAGCGCCGTGGCGAACGGTGGATCGTCCTCCAGGCGGGCGCGCAGCACCAGGGTGTTGGCGAAGAGGCCGATCAACCCTTCGGTCTCCGGCCGCGTGCGATTGGCCACCACCGAGCCGAGCAGCAGGTCGTCCTGGCCGGTGATCCGTGCCAGGAGAGCCTCAAAAGCAGCCAGGAGGACCATGAAGAGGGTCGTGCCTGGCGCCAATCCGCGCAGCGCCGCCGCGAGCTCCCGCGCGAGCGGCGCATGAACGTGGACGCCCTGTTCGGTGCGCGCCGCCGCGGTACGCCGCGGCCGGTCGGCCGGCAGCTCCAGATGGGTCGGCGCGCCGGCCAGCCGCTCCTTCCACCAGGCGAGCTGCGGCGCGAGAGCGCCGCCGGCAAACCACTGCCGCTGCCAGACCGCGAAGTCGGCATAATGCACCGCGAGAGGCGCGGGCTCCTCTCCCCGGTAGTCTCCCCGATAGAAGGCCGCCAGCTCCGCGACCAGCACGCCGAGCGACCAGCCGTCGGCCACGATGTGGTGCAGGGTCACCAGCTTCAGGTGGCGCTCCGCGGACAGGCGCAGCAGGAGGGCGCGCAGGAGCCGTCCCCGCGTGAGATCGAACGGCCGCGCCGCCTCGGCCGCCGACAGGGCCGCGGCCGCCGTCTCCCGCGCGGTCTCCGGCAGCGCCGTGAGGTCGACCACCGGCAGCGCCACCGGCGCCGGCGGATCGACGATCTGCACCGGCCGGCCGCCGCGACCGGCGAAGCGGGTGCGCAGACTCTCATGGCGCCGCGCCACCGCGGAGAGGGCCGCCGCCAGGGCGCCTGGATGCAACGGCCCTTCGAGCAGCACCGCCCCCGGCATGTTGTAGGCCGCGCCGCCCGGCTGGAGCTGGTCGAGGAACCAGAGCCGCTGCTGCGCAAAGGAGAGCGGGAATCCAGCGGCCGCGTCTTCATGAGGATGGGAGACCGGCACGATCGGCGGCGCCGACGCCGCCCCGCCCGCCGCCGCGGCGATGAGGGACGCCAGCCGCGCGGCCGTGGGCGCCTGGAACAGAGCGCTCACCGGCAGGTCTACCGCGAACAGCCGCGCCACCCGGCCCAGCACGCGGGTGGCCAGCAGAGAGTGCCCGCCCAGCGCGAAGAAGTCGTCGTGCAAGCCCACCGCCGGCACGCCGAGCGCCTCGGCGAACAGGCCGGCCACCGCCTCCTCGACCGCTGTGCCCGCCGTGGCCGCCGCACCCGACACCGCCTGCGGCTCGATCGCCGCCAGCGCCTTGCGGTCCACCTTGCCGTTGGGCGACAGCGGCAGGGACGGCAGGACCACCCAGGCCGTGGGGACGAACGCCTCCGGCAGGCGCTCCCGGAGATAGGCACGGAGCGCCGCAGGCTGGGCTCCTACCACATACGCCACCAACCGCTGTCCCGCGCCGCCGGGCTCCGGCAGCGCGAGGACCACCGCCTCGCGCACCTCGGGGTGCGCGGTCAGGGCCGCTTCGACCTCCCCCAGCTCGATGCGGAAACCACGGATCTTGACCTGATGATCGATGCGGCCCAAGAAATCCAACCGGCCGCCAGTCCGCCGCCGCACCAGGTCGCCGGTGCGGTAGAGGCGCGCTCCAATCCCTCCAAACGGATCGGGCACGAAGCGCTCCGCCGTCAGCTCGGGACGCCCCAGGTAGCCGCGGGCGAGGCCCGCACCGCCCAGCCGGAGCTCGCCCGGCACACCGACTGGCACCGGCTCGCCGCGGCGGTCGACGATGTAGGCCACCGTATCGTCCACCGGCAGCCCGATCGAGACCGGAGCGCCGGCCGGCTCGCCCGCGGCGAGGAGCGCGAAGGTCGAGTAGGTGGTGTCCTCGGAGGGGCCGTAGAGGTTGTAGAAGCGCTCGACGCCGGGCAGCGCATGGACCGCGTCGGCCAGCGCGCGAGGCACCGGCTCGCCGGCCAGGTTGACCGTGCGGACCGCCGCCGGAAGCCCGCCGCCGCGCACCAGCTCGGCCAGGGCGGAGGGCACGGTATTGACCAGCGTCACCTCGCCCGCCGCCGCGAGCCGCGGCAGCTCCAGCGCGTTCTCCGCCAGGATCACCCGGCCGCCCCACGACAGGGGGACGAACAGCTCGAAGACGGAGAGATCGAACGCGACGGACGTCGCGGCGAGGACGCCGGCCAGCTCCGCGGGCGCGAAGACGCCGCGCGCCCATTGCATCAGCACCGCCGCGCTGCGGTGCTCGACGGCCACCGCCTTCGGGCGGCCGGTCGATCCCGAGGTATAGATCAGGTAGGCCAGGTTGCCCGGGAGCGCCGCCGCGGGGGGATCGGAGCTGCTGCAGGCCGCCAGGACGTCCCGTTCCGCCGCGAGGTCGAGACGCCGCGGCGAGGCTCCGAGCCAGCCGTCAGCGGCCGTGCCGTCCTCGATCACCAGCCGCGCCCCGGAATCGGCGAGCATCAGCTCCAGCCGTTCGCGCGGGTAGTTGGGATCGAGCGGCACATAGGCACCGCCCGCCTTGAGCACGGCGAGGAGCGAGACCACCAGGTCCGCCGAGCGCGGCAGGTGGACTCCCACCCGCACTTCCGGCCCGACCCCCATCGCTTGCAGATGCCAGGCGAGCTGGTTCGCCCGCCGGCTCAGCTCGGCATAGGTGAGACGGCGCTCGGCCACTAGCGCCTCGGCCTCCGGCGTCAACGCCGCCTGCGCCTCGAAGGGCTGGTGCAGCAGAAGGTCCTGCCGGTGCCCGGCCGGATGTCCGGGTGCCGGGGCGTTCCAGTCGACCAGGACCGCGGTGCGCTCCGCCGCGGTCAGGAGAGGCAGCCGGGAGATCGGCGTCCGGCTCGCGGCGGGATCGGCCACCGCGCCCGCCAGCAGGGTGGTGAAGTGGCCGAGCATGCGCTCCGCCGTGGCCCCGTCGAACAGGTCGGAGTTGTATTCGAGCGACGCGCGCAGCCGCGCCGGGCCTGCCGGCACGGCCTCTTCAGCCACCCGCAGGGTGAGATCGAGCTGCGCCCGCCGCTCGTCGAGACGCAACGACTCCAGCGTCAGGCCGGGAGACAGCTCGAGCCGCCCGCCGGACTCGCCGAGCGCGAAGGTCGCCAGGCCCGGAGGATCGCCGGGGCGGTTTCTCTGCACCAGGAACATCGTCTGGAACAGCGGGGACCGGGACGGATCGCGTACCGGCCGCAGCCGCTCGGCGAGCAGGGCGAACGGAAAATCGCCGTGCCCCAGCCCCGCCACCACCGCCGCCCGCGTCCGCGCGAGGAGCTCGGCGAACGCCGGATCGCCGGTCAGGTCGGCGCGCAGAGGCACCGGATTGACCAGATAGCCCACGGCTTCGGCCAGCTCGGGAGCGCCGCGGCCGGCGAACGGCGAGCCGACCGCCAGGTCTTCCTGGCCGGAGATCCGGCCGAGCTGCGCCTGGAAGGCGGCGAGCAGGGTCATGAACAGCGTCGCCCCGTGCGCCGCGGCGAAGGCGCGCAGCCGCTCCGCCAGGTCCGCCGGGATCTCCACTGTACGGGCACCGCCGTTCCAGGTCTGCACCGGCGGACGCGGCCGGTCGGCCGGCAGGTCGAGATCGGGCACCGGTCCCCGCTCGCCCGCGAGCGCCGCGCGCCAGAAATCCCACCGCCGCTCGCCCTCCGGCCCAGCCAGCATCTCCCGCTCCCGCCGCACATGCACCGCATAGGGCATCGGCTCCGGCAACACCGCGGCCGGCCCTCCCGTCTCTTGGCGATAGAGCGCACCGAGATCGCGGGCGATGACGGCGAGCGACGCGAAATCGGCCGCGATGTGATGCACGGCCAGGAGGAGGACTGGCTCGGTCCGCTCGAGCACGAGAACGCGCAGCAAAGACCCTTGGTCGAGCGAGAACGGCCGGTACGCCTCCTCGGCGAGCCGGGCAGCCACCTCGGCGTCGCTCCAGGTGGAGGCGTCCTCGCGCACGAAAGCGCCCTCACCCCCGGCCCCTCTCCCATCTCCCACCCACCCTTCCCCGGGAGAGGGGAGAAAAGCCTCGCTGCGGGTCTCCCCTCTCCCGGCGGGGGCAGGGGCGGGAGACGGGAGAGGGGCCGGGGGTGAGGGCGTTTTCCGCCGCTCCGGCTCCGCCCCCTCCGCCGGAACCACGAACACCGTCCGCAACGCCTCATGGCGCACCACCATCAGCTCCACTGCACGGCGTAATGCATCCACATCCAGCGTTCCGAGCGCGCGCGCCGCCACGGCGATGTTGTAGGCGCCTCCCTCGGGAGCAAGCCGGTGCAGGAACCAGAGCGCCCGCTGGCCCCAGGAGAGCGCGGTCTGATCGGATTCGGAAACGCCGGAAGATCTCTCCCCGTCGGTCGCCGCGCCCTCCAGCGCCGGCAGCAGCAGGTCCGCCAGCCCGGCCGTCCCGATCCCCTCCAGCAGCTCGGCCAGCGGCACCGGCACGCCGAGCGCAGACTCGACCCCCCCCTTGAGCTCCATGGCGCCGAGAGAGTCCAGGCCGAGACCGGTCAACGGCTGCGCCGGATCGATCGCCGCGGGTCCCGTGCCGATCGCCGCCGCCGCCCGACCGCGCAGCAGCCGCTCCAGGGCGGTGCGCCGCGCTTCCGGAGCGAGCGCCAGGAGATCGGCGCGGCCGGGCGCGGCCGGGGGCTGGGGTGCTTCCACCGCCGGCTTGCCGCCGAGCGCATGGCCGCCGACCACCGCCAGCTCGCCCGCCTGGTACAAAGCGCGGCAGGCCCGGCGCTGGATCTTGCCGCTGGAGGTCTTGGGCACCGTGCCGGCGCGCACCAGGACGACGTCCTGCACCTGCACCTGGTGCTCCTCGGCGACGGCGCGGCGCACCGCCGTGGCGACCTCCTCCAATCCGTCCCGCCGGCGGCGCTCCACCTCCTGCACGATCACCAGGCGCTCTTCACCGTCGGCATCGACCGAAAAGGCAGCCCCAGAGCCCGGCCGCAGATCGGGGTGGCTGCGCTCGGCGGTGCGCTCGATGTCCTGCGGGTAGTGGTTGCGCCCGCGGATGATGATCAGGTCCTTGAGCCGGCCGGTGACGTACAGCTCGCCGTCGCGCAGGAAGCCGTAGTCGCCGGTGCGCAGGAACGGTCCTTCGCCGCTGCCTGCAAGCCGCGCCCGGAAATCGTTCTCCGTGGCCTCTTCGTTGCGCCAATAGCCGAGCGCGACGCTGGGGCCGGCGATCCAGATCTCCCCCACCCGGCCCGCCGGCACCGGCTCCGCGGTCTCCGGGTCCACCACCACCACGCGCTGGCCGTTCCAGGGCCGGCCGCTGCTCACCAGCAGGCAGGCGCCCGCCGGCTCCCCCTGCTCGCCGGCCTCCGAGATCCGCCGCGCCTCGTGCCGCTCCAGGGCCGCGGCATCCATCGCCTCCACGCGCGGGAAGCGGCCGGGCGCGCCGCCGGTGACGAAAAGCGTCGCCTCGGCCAGGCCGTAGCAGGGGTAGAACGCGGCGCGGTCGAAGCCGCTCGGCGCGAAGGCTTCGGCGAAGCGCTCCAGCGTCTCCGCCCGCACCGGCTCGGCGCCGTTGAAGGCCACCCGCCAGCTCGACAGGTCGAGCTGCGCCCGCTCCTCCGGCGGAATGCGGCGGACGCACAGGTCATACGCGAAGTTGGGACCGCCGCTCGTGGTGCCTCGGAAGCGGCTGATCGCGCGCAGCCAGCGCACCGGCTGTTGCAGGAACGCGACCGGCGACATCAGCACGCAGCGGGCGCCGGCATGGAGCGGCTGGAGCACGTGCCCGATCAGCCCCATGTCGTGGTAGAGCGGCAGCCAGCCCACCACCACCGTCTCCTCGTCCTGGCGGAACGCCTCGCCGATCATCCGCTCGTTGTGGACGAGGTTGGCGTGGGTCACCATGACCCCTTTCGGTGCCGCCGTCGAGCCGGAGGTGTATTGGAGGAACGCGACGGAGCCCGGGTCCGGCTCCGGCAGCTCTGCGGTCTCCTGGATGATGTCCAGGCCGGCATCCAGGCCGTCGGTGGCGATCCAGCGCAATGTTTCCAGCCCGGCCGGCCTGGCCACCGCCGCGGCGAAGATCGCCTGGGTGGTCAGGGCGGCGCGCGGGCCGGCATCCGCGACGATAGCGCGCAAGCGGGTCTGGGAGCGGTCGTTCAAACGCGGCGGATAGGCGGGCACCGCGGTCACCCCGGCGTACAGGCAGCCGAAGAACGCGGCGATGAACTCCAGCCCCGGCGGATAGAGCAGCAACGCCCGGTCCCCGGGGACCAGCGAGATGCGAAGTTGCGCCGCGATCGCCCGCGCGCGGCGGTCCAGCTCGCCGTAGGTGAGGCGCGCCGCCGGCTCCCCGCCGTCGGCCAGGAAGACGAACGCCTCGCGCTCCGGCCGCTCGGCGGCGCGCAGGCGCAGCAGGCCGGCCAGAGTGGCCGGCTGGACCTCAGGCCAGACCGCGGAAGGAGACGTCATTTCGGCTTGCTCTCGCTTGCGCCAAATCGGTGAACCTCGGTGAATCATCGCACGCCATTGCTGCTGCGGGGCGGCCGTTGGGTCTTCCTTCGAGTGGTTTCCATCGGTGCGGGAGAAGCGGCTACGGCCAACCCTGGAACCCGCGAGGATAGCACACGAGGAATATCTTGAATCGCATCGACTCGACGGCTTTCCTCTAGTGTTCTTAGTGTGCTCGGGAGCTGAACCCGAGACAGGCGGAGCGCAATACGGGATTCAGGGAACTCGCTGGAGGATGCGCTCGTCGAGCCAGCGGAGGAGGACGCGCAGGGCGTCCGGCCGGATTTCGTGCGCCATGTCGAATTCGCGGTAGGTGATCGACACACCGAACGGCCGCAGCGCCTCCCGCGATGCGCGGGCCTGCTCGACCGGCAGCATGGTGTCCTGGGTGCCGTGCATGACGAGCACCGGGAAGCCTTCGTGCTCGGGGAGCTTCGGCAACGATTCGACGAGCGGCTCCGGAAACCAGGACGACAGGGCGGCAAGGCCCGCGAACCGCTTCGGGTCGCGGAGCGCCAGCTCATACGCCATCACCCCGCCCTGGCTGAACCCGGCGACGACGGTGCGCCGCGGATCGATGGAATACTTCGGCGTCACCTCGTCGAGGAAGTCGCGCAGCCGGTTGGCGGACGCCTCGAACACCGCCGGATCGACCGGCTGCCCCGGCACCAGGGGGAACCAGCCATAGCCCTTCATTCCGCCGCCGACGTTGAGCTCGACCGGCCCCTGCGGGCAGAGCATCAGGACCTTGCCGTCGTGCAGCGACGGCGCGAGACCCAGCAGGTCGTGCGCGCCGGCGCCCCAGCCGTGCAACGCGATGATCGCCGGCACTGCCGGCACCGCCGGCAGATTCTCTCTCTCGGGGACGTGCGCGGTATAGAGCAGGCTCGCCATGGCGGTGAAGGATAGACGAAAACCGCGGCGTGCCGAAAGCTCGATCCGCTACCTCACCGCCCGCAGATACTGCACCGGCCACGCCGGCTCGCCGCCAAGCTCACGCTGCGCCTTGAGCGCCCAGTAGGGCTCGCGCAACAGCTCGCGGGCGAGGAAGACGAGGTCGGCGTCGCCGCTCTGGATGATCCCGTCCGCCTGCCGCGTCTCGGTGATCAGGCCCACGGCTCCGGTCATGATCTCCGCCTCGTGCCGGATGCGGCGCGCGAACGGCACCTGATAACCCGCGGCCATTGGGATGCTCGCCTTCGCCAGCGTGCCGCCCGAGGAGACGTCGATCAGGTCGACGCCGCGCTCCTTGAGCCGCTGGCACAGCTCGACGGACTGGTCGCCGTCCCAGCCCCCCGTCTCGCTCCAGTCGGTCGCCGAGATGCGCACGAAGAGCGGCAGCTCCTCGGGCATCGCCGCCCGCACCGCCTCGGCGACGCGCAGCACGAAGCGCATCCGGTTCTCCAGGCTACCGCCGTAGCGGTCCTGCCGCCGGTTGCTCAACGGAGAGAGGAACTCATGCAGCAGATAGCCATGGGCGGCGTGGATCTCCAGCACCCGGAAGCCCGCCGCCAGGGCGCGCCGCGCCGCCGCCGCGAAAGCGGCGATGATGTCGTCGATCCCCGCCTCGTCCAGCGGCACCGGCACCGGGCCATCCGGCCGGAACGGCACCGGGCTCGGACCGACCACCGTCCAGCCGCCCGTCTCGGGAGTCAGGAGCGGGCCGCCGCCCTTCCACGGCGGCTCGGTGCTCGCCTTGCGGCCGGCATGCGCCAGTTGAATCCCGGCGACCGCTCCCTGGGAATGGACGAAGCGGGCGATGCGCGCCAGCGGCTCGACGTGCTCGTCCCCCCAGATTCCCATGTCGGCCGGCGAGATCCGCCCGTCGCGGGTGACCGCCGTCGCTTCGACGAAGTTGAGCGCCGTCCCGCCGACGGCCCGGCTTCCCAGGTGGACCAAATGCCAGTCGTTGGCCAGCCCCTCCTCGGAGCTGTACTGGCACATCGGGGACATGACGATGCGGTTGCGCAGGGTGACGCCGCGGATGGTGAGCGGGCTGGAGAGGTCGTTCATAGACCCGGGAGTCTACGGCGCGAGGCAGATCGAACCCAAGGAGACGCAGGAACGTGGCAGCCGTCCGGAGTGCCGTGGCGGTCGTACGCAGTGCAGTGACAGTCGCACGTGGTGCAGTGACAGTCGTGCGCAGTGCAGTGGCAGTCGCACGCAGTGCGGTGACGGTCGTACGAAGTGCAGTGACGGTCGTGCGTAGTGCAGTGACGGTCGCACGCAGTGAAGTGGCAGTCGTACGCAGTGCGGTGGCAGTCGTACGTAGTGCGCTGACGGTCGTAGGCAGTGCAGTGACGGTCGCACGCAGTGCAGTGGCAGTCGCACGCAGTGCGGTGACGGTCGGATCCAATGGCGTGACGGTCGCCGGGAGTGCTGTGGCGGCCGTCCAGCCATCTCCCTTCGTCATCTCCCCGCCATCTCCACCCGGAACAGAGTCTCCGCCATCCGCCCGATCCTGTCGGCCAGGGGGATCTGCACGGACTGCCCCCGGGAGGCGCGGACCAGGTCGCGGAGGAAGGGGAGCACCGCGAGCGCCGCGTCCGGCGGCACGCGCGCGGCGGCGGCGAGACGCTCCAGGGTCCGCCGCCGGGGCGCTCTCTTCCACAGCTCGTAGGCCGAGATCTGGGTCCTCTGGATACCCGAGGCGCATGCCAGCTCCTCCTGGGTCCAGTGCCGCAGGGAACGGAGGAGGACGACCAGCAGGCCCAGCGCGGCGCGGTCGAAGGATCGCTCCGGCGGCGGCTCGGGTCCGGCCGGCTCATATCCGGTAAGGATCGGAAGGTGCTCGCGCAGGAAAGGCAGGACGCGCTCCCGGCAGGCGTCGGCCGCCGCACGGCCCACGGCGGCAGCCACGTCCCGGTCGCCCGCCGGCGCTCCCCTCCGGCTAGCCGGCCGCGCGGCCGAACGGACCAGCGCACGCAAGGCGGGGAGCACCTGGAGGGCGTCGCCCCAGGGGAGCCAGACGGCGGCGGCGAGCCGTTGCAGCGTGGGCTCGGACGGGGCCGTCTTCCACAGCTCATAGAGGGAGATCTGGCTCCGCTGCACCCCGGAGGCCGCCGCCAGCTCTTCCTGGGACCAGTGCCACAGTGATCGCAGCAGGACCGTCAGCAGGCCCAGCGCCGCCCGTTCCTCGTCTTCGTCCGCCGGTCTCATGTCAAGCCTCCGCTCTCCAAAGGATGCGCCTGGCGGGTCACTCCGCGGTTTTTTCCAGGCACCATACCCTCCAGGGGGGCGCCCGCACGGCCAATCCCGGCCGCCCCGAAGCCTCCCCGCCCGAGAGGCCCCATGTCCGCAAGCCCCCATCCCCCGCTGTCTCGCATCCTCCGAACCGTCCTGCTCCTCGCCGTTCTCGCCGTGCCGTCCGTCCGAGCCGCGGAGCCGGTCGCACACCACGGCGCGGCCGGGCCGTCCCCTCTCCTGGATCTCCTCAGCCGCGCCTGGGCAAGCCTCGTCAACCTCTTGCCGGACAACGGCTGCATCGCCGACCCAAGCGGACGCTGCAAGGCGGCAGCGGCCCTCGACAACGGCTGCGGCATCGATCCGGATGGGCGCTGCAAGACGGCAGCAGCCCTCGACAACGGCTGCATCATCGATCCGGACGGACGCTGTAAGGCGGCTGCGGCCCTCGACAACGGATGCAGCCTCGACCCGGACGGACGTTGCCGGTCCGGGAGCTGACCCGAGCGCCACGTCGACGTGGGCCGGGGCGCTGTCCCGGCCCGCGTCATGGCTCGAAGTGCAGATCCGGGTTGTGCTGCGCGCGGCGCAGGTACTCGGACAGCTTCCGCGCCAGCTCGACCGTGGCCCGTTCCTGCTCGGCGGCCTCCTGGAAGAGGATCACAGCAGCGAGCGCCTCGCGGTGGACCCTCTGTGCCTTGAAGACCGCGACGATCTGACGAGAGAGTCGCTTGACCTCGACCGTCCGACCCTGTCGGAGATACAGCTTGGCAAGGTCCAGGCAGGCCTGGGCGGCATCGAAAGCGATCGCGAGAGCCACGAGCTCTCCCGCGACGGCTTCCAAGTCCGCCACCGCTTCGGCCAGATCTCCCCGCCCCCCTGCAAGCTTCCCCCGGAGCCAGCGGCATCTCAAGAGATCTAACCCGTTGCCAAGATCGAGCGCCAGCCTCCTCACCGTTGGTAGCTGCTCCTCGGCTTCGGCGTAACGTTCGGCATCACAAAGGCAGGCCGCGAGGTTGAACTCCAAACCGAACCGAGTTCGTAGATCGCCCCGGATTTCCACGAGGGGGCGCGCCTGTTTGAGAGCTTCGATCGCTTCTTGCCAGTCACCCATCTGCTCCAAGGTTGCCGATTTCTTCAACAGGAGGTGCACAGTGACCTCCTCGGACTTGCTCGCATCCAGGGCCTGTTCGATGAGATCCAGGGACTCTTCGAACCGTCCCTGGTGCCGCCGCAGGGAGGCTTTGAGATCGAGCAGCCGCGTGCCGTCGAGGATCAGCCCCGGGTCCGCCACGGCGCCGGCCTTCCAGAGGCGGTCGGACTGGAGGAAGGACTGGTCGGAGGCCGGAAAGTCGCCTTTGACCCGCTCCGCGTTGGCGAAAAAGCCACAACAGATGCCGCCGACGCGCGAGCGCCACGCTTCGCTTCCCGGCGTCAGCTCGGCCATGCGCACGGCCAGCCGGGCGAGATCCAGCGCCGCGTCCGCATCGTGGGCCGCGAGCTTCGCGCTCGCGAAGGCCGTGCGCTCGGCGAGCGCCCAGGGGCGCCAGGCCTCCTGCTCCTCCACCAGCCGCCACCGCTCCTCGGGCGGCTTCTTCATCAGATCCTTGAACAGCGCTTCGGCTTCCCGTCTGCACACCCGCGCCTTCTCCTCGCGCAGGTCCTGGACGAGCGTGTCGAACGTCGCGTCGAACACGGCCACGGCTTCGAGAGCCGCCGCGCCCTGGAGCGTCCGGGCTTCGTCCGGCGTGGGCTCGACCGGCGACACGGCAGTGGGCGCGGGAGGGCGCATCAGGTCGGCGCAGAAGAGCGCGGTGTCGACCTGCTCCGGCAGACGGCGGTCCAGAGCGGCGAACAGCGTCCCCATCGTCTCGGCGTCCGGCGCGCGAATGCTTTTCGAGGATCGAGATGTCCTCGATGCCGGACCTCTCCGACAGCTCCTTCTGGGTGATGTCCTCGGCCAGGCGCGCATAGCTCAGGGCGAGGCTCCTCCGCGGACGCGGCTTCTTCTCTTCGCTCACCAAGAGGCCCCTCCTTTCATGGGCTACTGAAGAAACAAGTGCGCGCGCCCCTCCGAACGTGACAAAGAACGAGAACTGCGGAAAAAATCATGAACCGACCCGCGAGCCGGCAGCATTGGGCGAGCGCCGGTTGGCATCGGCGCGCCCGCCCTCTAGCCTGCGGTGCATGGCCGATCCCGAGATCCCGACCCTGGAGACGGAGCGCCTCCTGCTGCGCCCCTTGCGCGACAACGACCTCGACGACTACGCCGCGCTGTGCGCGGACGAGGAGGTGGCGCGCTTCCTGGTCCGCGGGACCTTCAACCGGGAGCAGGCCTGGCGGATCCTGGCCTTCCTCGTAGGGCACTGGAAGCTCCGCGGCTGCGGCATGTGGGCCGTGGAGGAGAAGGAGACCGGCGCGTTCGCCGGACAGATCGGCTTCGCCGATCCGGTGGGCTGGCCGGGCTTCGAGCTGGCCTGGATGCTCGCACGGCGCTTCTGGGGACGCGGCTACGCCACCGAGGGCGCCGCGGCCTCCCTGGCCCACGCGTTCACCGTGCTGGACAAGGAGCGCGTCATCAGCCTCATCCACCCGGGGAACCACGCCTCCCGCCGCGTCGCCGAGCGCCTCGGCGAGAGCCCGCAAGGCCGGACCGAGCTCCAGGGGAAGGAGCGTCTGATCTACGGAATCGACCGCCACGACACGCCGCTCTGGCATAGGATGGTGGGGTGTCTGAAGCCCTGCTCCGCACCGTCACCGCCACCCGCTATGTGACGCCGCTGCGCGAAGGCGGCTCGCTGCCCGCCATCGTCGAGGCGGACGACCTGGGTTTCTACGTGCTCAAGTTCCGCGGCGCCGGCCAGGGTCCCCTGGCGCTGGTCGCCGAGCTGCTCGCCGGCGAGATCGGCCGCGCCCTCGGGATCAAAATCCCCGAGCTGGTGTTCATGGAGGTCGACGCGGCGCTCGGGCGCAACGAGCCGGACCCCGAGATCCGCGAGCTGTTGCGCGCCAGCGTCGGCCTGAATCTCGCGCTCGACTATCTGCCCGGCTCCGCGACGTTCGATCCCGCGGCCGACCGCGCCGCCGCGGACGTCGCGTCGAGCATCGTGTGGCTCGACGCCTTCGTCACCAACGTCGACCGCACGCCGCGCAACGCCAACCTCCTCTGGTGGCACAAGACGCTGTACTGCATCGACCACGGCGCCGCGCTCTACTTCCACCACAACTGGCCGAGCCGGGAGACGATGGCGGAGAGCCGTTTCCCCGCCATCCGCGACCATGTCCTCCTGCGTTGGGCGGACCGGATCGCCGAGACCGACGCCCGCCTGCGCCCGCTCCTGGACGAAGCCTTCTTCACCCGCCTGGCGGCGCAGATCCCGGACGATTGGCTGCTGCCGGAGCCGGGCTCGACACCCGAAGCCCGGCGCGCCGGCTACGTCGAATTCCTCACCAGGCGGCTCGCCGCCGCGTCATCCTTCGTCGAGGAGGCGGTCCATGCCCGAGCGCACCTCCTTTGACTACGCCGTCATCCGGGTGGTGCCGCGCGTCGAGCGCGGCGAGCTCATCAACGCCGGGGTGATCCTCTTCTGTCTCAAAAAAGACTTCCTCCGCGCCAAGGTCGAGGTCAACGAGCCGCGCCTGCGCGCCCTCTGGCCCGAGGTCGACCTCGACCTCGTCCGCCAGCACCTCGAAGCGATCCCCCGCATCTGCGACGGCACCCCGGACGCCGGCCCGATCGGCAAGCTCTCCCTCCGCGAGCGTTTCCACTGGCTCGTCGCCCCGCGCAGCACCATCATCCAGGTCTCCCCCGTCCACTCCGGCCTCTGCGATCACCCGGAGCAGGCGCTCGACGAGCTGTTCCGGCAGGCGGTGCGGCTGCCGTAATCTTCGTTACCAAGGGAGGCTCACCCCTGGTATACTGGGGTCGGAGAGCAGAGCAGTCAGGAGGCTCGCGATGGCCAAGACGACAGAAGGCAGCACCCCGGCGAAGAATGGTAACGCCAAGGCGCGCAAAACCACCAAGCGCAAGATCATCAAGGCTTTGAAATCACCCAGCGCGCGGCTAAAGGAGATGGTCTCGGAGTTCGGGACAGAACAGATGTCGCCTGTTCAGCGCGCGGCAGCCGTCAACAAGAACATCGGCAAGAGCCAGCCATTGCACGATTTCCTGGCGAGTATCGGCTGGCGGTAGCTGGTGGCAGGAGTGCTGAGCGCCGCGGACCGGCAGCGACTCGTTGACCAGGCGCTGGCGCTCATCGAGCATCTCTACGTCCACCTCCCCTTGAAGCGTGCAATGCACGCGGTGGATCCTCTCCAGCGCCTCAAGCTCCTCAAGCATCGATCCGCAAGCTTGTCAGAGTCAGACTTCCATGCCGAGCTGATCTCAATCTTCACCCGGCTGAGGGATCTCCACACCATCTACATCCTCCCACAGCCTCTCCAATCCCTGATCGCGTACCTGCCCTTTCGGATGGACGAATTTTTCGAGGGGGACGAGCAGCGCTACATGGTCACCGAGGTCAAACCCGGCTCGGAAAACGCAACCTTCAAGCAAGGAGTCCTCGTCACTCACTGGAACGGCGTCCCCATCCACCGTGCCGTGGAGATCAACGCAGATCGTGAAGCCGGCAGCAACCTGGATGCGCGGCACGCCCGGGGCCTGGAGTCCATGACGATCCGGCCCCTGGCCATGTCCTTGCCGCCGGACGAGGTGTGGGTGGTCGTCACCTACCAGGTGGGCGGAAGTGTCCGGAAAAGACAATTCAAGTGGCAGGTGTTCGAGCGCGTGCCGGGCGAGGGGCACGACCCGTTGGCCGCCGCGGGCGACCTGGGCTTCGTCCTCGGCCTCGACGCCAAGGCCGAGCTCGAACGGCAGGCCCGCAAGCTTCTCTTCGCCCCAGAAGCGGTCGAAATCGTCCGGCGTGTCCAGCGCCAGACCGAGCCCGTTCCGAGCAGCGGCCCCGTGGCGGCGGCTCCGGTGAATTTCACCACCGTCAGCAAGCTGCCGGACATCTTCTCCTTCCGCACGGTCAACACGCCGTCCGGGCAGTTCGGATACGTCCGCATCCACACCTTCTACGTCCTGGACGACACCGTCTTCGTCGAGGAATTCATCCGCATCCTCGGTCTGATCCCACAAAGCGGCTTGATCCTCGACGTGCGCGGCAACGGTGGCGGCAACATCCTGGCGGGCGAGCGCCTGCTCCAGCTCTTGACGCCGCAACCGATCGACCCCGAGCGGTTCTACTTCATCAATTCCGCTTTGACCCTGCGTCTTTGCGAAGCCGACGAGTCCCTGGCGGCATGGCGGGAATCCATCTCTCAGGCCGTCGAAACCGGCGCGGCCTTCTCGCATGGCTTTTCCCTCCGTCCCGTGGATCGGTACAACGACATCGGTCAGACGTATCAGGGACCGGTGGTCCTGGTCACCGACGCCCGGTGCTACAGCACGACGGACATCTTCAGCGCCGGATTCCAGGACCACGGGATCGGCAAGATCCTCGGCACCACCGGCAAGACCGGCGCCGGCGGCGCCAATGTCTGGGATCACAGCTTGCTGCTGAGCATGCTCTCCGGTGGGGACACTCCGTTCAAGCCGCTGCCGCAGAAGGCGTCGTTCCGCGTCGCCGTCCGCCGGTGCACCCGGGTCGGCAAACGTTCCGGCGAGCTGGTCGAAGACCTCGGAGTCATCGCCGACGCGATCCATCGCATCACCCGGAGCGACCTCCTGAACGGTAGCATCGACCTAATCAACCGGGCCGGAGAGATGCTCGCGACGATGGACATCCAGACGGTCACCGCCAAAGTGCAGAGCGCTGCCGCGCCGGTGAAGGTGGACGTCACGACAAAAAACGTCAACCGTCTGGACCTCTATCTCAACGCCCGCCCGCAACGCACCTTCGACGTGACCGACGGCACTACCTCGATCGAGCTGCCTCCCCTGGCCGGAGGCTCGAGCTCGGTCGAGCTGCGCGGCTTCCGCAACGACCAACTGGTGACGAGCACGCGCGTCCGTTTGTAGGAGGCTCCAGACCATGGCACGCGGCTGGGAAAGCAAATCCGTAGAATCTCAGATCGAGGACGCCGACCGCCGCTCGCAGCGCGGGGACTCGCTCACCCCCGAAGAGCGCGAGCGGCAGCAGAAGCGCGCCGGTCTCGAGCTCTCCCGGCGGCGCGTCCTCGCCGACATCGCGGCGGCCCGCTCCGACGTCCGCCGCGCCTCGCTGGAGCAGGCGCTGGCTTTTCTGAACGCCGAGATCAGGAAGCTCGAATCCTGATTCTTCGCCCCCTCACGGCAACCGCAACACCAGCAACGTCTGATCATCCTCGCGCGGTTGATTCCCCGTGAAGCGGGCGAGGTCGGCGAGGACGCCGTCGCGCAGGGCCTCGACGCCGTGCTCGGCGTAGCGGGAGAGGCTCTCCTCCAGACGCTCGAAGCCGTACATCTCGTCGCTGTGGCTCGACTTCGCCTCGACCAGGCCGTCGCTGAACAGGAACAGGGTATCGCCCGGATCGAGGCACGCCCTCTGCGGCACCACCGCCAGAGAGTTGCGGACCCCCAGAGGATAGGCGATCGATTCGAGCGTCTGCACCTTGCCGCCCGGCGTCACGCGGTAGGGATAGAGGTGGCCGGCGCTGGCATAGACCAGCTCGCGGCGCCGCGGATCGAGGAGCAGATAGCAGAGGGTGGTGAGCAGGCGCTTGCGCGCCGTCTGATGGACCATCCGATTCAGCGTGGTGAACACCGCCTGGACCTCGGGATCGAACGTCACCTGCACCGCCAGGGCCGACTTGGCCATCGACATCACCAGGCCGCTCGACACGCCGTGCCCCGCCACGTCGCCCACCGCCACCGCCAGGCGGCCGTCCTCCAGCGCCAGCACGTCATAGAAGTCGCCGCCCACCTCCGAAGCGGGAAGATAGGCATGGGCGATCTCCACCCCCTGGAGGCGCGGCGGCAGGTCGGGGAGGATCGAGCTCTGGATGCCCCGCGCGGTCTCCAATTCCACCCGCTGCCGCTCCCGCTCGGCGATGCGCCGCACGTGCGGCGGAATGTCTTCGTAGCGGTAGACGAACTCCCGGCGGCTGCGCAGCGCGCCGACGCTCGCGAGGAGCGGCGCCGCCAGGATCACCAGGGCGAGCGCGCCGTTGACCCGCAGGCTCGCATCGTCCGCCAGCAGGAGCGGCCAGACGAAGAGAAGCGCCTCCGCCACCGCTCCGGCCATCAGCACGGTCAACAGGTCGTAGGCGAGAAACAGCAGCACCGGCACCACGGCGAAGGCCATGCTGGCCGCCAGGCCCCAGCCGAAAGGCACCGCGACCACCGCCGGAAAGAGGAGCACGCCGCCCACCAGCACGCCGGCGAGCGCTCCCGCCGCACGGCCGAGGCGTTGCGCCACCAGCGGCACCAGGCAGAGCATCACGGCGAGGAAGGCGGGGAAGCTGCCGGCGAGCCAGCGCGCCGCCATTCCCAGCCCCGGCCAGCCGCCGGAGGCGGGCAGGATCTCCGTGATCAGCGGCGAGGCGCCCAGACGGCGCAGGCCGACCAGCAGGACGACGAAGGCTCCGGCCAGGGCGCATCCCGCCGCCGCGCCGCGCAACGCCGAGCGCGCCACCGTCGCGTTCGACCAGTCCCCCTGGAACAGCGCGTCGAACGCCGCCAGCTTCGGCCCCCAGCGCTCGCGGCACACCGACTCCCCCACCGACCAGGCGAAGAACGCCAGCAGGCAGGTGGGGAGGACCTGGAACATCATCAAGGCCAAACCGACGATCCACGACGTCTGCTCGCGGCTGGCGAACCCGAAGCTGTCCCCCTGCGAGGCCGAGCGCACGACCAGCAGCACGAACACCAGGGCGGACACCGCCACGAGAAGCAGGATCTGCGCGCCGCGGCGGACGCCGATCTCCCCCTCGTGATAGCGCTTGAGAAAGGGAAACGCCAGCAACAGCATGACGAACATGGCGAGGATCAAACGCCCGAAACCGACGAACTGCAGGCTCTGCAGGGCCTGTTGCTGCTCCCGCTGCCGCGGATCGTCCATCCAGGGCTCGAAGCCGGCCAGGCGGTCACCGGCGAAGATCACCTGAACGCCATGCGCGATCCCGCCGGGCGTGGCGCCGCGGTCGCGGTAGCGCACGGTGAGGTCGGTGCGGGCGTCGAGCTGCTCGCCGCGCAGCTCCGGCGTGCCGAAGCGCGCCAGGTCGATCCCTTGGGCGGCGAGGAACGCGTCGGCGCGGTCGCGGGCGGCCCGCGGCGTGATGGTCGGCGTCTGCTCCTGCGGACCGAGCCGCAGGCGCAGAGCGATCAGATCGCCGGACAGCGAGATCCGCGCCAGGTAGGTCCAGTCGTCGCGCAGGGCGCCGCGCGGATAGACCACCACCTGCCAGCCCACCACCTCCTGCCGCAGCGCCGAAGCCGCGCCGCCCGGCACTGTGTCCAGCCGCCGCTCCAGCGCCGGATTCGAGGCGAGAGACACCACCAGATAGGGATCGCGCACCGGCTCGCCGAGATCGCGCAGCCGTTCGAGCGCGATCGCCACCGCCTCGTCGCTGGAGATCGTCCAATGCCGGGGAAGGAACGGAAAGGCACGAGGGTAGAGCACGGCCAGGAGCACAACCCCGGCCACGCCCGCCACCACCCACAGGATGAGACCGCGTCCCCGTTTCATTGCGTGCTGATTCTACCCCGGGTGGCGCCCCGGGCGAGGCGCCACCCTCTCCGGAGCGTCAGCCCTTGTTGAACCAGTACTTCACTTCGAAGCGCTTCGACTCGAAGACGATGTGGAATTCGACGTAGGCGCCGGAGATCCAGGTGGCGTGCGCGAAGATCTGCTTGATGTGGGCACCGCGCGCGGGTCCGTCGAGAACCCGGTAGTGGAGCTCCTCGCCCTGCGCCCAGACGGTCGCGGCCATCGGCTCCGGAGAGAGACCCGGCACTCGCAGACGCGCGCGGCCGGCATTCTCCAGCTCGATGACCAGCTCCGCGCTCCCCTCCAACTGCAAGAACTTGAACCGGCCTTCGAGGTGCAGGCGCTGCTGGGTCACTCCGGCGAGCTTGCCCGCCCCCACGGCGACGTGCACACCGCCTCCGACCCCAAAGAAAATGCCGCATCCCCGCCCTGCCGGTACATCCTTGGGAAAATGGCGCCGCATGTCCAACCCGGTGTTGGACAGCTCCAGCAGCTCCGCGATCTCGAGCAGGCTTTCCGACGAAACGAGCTTTTCCGTCACAGTCATGGTCGTTCTCCTCTCTTGGGTCAGGTCCGGCGCCGGAGCGCCAGTGGGTTCATCCGACCTGGTGAAGGAGAACGGCGGAAAATTTCAGGGGATCGGAGAGTCCCTGCTCCCTATCCGTTCACGAAGCTCCCCAGCCGATGGAGCATCTGTTGCACGGCGACCCAAACCACCAGCTCGACCTGCGCCTCCGGGGAGAGGGTTTCGGAGACCCGGGTGACGAGGGGGGCCGGCACGTCGGCGGGGCTGGGGGAGATGGCCTTGGCCAGGAGGAGCGCGACAGCCGTCTCGGCGGTGAGCCCGGGGAGCGATCTGGCCAGATCGTCGTCGCCGGCCGGCTCGACGGCAAAGCGGGCGACGCTGTCCAGGGTCGTAGCGTCCACGGACGGGCTCAGATGGACCGCCAGGGCGCGGGCTTCGCGGGCCAGGGATTCGTTCCCCACGACGCTTGCGTAGACGAGGCCGCAGAGCGCTTTGGCACAGAGCCCGAGCGGGCTGTCGGCCGCGGTGAGGTTGTCCCGCAGGACGGTCGCGATGGCGCGGACGGCGCGCCGGCTGCGGACGTGCGCGAGCACCGGGAAGTCGTGCCCGGTGTGGGCCTGCAAATAGACACCCACCGCGGGCCAGCGCGATGGCACCCCACGCGTCCAGGCACGGTCGAGCCGCAGGGCGGCCGGCAGATAGCGCAGGATCGACAGCTTGGTGGCCAGCGTATCCCGGCCGCCGGGCCGGGCGTGGAGCTCCGGCTCCTCGGGCGTCGTGAGGTCGACCCGGTGTTTGCCGGGAGTCCAGCCGAGCGGCCGGAGGACCGGCGAGACCTCCTCCACCGCATCCGCCTCCAGGTCGATCCCGACGGCGTCCATGAACTTGTTGAGGAACCCCATCATCGAGACCGCGAGGGCGATCCGCTCGGCGTCCATGGGGGAATAGTGCCGCGCCAGCTCCGCCCGATGGTCCGCCGTGACCGCGCAGGGGATGGCCGCCAGGGCCTCGGCGACGCTCACCGCCGCCTTTTCCGCCGGGCTCAGCAGGCCCGCGAGCTTCTCCGGGGCCGCGCCGCGGCGCAGCGTGAATGAGCAGGTGTGGGCCGTGCAGTAGGCGCACCCCGCCGTCCGGCTGGCGGCGCACAGGGCCAGGCCGAGCGTCGCCACGGGCGGTCCGAATCCCCACACCGAGAACGGCAGGTTCAGGAGATTCGGAACCAGGAGATTGTAGGTGCGGAACCCGGCCGGCCAGATCGCCAGGACCGGATCGCAGTTCGGCACCACGCCGATGAGCAGGCGCACGATCTGGAGCATCGGCCCGTGCTCCCGGCTCAGCCGAGCAAAATCCACCGCCGCGGGGCGCAGCGCCCGGCTCAGCGTGTCTTCACCCGCCATTTCGCCAGTCATAGCGTCAAGCTGCATCAGCCTTCTCCTGGTCCGGAAGTCCGGAAAGTTGGCCTATGGTACCCGAAAGCTGCCGCCTGCTACCGCTATAATCGCGGCCCATGACTTTAAATAAGGAAGACCGCTGACGTGCTACGCATCGCCGTGATCGGCGCCGGCCACTGGGGGCCGAACCTGATCCGCAATTTCCACAACCACCAGACCAGCGAGGTCGCCTGGGTCGTCGACCGCGACGCGGCGCGCCTGGAGATCACCCGCAGCCGCTACCCGGACGTCCAGGTCACCCGGGACACCGCGGCGGTCATCGCCGACCCCACCGTCGACGCGGTGGTGATCTCCACCCCCACCGTCACCCACTACGACCTCGCCGCCGCCGCCCTGCGCGCCGGCAAGCACGCCCTGGTGGAAAAACCCATCGCCACCACCACCGCCGAGGCCGACGACCTCTGCCACCTCGCCGCCGCGGCCGGCCGCGTGCTGATGGTGGGCCACGTCTTCCTGTTCAACAACGCCATCCGCTGGGTGAAGGACTTCCTCGCCGAGGAGAAGCTCGGCCGCCTCTTCTACATCTCCATGCTGCGCACCAACCTCGGCCCCATCCGCATGGACGTCAACGCCGCCTGGGACCTCGCCGCGCACGACATCTCGATCGCCAACGACTGGCTCGGCGGCCTGCCGCACACCGTCGCGGCGCACGGCGGCTCGTGGATCAACCCGGGGATCGAAGACGCCGTCTTCGCCCAGCTCTGGTACCCCGGCGGCATCATGGTGAACCTCAACGTCTCCTGGCTCAGCCCGCGCAAGGTGCGCGACATCACCGTGGTGGGCGAGAAAGGGATGCTGACCTTCGACGACATGAACCTCTCCGAGCCGCTCCGCCTCTACGACAAACAGGTCACCGAGCGGCGGACGCCCGGCTTCATCGACACCTTCGCCTCGTTCCGCACCAGCATCCGCGAAGGCGACATCCAGATCCCCGACGTCGCCGGCGGCGAGCCGCTCAAGGGCGAGTGCGACCATTTCCTGGAATGCATCGCGACCGGCGCCCGGCCGCTGACCGGCGGCGAAAGCGGCGCCGCCGCCGTGCGCGTGCTGGAAGCCCTCTCCCGCTCGCTCCGGAACGACGGCCGCAAGGAGACCGTATGAGCCCTCTGAGCCATATTCCGCTGGTCGACCTCAAGGCGCAGCACGCCGAGATCGCCGACGAGGTCGCCGCCGGCTTCGAGCGCGTCTTCGCCGCGACCGCCTTCATCCTCGGCCCGGCGGTGACCGAATTCGAATCCGCCTACGCGAGCCTCTGCGGCGTCCGCCACTGCCTCGGCGTCGGCAACGGCACCGACGCCCTGGAGATGATGATCCGCGCGCTCGGCCTGGGAGCCGGAGACGAGGTGATCGTCCCCGCCAACACCTTCATCGCCACCGCGCTCGGCGTCCTGCGCGCCGGAGCCAAGCCGGTGATCGCCGACTGCGACGCCTTCCATCTCCTCGACCCCGCGAAAGTCGAAGAGAAGATCACCCCGCGCACCCGCGCCCTCCTGCCGGTCCATCTCTTCGGCCAGATCGCGGACATGGAAGCACTCGGAGAGATCGCCCGCGCGCGGGATCTCTATCTTCTAGAAGACGCCGCCCAGAGCCAGGGAGCGAAACGCAACGGCAAAAGATTCTTCGGCACCTGCGCCGGCACCAGCTTTTATCCCGGCAAGAACCTGGGAGCCTATGGTGACGGCGGCGCCGTCTTCACCGACGACGACCAGATCGCCGACAAGCTCCGGCGCCTCCGCAACTGGGGGAGCGACAAGAAGTACTACCATCCCGAGATCGGCTTCAACTCCCGCCTCGACACCCTGCAAGCCGTCGTCCTCGCCGCCAAGCTGAAGCGCCTGGAAGGCTGGAACGCCGCCCGCCGCCAAGCCGCCGCCCGCTACGACGCCCTCCTCGCGGATCTTTCTGGTGTCGAAGCGCCCGGCGTCGAAACCCCGCCCACCCTCCCCGGCAACGAGCACGTCTGGCATCTCTACGTCATCCGCGTACCGCATCGGGACGACGTCCTCGCCCGTCTCAACGCCGAAGGCATCGGCGCCGGCATCCACTACCCGACCCCGCTCCACCTGCATGGAGCGCTGAAAGACCTGGGCTACAAGATCGGAGACTTCCCCGTGGCCGAAAAAGCCGCCGGGGAGATCCTCTCGCTGCCGATGGATCCGCATATCACGGAAGCGCAGCAGGAAAGGGTGGTGGAGGTGTTGCGGCGGGCGGTGGCGTAGGCCTCAGTTCGGCTCGTCGAGAACCGCGGCGGCCGAAGCGGCCACGGCGGCTTTCTCCAGCCAGCGCTCCAGCCGTTCCGGATCCTTCTGGGCCAGAATGCGCTCGCGGACCGCATCGGACACCGCAAGGCCGCGAACCCGAAGCACAGTCAGCACAGCACGCGCTGCCTCCTCGGTCCGCCCCTCGGTCCGCCCCTCGGACCGCCCCTCGGTCCGCCCTTTGGTGAGTCCCTCGAAGAGCCCCTTGGTGAGCCCCTCGGTGAGTCCCTCCGAGCGTCCCTCGGCACGCCCTTGTGCGACGTACTTCTTCGCGAAATCGCTCTGGTATTCGTAACCCTTCATCGTCGTCTCCAAGGCGCGGCGCGCCGCCTCATTCAAGGAATTGTACACGAGGTCGTAGTAGAAGTTGGCCCTGTCCTCGTCGAGCTTCTGGATCGCGGGCACCACTACGGCGGCGATCGTCGCTCCTTCTTCGGTTTCGCCGTGCGCGATCGCGGAGAGCACTCCAAGCTCAGGCCGCCGGATCGCTTCCTCAAGATCCGTTATGACCGGCACGGCGCTTCGAGGCAGTACATGTGGACGCAGGACGAAGCCGGGCATGCCGATCTCGATCGGTTCCGCGCACCAGCCTGCGACGTCCGGATCGGGCGCGACGACGAGCAGAGTGGCCGGGCAGCCGTGGATGGCACGCGACACCGTCGCATAGGCGGGCCAACTGAAGCGCTTTCGCGGATCGATCGCCAGTTGGACCTCGACGATGACCACCCGGACGGGGGTGTCGCCGTCGAGAAGGAGGACGACGACATCGGCGCGGTATTCGGCGGGCTGGATCTCGGTCAAGTCGACCGAGGCGATCCGAGCCTCCGTGTAGTCCGGAAGCGGGACACCGAGAGCCTCGACCAGCATCTCCGGGGCGAGGGATGGGCGATTTTTGAAGAGATCGATGAGGATCTCGTGGGCCATCGAAGGCATGGTCGGAGATGTTCTCATACTGTATAGCGGGAATCAATGGGGGGTGAAACGGCAAGCAAGGGCTCAGCTTTTCTTCGAGATAGGAAAAGGGACCTCGGCGCACTCGGCCGGCACGCCTTCCTCGTGGCGCCCTGTCGAGGCTCCCGCTCGGCGAAGAAGGTGGCACCTTCCCGGGTCGCTCTCTCAAAGTAGTGGAGGGGCTTGCCCCCTCCCGGGTGGGCGGCGGGAAGGCTCGGTCTTCGCGACTCGGCTCCTCCTCCCGCACGGGAGGGGGCAAGCCCCTCCACTACTTTGGGTCAGCGCCTCTGGGCCAGGGTGAGGCCCAACGATATGGCCTCCAAACACCCTCTCAGCTCGGCCGGAAGCCCGCTCTTCTCGCACGATTCAGTCGCAGAGAACCCAGAGAGGCTCTCGGCGGCCGAGAGGACGATTTCATTGCCTCGGAACCGTTTCTCCTCCGCCCGGAGAGCCTCTCGACCGGCAAAATGACTCTCTGAGCCGCCCAGCAAGTCATCGCCGCCGCCGAGAGAGTCTCCCGGCTGGCGCGCCGCTTTCCGAACGTCCCGCCAAGTCGTTTTCTGGCTTACGGAGAATCTCTCCCTCATTCAGAGAGACTCTTCACCGTTTATGCCCTCACCTACAACGATCCTAGACTTTCCTTGGCTCCGCCCTTGGGAGATCGGCGCACCTACCACTCCTCACGCAGCGCCTCAACCTGGAGCTGATCGAGCAATGGATCAACCGCCGAGGGCTCGGAGTCATAGACAGCGGCCAGGGCCTCCAGCACGCCCAATCCGCGATGTTCCTTGATGAAGGCATCGACAGCCCGCGAATAGAGCTGGCTTCGCGACATCCCGAGTTGTTTGGAGATGCGCTCCGCAGCCCGGTCGGCTTTGCCGACCCAGCCGGCTGGAAGCCGGCGCTCCGTGCGAAGTTCTCTTCGAGTACTATTCCAACGCCAACATGACTCTGCCACGCTTCTTTCCACGCCAGGGGCCCCTCCTGCTCTTCCTCGGTCTCACCTTCGCCGCCTTCGCGGCCGGTGCGCTGGTTCCCTACCGGCTGGACAGCGACACGGCGTTCCAGCTCGAGTCGGTCCGCCAGTGGCTGCATGGCGACGTTCCGTCTCCGGGCTTCCTGCGCGTGCCGGACACCGCGGATCTGAGCCGCGACCGGCTGGTGTGGAGCACGTGGTGGCCCCCGGGGTTCCCGTTCCTGTACAGCGTCTTGCCGGCGACGGGGCTGCCGTTCGGCGCGGCCCTGCGCCTCACCAGCCTCGTCCTTTTCCTGATCGGCTCCCTCGGCTGGCTCCGCCTCGCCGACCGGATCGAGCTGCCGAGATGGCTCCGTTTCCTCTACGCCGCATCCCTGGCGGGATACGGCTTCACCATCGGAGGCGCGGCGTCGCTGCGCGCCGCCGACGTGCTGGCCTACACCGCCGGCCCATGGCTGGCGGCTCTGGTGCTGCACACCGGCCTTCCCTCCTTGCGAGACCGGGGAGAGGGAGTCGTCGAGGGGGCGTGGGTGAGTGACGCCGTTGGGCTCTTCCTATGCGGCCTGGCGCTGGGTTTCACCTACTGGTTGCGCTACTCCCTCTTCCTCATCGCGCTCCCCCTCCTGGCCTGGGCGGCCTTCCATGCCGTTCGCGGAGCCGGACGGCGGACCGCCGGCCTCCGCCCGGGCCGTCTCGCCGCCCTGGGGATCGGCTTCCTCCTCCCGGTGGCGACCTTGTTCGGCCTCAATCTCCACCTCTCGAAGAACCTCGCCGAGAGCGCTACCGGCACCCGCTCCGCGTCGCCGACCGAGGACACGGTCTCCGGCCGGCCGCTCCCCCTGGCGGTCTCCACCCTGGGCGCGCCGGGCCTCGGACTGTTCCAGACCGACCTCTGGGTCCACCATCTGCTGTACTTCAGCGACGCCCGGCTGCCGTTCTTCCGCGGCATGAGCGATCCGGACCGTCTGCTGCTCAAGTCCCTTTTCGGAATCATCCCCACACTGGCCCTCGTCCTGGGGTTGCGGCGCGGCCGGCGGCTCTCCCCCGGACCCCAGGCGGACCTCGCCGCCGTCCTGCCGGTGGGCTTTTATCTCGCCCTCCTGGCGGTTTCGCTTGCCGTGGGCTACAACTACCTGGCTCACGAGACCCGCTTCGCCGCCGGCTTCCTGCCGCTGGCGCAGCCGCTGGTCCTGGCCGGCTGGCTCAGCCCTGGAGCGGAGCGGAGGCGCCGCCCCGGGGGCGTTCTCCTGGCGGCAGCCTTCTGTGTCCTCCCCCTGCTCTTCGCCGCCGCGGTCTTCGTCAAGAACGACGTGGGCCAGCGTCTCGCCGCTCACTGCGCGCCGGATGAAGCCGGCCTCTACACCCCGGAGCTGGCATGCCGCGACCTCCCGGCGGTGGAGCAGGCGGTGGCTGCGGCTCTCCCCTCGCCGCGGGACGTGGTCGTCCTCGCCGGCCCGCGGGGCTGGGGCTCGTCGTTCGTGATGTGGCTGGAGGTGCAGCACCGGGTGCTCCCGGTCTCCACCTGGGTGGCCCCCTTGGGCTCCGGCTATATAGAGGACGCCAATCTCCAGAGCCGCCATCTCTTCACGACGTCCCGGCCGCTGCGGGTGCTGGTGGTGGCGGACCGCGGCTTCGCCGCCGACGGCACCCTGGCCGGGCTCCTGGCCCGCTTCCCCCAGGCCCGCGGCTGCCACAGCACGCCGGTGCCGGACGGCGCCGCGGTCGTCCTCTCTCTCTGCGACCTGAAGTAGTATTGGCCCTCTCTGGAGAGATTGGAGGCACCGTCATCGATCCCGTATGTCTCGGCCCCTGTACCCTCGGTGAGGACTGTCAGTTCGATCCCGGCGTCTATCTGGCCTACCCCTGCGGCACCCCGAAGTGCAGGCGGCGCAACAGTTTCGAGGAGACGATCCTGGGGCGGGGCTGCGTGGTCCGCAGCCACAGCGTGATCTACCGGCACAGCTCCCTGGGCGACGGCTGTCACGTGGCACACAATGTGGTGGTCCGTGAGCACGCGACCCTCGGCGCGGGCTGCGTGCTGGGGATTGGGACGGTCATCCGCGAAGGCGCCTGCCTGGGGCGCAACGTGCGCCTGATGGAGCACGTCGTGATCTGTGAGGACGCCGAGCTCGGCGACGACATCTTCGTCGGGCCGGGTGTCACGTTCGTGGCCAGCCGCCATATGCCAGGCGCCCTCCTGGCCGCCGGCACGATCTCGGACGACGAAGCGGGCCGGCGGGAAGGGCTGTACTATTACGAGGCGCCGACGGTCCGCGTCGGGAATGGTGTGCGCATCGGCGCCGGCAGCGTCGTCTTTCCCGGCCTCAGCCTCGGCGAAGGAAGCGTCATCGCCGCGGGCAGCGTGGTGTCGCAGTCCATCGGACCGCACCTGCTGGCGGCCGGCAATCCAGCCCGTCCGATCAAGCGCGTGAAGAGCTGACGGCAAATCATGGACGAGCTCAGGCACAAAGTGATCCAGACCGTCTCCAGGGCTTTGCGCGTGCCGCAGGAGAGCATCACGGCAGAGATGATGATGGGAGACATCCCGCAATGGGACAGTCTCAACCACATGGCGGTCGTCTCGGCGGTGGAGCGGGAGTTCAATCTCGTGTTCGATCTCGACGACGTGGTGGACCTGGAGGGTGTGTCCGACCTGATCGACCTGGTCGAACGGCTGCAGAGATGATCCGTCTGCCGATCCCCCTGCCCCGCCTGGTGACGCCCGGGGACACGGTCTATGGACCGCAGGCGAGCGTGGCCTTGCAGGGCCTGCCGGCGTCCCATGCGATGGTGGTCACCGGCGAGTCCCTGGCGCCGCGCCTGCTGGACCAGATCCGCGGCCGGCTGAAGGCTGCGCGCGTCACCGTGGTCCGGCGGCCGCGGGGAGAGCCGGCGGTGGAGCATCTGCAGGCCATGGCGGCCACCTGCGCGGGCAGCCCCCCGGACCTCATCGTCGGCGTCGGCGGCGGCAGCAGCCTGGACGCGGCCAAGCTGCTGATGGTCCTGACGGAAGCTCCGGAGACCGATTTCGCCGAGTACGAGCGACCCTTTTCCCTGCCCCCGGTGCGGCGGCGATGCCGGCTGGCGCTCCTCCCCACCACGGCGGGGAGCGGCGCCGAGGGCTCCTCGGCGGCGCTGGTGACACTGGGAGATCCGCCGCGCAAAGTGCCGATCGTCAGCCACGACCTCCTGCCGGACCTGGCGATCCTCGATCCGGACTTGCTGGCCGGGATCCCCCCGCCGGTCCTCGCCGCCGGGCTGATCGACGCGGTCACCCACGCGGTGGAAGGCTATCTGTCGCGGCTGGCGAACCCTCTGGCGGACGCTTTCGCCGAAAAAGCGCTGCAGATGATCGCCGCGGGTTTCCCCAGCTACCGGCGCGATCCGCGGGACCCACAAGGCATCCTCACCTTGCAACTGGCCGCCTATCTCGCGGGCCTCGTCCAGAACCTCAAGGGGGTCGGCGCCTGCCACGCCCTGGCCCACCAGCTCGCCCGCCTCGGCATCGGTCACGGGACCGCCAACGGCCTGTGCCTGCCCGCGGTACTGGGAGCGCACCGGGAGCAGGAGGCGACGGCGGCACGGTTGGCGCGCCTGGAAGACGCCGCCGGCCTCGCCCGGGTCGAGGACCTCCTGGCCGAGCTGCAGAGCTATGGCGGCCTGCCCCGCGCGCTCGACGTATCCGCCCTGGACGACGGTCTCGCCTTGCGGCTGTGCGCCGATGCGCTGGCTGACGTCTGCACGCGGTTCCACCCCGTGGACCTGACGGTGGACGATTACCACCGCCTGCTGCTGAGGTCGGCCGCATGACCAGGGATCCGAACGAGCCGCTGGCGGCTCTCTTCGAGCTGCCGCCGTACGGCGTCGCGGCGGTGGAGAAGCGGGTGCTTCTGCAAGCGGCGATGGCGGCGGAGCTGGCGCATCATCTGGAGCACAACGAGGGCTTCCGGCGCCTGTGTGCCCGCCGGGGCATCGACGCCGCCGATCCCGCCCGTCCTCTGGCCGAGTATCCTCTGCTGCCGGCCATCGCCTTCAAGCGGCTCGGACCGGACCTGCTGTCCGTCCCGTCCGCGGACGTGCGCTTCACCCTGACGTCCTCGGCGACCAACGGCGCCCCCAGTCAGGTGCTGATCGACGCCGTCACCGCCCGGCGGCAGACGCGGGCCCTGGCGCGGGTGCTCGGCGACCTCCTTGGCCCGCGGCGCCGGCCCTACATCTTCGTGGACGTGGACCCGGAGCTCACTCCGCACCTGATCGGCGCCCGGCGCGCCGCGGTGCTCGGCTTCCTGCGCCAAGCCTCGTCCAACCACTTCGTCCTCCGCGCCGGCGCGGACGGCCGCCTGCTCCTCGACGAGGACCTCCTGGAGGCCGCGCGCCGCGCCGCCGCGGAGGCGGGGGCGCCGCCCGTGCTCTTCGGATTCACCTACGTGCTCTTCGATCTGCTGATCCGGCCGTACCACGGCGCCGGCCGCACGCTCGAGCTGCCGCCGGGGAGCTCCGTCCTGCACATCGGCGGCTGGAAGAAGCTGGCGGCGGAGAGCGTCGACAAGGCGACCTTCAATGCCATGGCCGCCGCGGTCCTCAGTGTGACCGCGGACCGCATCGTCGACGTCTATGGTTTCACCGAGCAGATGGGCATGAATTATCCGGAATGCCCGGCGGGCAACAAGCACGTGCCCGCCTTCGGTGAGGTCTTCGTGCGCGATCCCATCACCCTGGACCTGCTGCCGGACGGCCGCGAAGGACTGCTGCACTGCGTCTGCCCTCTGCCCCACTCCTATCCGGGCATCTCCGTGGTCACCGACGACCTGGGGGTGATCACCGGCCGCGACGGGTGCGCCTGCGGCCGTCTGGGAACCGCCTTCCAGGTCACCGGGCGGGCGGCGATGGCGGAGGCCCGGGGCTGCGGCGACGTCCTGGCGAACAAGTACCTGGAGCGCGGCCGGCCGCGCGCCGGACATGATGTGACCGACGCGACCTGGCAGGTGCTGCTGCATCGCGGCGCGGAGCCCGGCGGCCCGTTGTCCCCGGAGGCGCTCATCGCCGATCTCCGCCTGGCGCACGATTGGCTGAAACGGGTTCCTCTGGAAGGTCTGATCGCTCTCCTCGCCCAGGCCGCCGAGCGCTGGCTGGCGGCCCCGGCGCTCGCGCCGTTCCACAAACAGGGCCTGGACTTCCTGGCCCAGTGGTGTACGGCTCGGCACCTGCGCGGTATGCTCGATTTCGCCTTGCGGGGCCATCGTGGTGCGCTGGACGGCCCCGTGCCCGGCCCACTCAATTCCCGTGCCCAGCTCCTCCTCGTCCCTCGCGGTCTCGCCGTCCACTGGGTGGCGGGCAACGTGCCGCTCATCGGCTGGTTCGTGCTCGCGCAGACCCTCCTGACGCGCAACCTGAACATCGTGAAAGTGCCCCATGCCTTGCGCCATCTGCTCCCAGCCATGGTGGAGGAGCTGGGGCGGTGCGAAGTGAGGCTCCCCCAGGGCGTGGTCCGGGGCCGGGATCTGGTGCGGACGATCGCCGTGGTGTACCACGATCACGGCCACCCGGCGGCCGAGGCCCTCTCGCGCGCAGCCGACCTGCGCATCGCGTGGGGAGGGCGCGACGCCATGGAGGCGCTGGCCGGTCTGCCGCACCGCTACGACTGCCAGGACGTCTTCTTCGGTCCCAAGCTCTCCTACATGTGCATCGGCCGCGAGGCGCTGGCGGAAGAGCGGCCGTACCGCCGCCTGCTCCGCCATGCGGCCGTCGACTGCTCGGCGTTCGATCAGTATGGATGCTCCTCACCCCACACGATCTTCGTGGAGTCCGGCGGGCGGATCGCACCGGACGCCTTCGCCGCGGACCTGGCCGGCGAGATGGCCAAGGCCGCCGAGCGGATCCCGCCGGCGGGCTGGGAGGCCGGCACCGCCCAGGCGATCCGCCTGCGGCGCATCGAATACGAGATGCGCCATCAGGTGTGGCACAGCGGCGACCTGGCCTGGACCGTGCTCTACGACGAGGAGGAGGGATTGGCCGAGCCTTGCTATGGACGGGTGATCACTGTCCGAGGTGTCGACGATCTGCAGCGCGCCGCGGCCCTGGCGAATCCGGACATCCAGTCGATCGGCCTGGCGTTGCCGGGCGAGCGCCGTCTGGCTTTCGCCACGGCCGCCGCCGAGCGGGGGGTCTGCCGCCTGCCGGAGGTGGGGAAGATGACGCACTTCGAACCCATCTGGGACGGCTTCGTGCCCTTGGAGCGCCTGGTGCGATGGGTGACCGTCGGGGGGCCTTGACATGCTGCTC
>DATARD010000092.1:0-8777 GCA_036264355.1 Thermoanaerobaculia bacterium
TGGTGGCGGCGGAGGATCATCCCCCCGAGGCTTTAGAGCTGCGCAGCTTCCTGAGAGAGCGGTTGCCCGAGTACATGGTGCCGTCGGCCTTCGTGGTGCTGGAGGCGCTGCCACTGACACCCAATGGCAAGGTCGACCGGCAGGCACTGCCGGCTCCGGAGTGGCAGAAGCCGGAGATCTCGACGGCACCGCGAGATCCAGTCGAGGAGCTGCTGTATGGCATCTGGTCAGAGGTCCTGGGTGTGGAGCGGTTGGGGGTTGAGGAAAGTTTTTTTGATCTGGGTGGTCACTCGCTGCTGGCGACACGAGTGGTGTCGCGAGTGCGGGAGACTTTCGGTGTAGAGCTACCGCTGCGGCGTTTGTTCGAGTCGCCGACAGTAGCGGGCCTGGCCGCGGTGGTCCGCTCTCTGGCGGGCGAGAGGCCTGGGACTCTGCCGCTGATGGCAGTGCACCGGGATCGGGAGATCCGTCTTTCTTTCGCTCAGGAGCGACTTTGGTTTCTCGATCAGCTCGAGCCTGGCAGCGCGGCGTACAACATTCCGGGAGCGGTCCGCCTTCGTGGCCGGCTCGATCCATTGAGCCTGCTGGAGAGCCTGCGGCAGATCGGAGCTCGTCACGAGTCGCTGCGGACAGTGTTTGCGGTTTGCGGCGACCGGCCGGCCCAAGTGATCTTGCCTCAGCCCATGGTCTCGTTGCCGCAGGTCGATCTGTCGGGTCTTTCTCCTGTTGAGCAGGAGAGAGAGGTCCAATGTCTGTCGGATCTTGAAGCGGTCCGTGCGTTTGATCTTTCGTCGGGTCCGCTGCTGCGGACGACGCTTCTGTGGTTGGGGAGAGAGGATCACGTGCTGTTGCTGACGATGCATCACATCGTCAGCGACGGCTGGTCGATGGGTGTGCTGGTGAGCGAGGTGGCGGAGGTCTACGGAGCGCTGGTCGAGGGTCGCCCTCCGCGTCTTGCTGCGCTTCCGGTGCAGTATGCGGACTATGCGTTGTGGCAGCGGGAGTGGTTGAGCGGAGACGTGCTGGAAGGCCAGCTTGCCTACTGGCGGAAGCGTCTGTCGGGAGTGTCGTCCGTGCTCGATGTACCGGCGGACCGTCCGCGCCCGGCGGTGCGGAGCACGATGGGCGCCAGTGGTTCTTGCCACATTGCAGAGCCCCTTTCGCGGGCTCTTACGGCTCTGGGTCGTCGCGAGGGCGCTACGCTCTACATGGTCCTGTTGGCGGGATTTGGGTCGCTCCTGTCGCGCCTCTCGGGCGAGGAGGACCTGACGGTCGGTTCGCCGATTGCTGGCCGGACGCGTGTGGAGACCGAAGGACTGATCGGGTTTTTTGTCAACACGCTGGTGCTGCGGACGGATCTGTCCGGAGATCCGAGCTTCTCGGAGCTGCTGGCTCGAGTGAGAGAGTCAGCTCTGGGCGCGTATGCGCACCAGGATGTGCCGTTCGAGAAGCTGGTCGAGGAGCTTTCGCCGCAGCGGAGCCTGTCATCCACGCCGCTGTTTCAGGTGACGTTGGCTCTGCAGAATGCTCCGGGAGGTGTTTTCGAGCTTCCGGGGTTGAGCCTGAGCGTTATGGCAAGCCCGGGGCGGACGGCAAAGTTCGATCTGAGCCTGTCCCTGGGGGAGAGCGGGGACGGGTTACGAGGTGGCCTCGAATACAGCACGGACCTGTTCGACGGGACGACGACGCTGCGTTTCCTATCCTATTTTGAGCGGTTCTTGGTGGGAGCGGCAGAAAGGCCAGACCTGCGGGTCTCGGCGCTGCCGCTGCTGAGCGAGTCAGAAGAGCAGCAATTCACTGTGGAATGGAACGACGGGGCGGAGGACCTTGCCGGCCCGGTCTCTGTGCACGAGCTCATCGCGGAGTGGGCGCGGCGGCGTCCGGATGCCGTGGCGGTGGAGGGAGCCGGCGAAGCTCTGAGCTATGTCGAGCTGCATCGTCAGGTTGGTGCTTTGGCCCGCCGTCTGCGCGGTCTGGGGGTGGGGCCTGAGGTGGCAGTGGGGATTTGTTCCGGGAGCTCGTTGGCGCGGGTGGTGGCAGTGCTCGCCGTGCTTCAGTCGGGTGGGGCGTACGTGCCGCTCGATCCGGGCTATCCACCGGAGCGTCTGGCTTACATGGCGAAGGACAGCGGTGCCGCGGTGCTGCTGGTGGAGCCGGGCTTGACAGAGCTGTTGCCGCAGAGCGTGCCCTTCCTGCTTCTCGATGATTCCTGGGGATCTGAGACGGAGGCCGTAGAGCCCTGGAGAGGGGTGGAGCCGTTGCATACGGCCTATGTGATCTACACCTCGGGCTCGACGGGTCGTCCCAAAGGAATCGCGCTCCAGCACGGGGGTCTGGTGAATCTGATCCGTGCGTCGAACCGCCTTTTCGGTGTGGGTCCGGAAAGCCGTGTGCTGGAGTTCGCCTCCTTCAGCTTCGATGTGTCGGTGTGGGAGCTGTTCACGGCGTTGGCGTCTGGAGGCACGTTGTGCCTGGGGGGGCGGGAGTCGCTGCTTGCGGGCCGCGAGATTACCGGGATCCTGCGGGAGCGATCGATCACGACGGTGTTCCTGCCGGCTTCTCTGCTGTCAGTCTCGCGGGGAGAGGATCTGGCGGAGCTGTCGTCGGTGGTGGCCGTGGGAGAGCGGTGTAGCTGGGAGGCGTTCGAGCATTGGCGGAGTCCGGGCCGCCGGTTCTTCAACGGCTACGGACCGGCCGAGGGAACGGTCACCTCAACGGCGTACCTGGTGGAAGAGCCGGGGAGCGCAGGGGCGGGTCCGCCGATCGGCCGTCCGCTGTCAAACGTTCGCTCCTACGTGTTGGACCGGGAGCTGCGTCCTGTGGGTTTGGGTGTGGCCGGCGAGCTGTGCCTGGGCGGAGTGGGAGTGGGGCGTGGCTACGTCGGCCGCTCGGACCTGACGGCCGAGCGTTTTGTGCCAGATCCGCGATCGCCGTTGCCAGGAGGCCGGCTCTATCGGAGCGGTGATCTGGCGCGGTACCGGGCGAGCGGTGATCTGGAGTTTCTGGGCCGGGTGGATCACCAGGTCAAGATCCGTGGTTTTCGGGTGGAGCCTGGGGAGATCGAGTCGGCGTTGGTAGAGCACCCTGCGGTCGAGGCGGCAGTGGTGGTCCTGCGGGAGTCCGATTCTGGGGAGCGGCGGCTGGTGGCCTATGTGGTGGCGGAGGAGGATCATCCCCCCGAGGCTTTGGAGCTGCGCAGCTTCCTGAGAGAGCGGTTGCCCGAGTACATGGTGCCGTCGGCCTTCGTGGTGCTGGAGGCGCTGCCACTGACACCCAATGGCAAGGTGGACAGAAGGGCCCTGCCGGCTCCGGAACGGACCGACACGGGAGCGGACGTCTACATCGCGCCTCGCAGCACCCTGGAGCAGACCATCGCCGGGATCTGGCAGGAAGTGCTCGGCCTGGATCGGGTGGGCCGCGAGGACAACTTCTTCGACGCCGGCGGCCATTCGCTCCTGATGATCCAGGTCCACGCCCGCCTGCGGGAACGGCTGGGCCGCGATCTCACCGTCGTCGAGCTCTTCCAGTACCCCACCGTGCGAGCTCTCGCCGAGCACCTCGGTAAGGACATGGTGGCCCTTCCGGCGACTGTCGCGGCGCCTCTCGCGCCGCTCGAACGGCCGGCTGCAGGGATTGCCGTCATCGGCATGGCCGGCCGGTTCCCTGGAGCCGCCAGCGTCGACGAGCTGTGGGCCAATCTGTGTGAAGGCCACGAGGCCGTGGTGTCCTTCACCGACGAGGAGTTGCTGGCGGCGGGGGTCCGGCCGGAGATGCTCGCCGACCCGAGGTATGTCAAGTCCGGGATGGTGCTCGAGGGGATCGAGCTCTTCGATGCCGAGCTCTTCGGTTTCACTCCTCGCGAAGCCGAGATGATGGACCCCCAGCACCGGCTCTTCCTGGAATCTTCCTGGCAGGCCCTGGAGGCCGCCGGCTACGATCCGCGCAGGGTCCCCGGCCGCGTCGGCGTCTGGGGTGGTGCCGACATGAGCACTTATGCGTTCCATCTCCTGGCGAGGCCGGACCTGCTTCAGGAGGCCGGCCTCTGGGCGGCCTGGCAGGGCGTCGACAAGGACTTTCTCGCCACCCGCGTCTCCTATGAGCTCAATCTAAGGGGACCGAGCGTCGCCGTGCAGACCGCTTGCTCGACCTCCCTGGTGGCCGTGCACCATGCCTGCCGCAGCCTCGCCTCCGGCGAGTGTGACACGGCCCTTGCCGGAGGCGTCTGCGTCAGTGCGTCCCAGCGAGCCGGCTACCTGTACGAGGAGGGGGGCATCAGCTCGCCGGACGGCCACTGCCGTGCTTTCGACGCCAGGGCCCGCGGCACGATCTCCAGCAGCGGCGTCGGCGTCGTCGTCCTCAAGCGGCTGGAAGACGCCCTGCGCGATGGCGACACGATCCGCGCGGTGATCCGGGGCACGGCAATCAACAACGACGGCTCGCTGAAGGTGGGTTTCACCGCCCCGAGCATCGAAGGCCAAGCCGAGGTGATCGCCACGGCGCACGCCGCGGCCGGCGTCCCACCCTCTAGCATCGGCTACGTCGAAGCGCACGGCACCGGCACGTCTCTCGGCGACCCCATCGAGGTCGCGGCCCTGACCCAGGCTTTTCGCCGCACCGGCGTGGAAACGGAGCGGCAGGGCTTCTGTGGACTGGGCTCGATCAAGACCAACATCGGGCACCTCGGGTCCGCGGCAGGCGTCGCCGGCCTGATCAAGACAGTGCTCGCCCTGGAGCACCGCCAGATCCCGCCGAGCCTGCATTTCGAGACGCCGAATCCGGCCATCGACTTCGCGAAGAGCCCCTTCCGGGTGATGGACCGTCTGACCGATTGGGAGGTGGACGGGGGGCCGCGGCGGGCCGGCGTGAGCTCCTTCGGCATCGGCGGCACCAATGCCCATGCGGTGTTGGAGGAGGCCCCCCCCGCGGAGCCTTCCGGAGACTCGCGGCCGTACCAGCTCCTGCTGCTGTCGGCTCGCACCACCGGCGCCCTGGAGGAAGCGACTGACAAGCTGGCCACTTGGCTGGAGCGCCATCCCGAGGCACTCCTGGCCGATGTGGCCCACACGCTGCGGCGCGGACGCCACTCTTTCGATCACCGGCGGATGCTGGTCTGCGCGAGCCGGGAGGACGCCCTCCAGACCCTCGCATCGCGCGACCCGCAACGACTCTTGACCCTGGTCCCGGAGCCGGTCCGCCGCCGAGTGGTGTTCCTGTTCCCGGGCGGCGGAGCGCAGCACGCCAACATGGGGCTGGAGCTCTATCGGCAGGAGCCCGTGTTCCGCGACGAGGTGGACCGCTGTCTGGAGCTCCTGGTGCCGCACTTGGGCTTCGATCTCAAACCGTCCCTCTATCCGTCGCTGGTCGAGGGGGCGGCCGGCGGAGCCCTCAGCCGGACCTCCACGGCTCTGCCCGCTCTCTTCATCACCGAGATCGCTCTGGCCAGGCTGTGGATGTCCTGGGGCGTCCGGCCGCAGGCGCTGATCGGCCACAGCCTCGGGGAGTACGCCGCAGCCTGTCTCGCCGGAGTCCTGTCGCTGGAGGACGCCCTGGCGGTGGTGGCGCTGCGCGGCCGCCTCTTCGAGACCCTCCCGGAGGGTGCGATGCTGAGCGTCCCGCTGCCCGAGGCGGAGGTCCTCCCCCTCCTCGCGGCGGGTCTGTCCATCGCGGCGATCAACGACGCGGCCCAATGTGTGGTGTCGGGTCCCGTCGAGGAGATCGCCCGCCTGGAGCGCGAGCTCACCGGGCGGGGTCTGGAGGTGCACAGGCTGCACATCGACGTGGCCGCCCATTCGACCCTGGTGGAGCCGATCCTCGGCGAATTCGGGAAGCTCCTGCGGAGCCTGCGCCTGCAGCTCCCGCGCATCCCGTTCATCTCGAACGTGACCGGCACCTGGATCCGGGACGAGGAGGCGACCGACCCCGAGTACTGGGTCCGCCAGCTCCGCCACACCGTCCGCTTCGCCGCCGGTCTCGACACGCTCCTCGCAGAGCCGCAGCAGGTATTCCTGGAGATGGGCCCGGGCCGCATCCTGGGCTCGTTCGCGCGCCGGCACCCCCGGAAGTCGGCGGGGCACGAGATCTTCACCGCCCTGCGCCACGTCAAGGACCCGGTTTCCGACCTGGAGCTCACCTTCCAACTTCTGGGCCGGCTCTGGCTGGCCGGGGTGGAGATCGACTGGCAGGCCTTCCAGGGCACGGAGAGACGCCGCCGGGTCCCCCTGCCCACCTACCCCTTCCAGCGGCGACGGTTCTGGGTGGAGGCCCCTCGCCAGGGCCTCATGGCAGGTGCCACCGCGGTGGACCCGAGCCGCTTCATGGTCCTCGGTGGGGGGGAGCCGGTCCGCCCCACCGCGGACTTCGGCAGCCTGCTGCGCGATCCGCAGAACGCCGAGGTGTTGCGGCGCCTGCTGGACGCCGAGCCGGACCTTCGCGTGCTCCTCCCGGTTCCGCCGGAGGCCGGGACCGCCCCCGAGCCCGGCGCTTCCGCCGCGCCGGCCAGACCTGCGGCCGGGCACCAGCGGCCCGATCTCCCGACCCCCTATCGCGAGCCGCAGAACGAGCTCGAGCAACGCCTGGCCGCGATCTGGGGAAACCTGCTCGGGTTCGATCAGGTGGGTGTCCACGACGACTTCTTCGAGCTCGGCGGCCATTCTCTTCTCGCCACCCGTCTCCTCTCGAGAATCCGCGAGGAGCTCGGCTGCGAGATCCCGCTGGGGACCATCTTCGAGGCGCCGACGGTGGCACGGCTCGCCGCCCATCTCGCGGCCGGCGGGGAGCCCCCGGCGTCCCAGGCCGTGCCGATCCTACCGGCACCTCGCACAGGGAATCCGCCTCTGTCGTTCGCCCAGCAGCGCCTCTGGTTCCTCGACCGCCTGACACCGGACAACCCGTTCTACAACATGTTCGGCGCCGTGCTCCTGACCGGCGCGCTCGACCTTGATGCCCTGCGCGGAGCCTTCCGCGAAATCGTCCGCCGCCAGGAGGCGCTGCGCACCACGTTCCAGCCCGGCGAGCACGGCCCCGTCCAGGTGATCGCACCGGCGCCGTCCTTCGAGGTTCCACGGGTCGATCTGGAGGGGCTGGCGGAGGATCCCCGGCGGCGGGAGCTGGCGCGGCTGTCGGGCGACGAAGCGCAGCGCCCGTTCAACCTCGCCCAGGGACCGCTCGTGCGCGCCGCCCTGCTCCGCATCGCCGCGCGGGAGCACGTGCTGCTGTTGAACCTGCACCACATCATTTCGGACGGCTGGTCGATGGGCATCCTGTTCCACGAGGTCGCGAGCCTGTACGGCGCGTTCTGCCTGGGCGCGCCGTCGCCGCTGCCGGAGCTGCCGATCCAGTACGCGGACTTCGCGGTCTGGCAGCGCGAATGGCTGTCCGGGGAGCGGCTCGCCGCGGAGCTGGACTATTGGCGGCGGCAGCTCGCCGGCATCCCGGAGAGCCTGGAGCTGCCGCTCGACCATCCGCGGCCGGCGGTCGAATCCTTCCGCGGCGCCGACGAGCCCTTCACGCCGCCGGTCGAGCTGTCGCGCTCGCTCGCAGCGCTCACCCGCCGCCGCGGCGCCACGCAGTCGATGACCCTCCTCGCCGGTTTCACGTTGCTCCTCGGCCGTCTCGCGCGACAGGAGGACGTGGCCGTCGGCCAGGCGATCGCCAACCGCACCCGGCGGGAGATCGAAGGGCTGATCGGCTTCTTCGTCAATACCCTGGTCGTGCGCACGGATCTCTCGGAGATGCAAGGCTTTGCACAGCTCGTGGGACAGGTCCGCGAGACCGCCCTCGCATCGTATGCGCACCAGGACCTGCCGTTCGAGCGCCTGGTCGAGGAGCTGCAACCGGAGCGCAACCTGAGCCGCAATCCGCTGATCCAGGTGATGTTCGGCTACCAGAACTTCCCGCGCGCCGAAGTGGAGGTGCGCGGCCTCACCCTCTCGCTGCCCGACGAAGCCCAGGTGGCCGGCGGCACCGCCAAGTTCGATCTCACCCTGTTCCTCTTCGAGGATGGCGACCGCCTCCAGGGGACGCTCGAATACAACAGTGAGATCTTCGAGACGGCCACGATGCGGCGCCTGCTGCGCTCCTTCGAGACCCTGCTCGCCGCCGCGGTCGCCGATCCCGAAACCCCGGTCGCCTTCCTGCCGCTCCTCGGCGCGGCGGAGCGGCACCAGCTCACCCGAGAGTGGAACGACTCCGCCTCCGCCTACCCCGCCGATGCGAGCCTCCAGGAGCTGTTCGCGGAGCAGGTCCGCCGCACGCCGGATGCGCCCGCGGTGATCGCCGGCCCGACCGTCCTGTCCTACAAGGATCTCGACGGCCGCGCGGCCGATCTCGCCCGTGAGCTGCGGCACCGGGGAGTTGGACCGGGGAGCCTCGTCGGCCTCTGCCTCGAAAGGTCGGCCGAGATGGTGGTGGCGGTCCTCGCGATCATCCAGGCCGGAGCCGCGTACGTGCCGCTCGATCCGGACTACCCGGCCGAACGGCTGGCGCTGATGATGGAGGACTGCGATCTGCGCTGGGTGGTGATGGATGAGGCGACGCGGGCACGGCTGCCGGAAAGTGTGCTCGCCGGCCGGGAGACCCTCACCCCCGACCCCGAGAAAGGGCTGGGGGAAGGGCCGAAGGCCCGGGCTGCCTCAGCCCAGGGCAACGCCCTGGGGCAGGAGGGCGGCGACGCCCTCGCCTACGTCATCTACACCTCGGGCTCGACCGGGTTGCCCAAGGGCGTGGCGCTGCCGCACGGCGCGGTGGTCAACCTGCTCGCGGCGATGGCGACACGCCCC
>DATARD010000187.1:0-7629 GCA_036264355.1 Thermoanaerobaculia bacterium
CGAGTACCTGAAGGCGCAGCAGCTCCGCCTGTTCGACATCGTCCGCGAGCGCAAGGAGACCCGGGACGCCGCGCGCGCCGAGGACCGGGCCGAGCGCCTGGCCGATCCCACCCGCCCGCCGCTCCCCTGGTACCTGGGCGACAAGATCACCATCGCGCGCACCGCCCTCTCTCCCTCCGGCGACTGGCTGCTCGTCGTCACTCTGCCGAAAGACGCGGAGGCAGCCACCAAGAAGTCGCTGATGGCCGACTTCGTCACCGCCAGCGGCAACGTCGAGACCCGGGACGTGCGCCCCAAGGTGGGCTTCGAAGCGCAGGTGACGCCCACCCTGCTGCTCCTCGATCTACGCAACCATGAAAAGTACGAGATCGACCTCGCGCCCCTCCCCGGCCTGACCGACGATCCGCTCAAGGAGCTGCGCGACAAGGCCCTGAAAGCCAAAGAGAAGGACAAAGCCAAAGACACGGCGAAAGACGGGGACAAAGAGAAAAAGGCCGAGGAGAAAAAACCGCGCCCCGTCGAGCTGGTGGACGCCCAGTGGTCGGAAGACGGCAGCCGCCTCGCCCTGGAGCTGCGGGCCTATGACAACAAAGACCGCTGGATCGCCACCGTCGAGGCCGCCGCGCACCCCGTCCTCGCCAGCCGCCACCGCCTCACCGATCCGGCCTGGATCGGCTTCGACTTCAACGAGATGGGCTGGCTCAAGGACAACACCACCCTGTGGTACCTCTCCGAGGAGAGCGGCACCTCCCACCTCTATCTGCAGTCCGTGCACGACGGCGCCGCGCCACGCCAGCTCACCCACGGCAAATTCGAGGTCTCGAACCCGGGCCTGTCGCGCGACGGCCGTTTCATGTACTACACCGCCAACGCCGAGCATCCGGGCCAGTACAACACCTTCCGTGTCGACCTCACCAGCGGTGCCAGCGAGCAGCTCAGCCGCCTGGGCGGTCTCACCACCTACCTCCTCTCGCCGGACGAGAGCCGCCTCCTGCTCGCCAACTCGCAGCTCGTGCGGCCGAACGAGCTCTTCGTGCAGGACAACCGGCAACAGGCGGAGGCGAAGCAGCTCACCCACACGGTGAGCGCGGCGTTCACCTCCCAGCATTGGGTGACGCCTGACATCGTGGCCATCCCCTCCACCCACCAGGCGGAGCCCATCTACACGCGCGTCTATACGCCCCCGGGAGCGACCAAGGAGAAGCGGCCGGCGGTCGTCTTCGTGCACGGCGCCGGCTACCTCCAGGACGCGCACGCCGGCTGGTCGTCCTACTTCCACGAATTCATGTTCCACACCTACCTGGCGCAGCGCGGCTACGTGGTGATCGACATGGACTACCGGGGCTCGGCGGGCTACGGCCGGGCCTGGCGCGCCGCCATCTACCGGCAGATGGGCCATCCCGAGCTCGAAGACCTGCAGGACGGCGTCGCCTGGCTGGTGAAGCACAAGAACGTCGATCCGCAGCGCGTCGGCGTCTATGGCGGCTCCTACGGCGGCTTCATGGTCTACATGTCCCTCTTCCGCACTCCCGACCTCTTCGCCGCCGGCGCGGCGCTCCGTCCGGTCTCCGACTGGGCGCACTACAACCACGGCTACACCTCGGACATCCTCAACACCCCCGAGGTCGACCCCGAAGCCTATGCGGCGAGCTCCCCGATCGAATTCGCCGCCGGCCTCACCAAGCCGCTCCTCATCTGCGACGGCATGCAGGACGACAACGTCTTCTTCCAGGACAACGTCCGCCTGGTGCAGCGCCTGATCGAGCTCAAGAAGCAGAACTTCGAGCTCGCCGTCTACCCCGTCGAGCCGCACGGCTTCCGCGAGGCCACGAGCTGGCTCGACGAGTACCGCCGCATCTTCAAGCTGATGGAAACCTACGTGCGGGGGGGGAAGAAGGCGCTCGTGGTGCCATAGATCGCCCCCGTTTTGCTAGACTGGACTTTCTCATGGCAGAAGAGACCCGTGACCTGACGGCTCAACACGTCTGGAGCGGCCAGTCTTCGCACGAGGGAGCGCGGGCACGGGTCCAGGTCCTCACGATCCTCTATCACCCGGAGCTGGGGCGCATCGGGGAGCGGGCCGTGCTGCCGGAGCTGGCGGCCGGGCGCAGCGTCCTCCTCTCGCGGAGCAGCCCGGACTTTCTCGGTGCCGACGGCATCTCGCGGCCGCTCGCCGACCTTCACCTGAGCCGCAGCCCGATTCGCTTGTCGCCGGGCGGCGAGGCCGGCGGCGTGCGCCTGCTGGTCGGCGAGAGCCGCACCCGGGTGGTCACCGAGGCGGGTCCGGTGCAGGCGGCGTGCGAATTCGCCGCCGCCGCCATCCAGCGGGGCGTGGTGCTGGAGCTCGCCGAACGGATCGTGCTGCTGCTGCATGAGGCGGTGGAGGTGCCGGTGCATGCCGCCGCTCCGCCGCTCGCCGGGCTGATCGGCGAGAACGAAGGCATCCAGCGGCTGCGCCATGAGATCTGGCGCGTGGCCGACCTCGACCTGCCGGTCCTCATCCGCGGCGAGACGGGCACCGGCAAGGAGCTGGTGGCGGGGGCGATCCATGCGACGAGCCGGCGGCGCGAGGCGGAGTGCATCGCGGTCAACATGGGAGCGGTGCCGCAGTCGCTCGCTTCCTCCGAGCTGTTCGGCGTGGTGCGCGGCGCCTACACCGGAGCGGTGCGCGATCAGGCCGGCTACTTCCAGCGCGCCCACGGCGGCACGCTGTTCCTCGACGAGATCGGCGAGACACCGCTCGACGTGCAGGTGATGCTCCTGCGGGTGCTCGAAACCGGCGAGGTGCAGCGCGTCGGCAGCCCGTCCACCCAGAAGGTGGACGTGCGGCTGATCACCGCGACCGACGCCGACCTCGAAGCGGCCATCCTGGAAGGGCGTTTCCGCGCGCCGCTGCTGCACCGCCTCACCGGCTACGAGATGTGGCTCCCGCCCTTGCGCGAGCGGCGCGACGACTTCGGTCTCCTGCTCATCCACTTCCTGCGCCAGGAGCTGGCGGCGGTCGGCGAGGAGCACCGCCTGACCGCGCCGGGCGGTGTTGGCGGTGCCGCCGGTGTTGGAAACGTGGGCGGCACCCCCGCGCCCTGGCTCCCCGCCTCGCTGGTGGCCCGCCTGGCGCGCCACGACTGGCCGGGCAACGTCCGCCAGCTCCGCAACGCGGTGCGCCAGCTCGTCATCGACAGCCGCTCCTTCGACGCGGTCCAGATCGGGCCGCAGATCGAGCGCCTGCTGCGCGATCCGAGCCGGGCCGCCCTCGCCGGCATCTCCGGCGGCCCCGGCATGGAGACCGGCTTGCGCCGCAAGGCGCCGGCGGGCAGCTACCGCTCCCCCTCCGACGTGCCGGTCGAGGAGGTTCTCGCCGCGCTCCGCGCCAACAACTGGGAGGTCAAGTCGGCCGCCGCCGAGCTCGGCATCTCCCGCCCCTCGCTCTACGTGCTCATGGACAAGCTGCCCGGCATCCGCAAGGCCGTCGATCTCGAGATCGCCGAAATCCAGCAAGCCGCGGACGTCTGCCACAACAACCTCAATGCCATGTCGGAACGTCTCCAGGTGTCGAAACGCGGATTGATCCAGCGGATGAAGCAGCTCGGCATGGAGTGAGCCGATGCCCGAGCGCCGCAGCCCCGCTCTCCCGGCCCTTCTGCTCCTGGGCGGCCTCGCCACCGTGCTCGCCGGCGGCGTGGCCGGCTGCCGGCGCAACCTCTTCCAGCCGGAGCCGGCCAAGGGGGAGGCGAGCCCGGCGGGGGTGTCCGGCAAATCCGAACCCACTGCGCCGGACCGCCTCTTCGACCTCGCCTTCGTCCGTTACAAGCAGGGGAACCTCGCGGAAACGGAGGCACTCCTGCGCCAGCAGATCGGGCTCACTCCCTGCCATGCCGGGGCGCGCAGGACACTGATCAACCTGATGGAGCAGGAGCACCGGCCGCAGGACACGCTGGCCGTGGCGAAGGAGTGGGTCACCGCCTGCCCCGGCGAGCTCGTCGAATCCCACCGGGCCTATCAGAACGCTGCCGTGGCCGCCGGCCAGCGGGACGCTCTCCTCAAGGAGTACCAGGCCCGGCTCACCGCCCATCCGGAGATCGGCGCCAACCACTATCTCTATGGCCGCCTGTTGAAAGACAAGGATCAGGCGCTCGCCGAGTATGACGAGGCCGTCCGCCGCGATCCCAAGCTGGCAGCCGCTTTCGCCGCGAAAGGGTATTCGCTCCTCGGGCGCGAGCGCTACGCCGAAGCCCTGGAAGCCCTGCAGAGCGCGATCGACCTCCCCGGGCACGACGCCCAAGTGGGCGTGCTCTACGCGCGCGCGGCGGTGGGCGCCGGAGCCGTGGAGCGCGCCGCGGTGAGGCTCCGCCGGGAGAAAGATCCGGAAGATCCCCAGGAGCTCTGGCGGGCGCGCTGGATCCTCGCCCTCGCCGCCGGCCGTTTCGACGACGCGGAGCGGCTCTTCGCCGACCGCTATCCGGCGGAGATCTTGAGCCCGGACGCCTGGGATCTGCGCGTTCAGCTCGACCGCCTCGCCGGCCGCAAGCCCGACCTCGACAAGCTGCTCGCCGGAGCGCGCCTGCGCATAGACCTCGCCGGGTCGCTCGCCGCGCTCCACCTCGATCAAGCGCTCGCCGAGAAGCGCTTCCGCGACGCCGCGGCCGTGGTCGACAAGGAATTGCCGCCCGTTCACGGCCGGCCCACCCTCAGCCACGTCTACGGCGCCGCCGCCCTGCTCCTCGCCGGCGACCGCCGGCAGGCCGACGAACGGCTCGCCGAGCTGAGCACCGCCCTGGGTCCGGGGCGTCCCGGAGAATTCAACCTGCTCGCCGCCTTGACCGAGGCCCTGCGCAGCGCCGTATCAGAAGAAAAGCGGGCCGCCGACCTCGTCCGCGCCGCGGGAGACGCCGACGCGGAGCTCCTCCCCCACGTCTACTTCATCCTCGGAGCGCGCGCCGCCGCCGCGGGGGATGCCGCCGCCGCGCGCGGCTTCTTCGCCAAGAGCCAGAAGACCGCCCTCACCCGGGACTTCCCCTACCTGGCCGCCAAGGCGCTCGCCACCATAGACTCGGAGAGACCCCGTGCCCGCTGACCACTCTCTCGACGCCCTCTGGCAAAGCCTCCGCCTGCCGCCCGGCGGCGAGACGTTCGATCCCGCCAGTGTGCAGGACCTCCCGGCGCCCGCCCGCCGCTACTTCCAGCACACCCTCGCTCCGGGAACCCCGCTCGCGCGCTCCGTCGTCCTCACCATGCACGGACGCATCGGCCTGCGCCCCGGCGGCGTCAAATCGCCCTTCACCGCAAGGCAGATCCTCCCCTCTGTCTCCCCTCGGCCCTCCTTCCCCGCTCCTGGTCCGGCTGGAAGCCGCGCTGGGAAGAAGTGAACAACCGCGTCGCCCGCGTGCACGTCAAGATCGGCAACGAAGAGCTGTCCCCCGTCCTCTTCATCTCCCCCGAAGGCAGCCTGGAACGGGTCGAGATGAACCGCTGGGACACCAAAGGTCTCACCGGCACACCCGACTACGTCCCCTGGGTCGGCGACCAGCTCGGCGCCGAGAAGACCTTCGGTGGTCACACCGTGCCGACCGTCCTCCGCGCCATCGCGAAAGCCGGCACGCCGCAGGAGAACGCCTTCTTCGAAGCGGTGATCGATGCGGCTGATTACGGGTAGCTCCCAGCCCTCTCGCCACGTGGGCCGTCCGGCCCCGCCTCTGGGGCCACCTCGCGCAGCCAGGTCTCCCGGTCGAGCCCGTAGCACAGCATCTCCTGTCCGAGATGCTGAATGCGGCCGAGCAGCCGTTCGCCAATCCGTTGGGCGGCCCGGATGGACGCCCGGTTCTCCGGGTGGATCAGGCTGATGATGCGTTCCTTCTCCAGAACGGTGAATGCGTAGGCGAGCGCCTCTCGCCCGCTCTCGGTCGCGTAGCCCTGGCCCCAGAAGCGGCGGGCCAGAGCCCCGGCGAGCTCGAAGCCGGGCCAGCCGGCCGGCTCGGAGAAGCCGGCGATGCCGACGAGCTCTCCCGTCTCCCGGTGCTCCAGCGCCCACATGCCGGCTCCCCCGAGCGGCCAACTCCCCAGGAGAAACGCCATGTGCCTCCAGGCCCGTCCCCGGTCCCACGGCTTTTCACCCCGGAAGCGCAACACCTCGGGGTCCGCATTGAGCGCGGCGTAATCTTCGACATCGCCCGCGCGAAAAGCCCGCAGGAGCAGGCGGTCGGTGACCAGGGTCGGAATCGAGAACGTATCCATTGCAAAGATCCCTCCGCGAAAACTTGTCCTTTGCGCCGGAGAAGGCGGACACTCCGGCTCGAGGGACACCCTCTCCACACGGGCAATCGCGCCCGGGCGGTCCACCTGTCCCTGAAAGGAAAGCCATGCTTCGCCTGGCTCTGCGGCTGCTTTATCTCATCGTGTCGGCCTCCACGGACCTCAGTAGCAGTTCGGATCCCCTGGGTCTCGGCACCACCCCTCCGGTCCAACCCGACTTGGGCAGCAAGTGGGATCCTCTCGGTTGATCGTTTCGGCGGAGCCGCGGTGAGCGCGGCTCCGCTCCTTCTGGCTATACTACGAACGCGACATTTCGCGATCCGCTAACTTCCGATGCGCTTCCGCTTGCGAGGATGAGGAGGGGGAGTGAATGTTTGAGGAGTCTCACGAGACTCTGGAGAGACTGCGCCGCCTGTTCGCCGGGGAGACATCTCCCTACGAGGAGCAGCGGGCGGCGGAGCACCTGACCGGCTGCCGCGACTGCTGGCTGCTCGCGGCCCGTGCGATCACCGCCCAGAGGGCCGCGGGCACGCTCGTGGTGCAGGGCCCGCTGCGGAAGATCGTGGAGCTCCAGGAGGCGGAGCAGGAGAGGGCCCTCGATCTGGTGGAGGCACAGGCCGCATGGCCCGAGGTCCTGGCCCTCCCCGAGAAGGCGCGGCGAGACAAGGTCCGCACCACCCGGGCTCTCCACACGCTCGGGGCTGTGGAATTCCTGCTCGAGGCGGGAGCTACGGCGGAGAAGCTGGTGGATGCCAATGAGCGTTTCGGCTTCGCCCTGATCGTCGCCCAGCAGTTGCCTGCCTCGAAGTTTTCCTCCGAGTTGAAGAACGATCTCTGCGCCGAGTGCTGCGCGGAGATTGGGAACACCCGCCGCCGACTGGCCCGCTGGCCCGCGGCACGCGCCGTCTTGAGGGAGGGCCTCGAATATGCCGCGAGAGGAACGAGAAACGGAGTCGCCGAGGGCAAGGTGCTCTGCGTCGAAGGGGCACTTGAAGACGATCTCTGCAACGCTGAGGGCGCCGCCGCGATCCTGCGCCGTGCGGAGTCGCTCTTCGAGGCCGCCGGTCAGCCCTTCCTCCGAAGCCGGACGCTCACCCAACTGGCCTACGTTCTGGTGGACACCGATCCTGCTGCGTGTCTCCTGGCCGTGGATCAGGCCCTGGCCCTGCTGCCGGCCGGGCACCCGCGCCTCGCTATGGTCGCCGAGGGGATCAGGATCGATTGCCTGGTCACACTGGGCTCTCCGCACGAGGCGCTTCTGCGCCTGACCGCGCTGCAGCCGTTGTACCGGCAGCTCGAGGACTCTCCAACTCGGCTGAAGAGGAAGTTCACCTCGGCTCGCATCCTGGAGAGCCTCGGACGGGTCCAGAAGGCGGAGAG
>DATARD010000192.1:0-3665 GCA_036264355.1 Thermoanaerobaculia bacterium
GGGGCGTGAGCCCCAGGTATAAAAGGCCACCACGCCCCAGCCCCGAGGGGCGACAGCGGACTTCCAGGACGAATTGGTGAGGCTGGTCAAAAAGCACCGCATCGCCTTTGACAAGAAATATCTGTTGGGCTGACCGGCGACCGGTCTGCTGTCGCCCCTTCGGGGCTTTCTGAGGGTGGGAGCTCCTGGGAACCTGGGGCTCACGCCCCAGGCTTTACGATGTCGCCCCTTCGGGGCTGGCTTTGTCCGGCTCCAAGCGCACCGGCACGCCGCTCAGGACGGCGTTGCCGGAGAGCGGATCGCGCAGGTTCTCGTCGAGCAGCGCGTTGAGGTTGGCGCCCGGCCGCCGGGCGGCGACTTCCAGGTGGATTCCGGGGAGGTCGTGGCCCCAGCCGTGCGGCAGGGAGATCACGCCCGGCATGATCTCGTCGCTGATCTTCACCTCCACCGTGACCGCATGTCCGCTGGCGCCGATCAGGCGCGCGGAACCGGCATCGGTGACGCCGCAGCGGGCGGCGTCGGCGGGATGGACCAGCGCCGTACATCGTCGCGGACCCTTGGCCAGGACCGGAAGATTGTGCATCCAACTGTTGTTCGAGCGCAGGTCGCGGCGTCCGATCACCACCAGGCCGGGAGCGGGCGCCGCGAAATCCGCCTCGGCATGCTTCAGGTCCTCCAGAAACAGGGCGGGCGCGAGCTCGATCTTTCCCGAGGGGGTGCGCAGGACTTCCGGCACGCGGGGCGCCAGCGGGCCGAGGTCGATGCCGTGAGCCGCGGCCTTGACCTTTGCCAGCGTCAGGCCGTCCGGGCGGCGTCCGAACTGGTCGCCGTACGGACCGCCGCGCAACGCGAGATCGAGCAGCCGCTCGGGGCCGCGCCACTGCGCCACGGCCTGCAACAGGAAATCGGTCTGGGCGCCGGTCCGGCGGCGGAGGTCCTCGGCCACCATCTCGTCATCCAGGATCTGCACGTCAGCTCCGGCGCCCCTCTCTTCAGCGACCGCCGCCAGCCGCAGCAGGATCTCCCACTCCGCGGGCCGGCCCGGCGGCGGCGCGAGCACAGGTGAGCTGTAGCGGGCGTGGTTGCGGTAGGACAGTTGGGGGAACGCCACGTCATAGTGCGACTCCTCGAACGGCAACAGCCCCGGCAGGATCACGTCGGCGTGGCGGGTGGTCTCGTTGACGTAGACGTCCACGCTGACCATGAATTCCAGCGTCTCCAGCGCCGCGGCCAGCCGAGGACCGTTGGGGGCCGACAGCACCGGGTTGCTGGCGATCGTGAGGAGGGCCCGGACCTGGCCCTCACCCGGGGTTTCGATCTCTTCCGCCAGGCAGGTCATGGGCAGCTCGCCGTACACCTCCGGCGCATTCGAGACGCGGCTCCGGCGGCGCCCGGTTGCCACGCCCTTTCCCGTGCCGGGAGGCCCCATCGTATTGGCGGCGAAGGCGGCGGCTTTGGGAAACATCGCGCCTCCGGGCGCGTCCAGATGGCCGGTGAGCGCGTTGAGCACGTCCACCAGCCAACTGCTGAGCGAGCCGAAGCGCTGTGTGCAGGTCCCCAGCCGCCCGTACACGGCGGCCCTGTCGGTGACGGCCAGGGTGCGGGCCAGCTCCCGGATCGTCTCTGCCGCGATGCCGCAGCGGGCCGCGACGCGCTCGGGCGCGAACGGCACGACGGCCTCGCGCACCGCTTCGACGCCGTTCACGTGCTCCGCGAGACTCCCGAGTCGCACCAGACCTTCGTCGAACAGCGTGTGCACCAGGCCGAGAAAGAAGAAGACGTCGCTTCCCGGGCGGATGAACAGATGCCGGTCGGCGAGCCGCGCGGTCTCCGTTCGCCGCGGGTCGACCCCCACCAGCCTGCCGCCGCGCGCCTGGAGCGCCCTGGCCTTGCCGCGGAAATCGGGCACCGTCCAGAGGCTGCCGTTGGACGCCATGGGATTGGCCCCGAGCATGAGCAGGAAATCGCAGCGCTCGATGTCGGGCACGGGAATCGACAGCCAGTGGCCGAACATCAGCCCGCTGGAGAGCTGCTTGGGCATCTGGTCGAGGGTCGAGGCGCTGAACACGTTGCGTGTGCCCAGTGCTCGGGCGAGCCGCGTCACGTAGAGCAACAGGCCCATTTTGTGGGCGACCGGGTTGCCGATGGCGAGCGCCGCCGCGTCCCGGCCCGAGCGAGCGAGGATGGGCGGGAGACGCCTCTCGATCTCGGCGAAAGCCTCCTCCCAACTCGCCGCCGCGAAACGGCCGTCGCGCTTCACCAGCGGCGCGCGCAACCGGTCCGGATCCTCATGCAGCTCCTTGAGCGCCACCCCCTTGGGGCAGAGGTAGCCGGCGCTGAAGACGTCCTCCCGGTCGCCGCGGACGGCGGCCACGCGGCCCTCGCGCAGCTCGACCGTCAGGCCGCAGCAGGCTTCGCACAGGGGGCAGATACGGTAGGCGACAGTGGGTTCCGGCATTGCTCCTCTGACGCAATGTTAACGCAGCCAGCAGGCGATACAATACGGCGCACGACGTAGAGATTCAGCGAACGAGATTCCGTCTGGTCGATCTTCGCGGGCTCTGCTTCGGACTCTGTCTGCAGGCGACGAGACATGATCTTCGAGATCCTCTTTGCTGCTGTCGGCCTGCTCTGGACCCTGACCTATCTCCTCATCATCCGGCAGGGGTTCCGTGACCGCACCTCCGCGCCGGAGCCACGGCCTGGCAGGCTGGCCGTATCCCGTCCGGCACGACGCTCCTCCCGGTCCTCATCGGCGCGACGCTCGCCTGGGACCTCGTCTATATCGCGCTGGTCTGGCGGATTCGACGGCTGCGATCCAGGCAGCTCTCGAGACCTCCGAATGCCTGATCTTGATCGAGCCAATGGGCTGCATTTCGACTCCGGATGGGTCCAAGAGCATTGGACCTCTCAAAAGGAGAACGAAATGAAGAAGAAAATTCCCACAGATGAAACCGGCCGGTCACCGGTTCCGTAGAGAGGCGCATGCCCCGGATCGGTGAGGACTCACGCTGGCCCATCGCCGCGATTCACGCCGGGGCGTCGCTGTTTGCCATTGCGCTGGCTGCCTCCGTGTTCTTCGATCCTTCGATCTGGGTTCTTCACGCATGCCAGGCCTTGATCTACGTCGCGGTCATGGTGCTGGCCCAGCGAGAGAGCCCCTGGGGCTTCGGCGCGGGCTTCGTGATCGCCGCGTTGTGGAACAGCGCCAATCTCTTTGTGACGGGTTTCATCGCTGCTGGGCTTCACACTCTTCGTACTGTGCTGAGCACAGGCCACATCGTGAGGCCCGTCTTGCTGTTGATCCTGGTCGGTACCCTGGGGCACTTCCTGATGATCGCAGGCTGCCTGGTCTGTTTCTTCCGGTCGAGCCGCGGACGCCGCCAGTGGGCTCAGCTCCTCGGCGGCGCGATCCTCGGCATGATCGCGCTCGCGCTCATCAGTCCCTTGCGCTTCCGCCTCCACGAGCAGCCGCTTCCGCTCGATGTCGCTCCGCAGCACGATGTCCTCACTCCAGAATGAGTGCCAGCCGGCGTAGTAGACTGGCCGCGGGATCTGGCTCTAGATTCCGAATTCATGAGGAGGTGCTGCTCATGTTTTTCAGCCCATCGCCCGCCTGCCGTCCCTGTGCATTTTTCGCCGGCCTGGCGCTACTCGCCGTGCCG
>DATARD010000233.1:0-7678 GCA_036264355.1 Thermoanaerobaculia bacterium
CTCGGACGCCGACCACATCATCACTCCCTCGGTCCACGGGCCGACGGCGGCGATCGAGAACGCCTTCGCGGAAGCCGGGGTGCGGTCGGCGGACGTCGCCACCTGGGACCTCCATGCGACCGCCACCCCCGGGGACTACCGCGAGGTCGAGACCCTGCGCGGCGTGGTGCCGGACTCGGTGGTGGTGACGGCCCGCAAGGGGACCTTCGGCCACGGCATGTCCGCCGGCGGCGGCTGGGAGCTGACGGCGCAGTACCTCGGCTACGCCCGCGGCCGCCTCTTCCCCACCCCGCTCGGCCCCGGCGAGCTCAACCCGCAGATCGCCGCCCTGCACAAGCTCTTCGCGTTCGACCGGCCCTGTCCGACGCCGGCCGGGCCGGCCGGCAAGCTCTCGATGGGAATCGGGGGGGTCAACGCCTGCGTCGTGTCGCGGCCCTGGCAACCGTAAAGCGGGCGCGCTTCAGCGGACCGCGTCCGCCCGGGCCGCCAGCTTGAAGTCGCTCGCGGTGAGGCCGCCGGCGGAGTGGGTCCACAGCGTCACCTTCACCCGGCCCCAGGTGAGAAAGATGTCCGGATGGTGGCCTTGCGCCTCGGCCGCCTCGCCCAGCCGGTTGACGAAGGCGAGCGCCTGCGCGAAGTCCGGAAAGCGGTATTCCTTGTCAATCTGACGCCCGTCGACCAGAGTCCAGCCGTCGAGCTGGCCAAGGGCTTTTTTGAGATCCTCCCCCTGCAGAGCGCCTTTTTGTTCGGTCATCGGTCCTCCCTTTCCTCGCGTGGCACGTGCCTTGCCTCTACTCCTGGACAGAGCCGGTGACCGCTCCTTGTCAAGCGGCAGGCTCTTTGAGGACCGTACCTTACAGAGAAGGCCCGATGCAAACTCCAAAGTACTACCGCCTCTCCCCTCGGTTCGACTTTTCGGCCATCTCCGACTTGCCGCCCCGTCAGCGCCGGGCGGCGATCGCGGTGCTCACCATCGCCTGCCTGCTCTTTCTCTCCGGCCTGGTCGCGGCCGGCTACGTCTGGAACCTGGTCCGCCGGCTGCCGCGCGAGCCGTTCCAGGAGACTTCACGGCTCTACGCCCGGGCGACGCCCCTGACGCCGGGCGCCACGATCACGGCGCAGGAGATCACCGGCCTGCTGACCGACGAAGGGTACCGGGAGGTGCCGGCGGACGGTCAGCCGCTACGCCGCGGCACCTGGCGGCACAGCGGCTCTTCCAGGGCTCGACACCCCGCGGACCGCATCGAGGTCTTCCTGCGCCGCTTCCCCACTCCGAAAGGCCTGGCCGGCGGCGTGCCGCTGACGGTCGACCTGGCGGGCGGCCGCGTGGCCCGCGTCACCGTCGACGGCAAGGCGACCGAAAACGCCGTCCTGGAGCCGCCGGTGCTCGCCTCGTTCTATGGCTCCTCGGGCGACGAGCGCCGCCCGGTGAGCCTCGACGCCCTGCCCAAACCGGTGACCCAGGCCGTGCTCGCCGCGGAGGACGAGTCGTTCTACCTCCACCCCGGGATCTCGCCCACCGGCATCGTGCGCGCCGTCTGGGTGAACCTGCATGGCGGCCAGCAGCAGGGGGGCAGCACGATCACCCAGCAACTGGTCAAGAACGTCTACCTCAACCGGCAGCGGACCATCAAGCGCAAGCTCAAAGAGGCCATTCTGGCGATGGCCCTCGAAGCGCGCTACAGCAAGAAGCAGATCCTCGAGGCGTATCTGAACGAGATCTACTGGGGCCGCAGCGGTCCGGCCAACCTCATCGGCCTCGGCTCCGCCGCGCACGCCTACTTCGGCAAGGACGCCGAGGAGCTGACCCTCGCCCAGGCGGCCACCCTGGCCGGCATGATCCGCGGCCCCTCCGAATACTCGCCCGTGGAGCATCCCGACGTCTGCCGCGAACGGCGGGACCGCGTGCTTCAACGCATGGCCCAGTTGGGCTGGGTGACTCCGGCGGAGGCGCAGAGCGCCCAGGCCGAGCCGCTGCGGACCGAGCTGGAAACGATCAATCCGCATCCGTTCGCCCCCTACTTCGCCAAGACCGCGGAGACCGAGGCGGCCGACCGTTTCGGTATCGAGGATCTGGTCAACGGCGGCTACGCTCTCTTCTCCACTCTCGACTGGCTCGACCAGAAGCAGGCCGAGGCGGCGGTGGCGCAAGGGCTCTCCGGCCTGGAAAAGGGATGGGAGAAGGGCCGCCGCGGCGAGTCTCCGTTGCAGGCGGCGCTGATCTCGGTCGATCCGCGCGACGGCGCCATCCGCGCCTGGGTGGGCGGACGGAATTACAGCGCCAGCCAGTTCGACCGCGTCGCGCAGGCCAAGCGGCAGGCCGGCAGCGCCTTCAAGCCGGTGATCTACGCCGCGGCTTTCCGCGAAGCGGTGGTGACCCCGGCGACCTTGCTCCAGGACTCGCCGATCGTCGTGCGGATGGGCAACGACCGCTGGCAGCCGCAGGACAACGACCACACCTTCCGCGGCTGGGTCACCGTGCGCTCCGCTCTGGAGCAGAGCCTCAACATCCCGACCGTCCGCGTCTCCCTCCAGGTGGGGCTGAGCCGCGTCATCGAGCTGGCGCACCAGATGGGGATCGCCAGCGACATGGAGCCGGTGCCGGCGCTCGCCCTGGGCTCCTTCGAGGTCAGCCCCTACGAGCTGGCCCAGGTCTACGCCACCCTGGCGGCCGGCGGTCTGCGCCCCACCTTCCACGGCCTCACCGCGGTGCGTAACCGGGCCGGCAAAGACGTCCCGGGAGAAGAGCTGCCGTCGCCGCGCCGGGTGCTCCCGCCGCAGACGGCCTGGATGGTCACTTCCATCCTGCAGGGCGTGGTCGACCGCGGCACCGGCGCGGGGGTGCGCAGCCAGGGGCTCAACGACGCCCTGGCCGCCAAGACCGGCACCACCAACGACCGGCGCGACAACTGGTTCGCCGGCTATGCGCCGAACCGCACCACCGTCGTCTGGGTGGGCTATGACGACAACGGCAAGACCCAGCTCTCCGGCGCCCGCGCGGCGCTCCCCATCTGGAGCCGCTTCATGGCCGCCGTCCGGCCGCTGGAAGGCTATCCCCCCTTCGTCCAGCCGGAAGGGATGCAGACCGTCTCCATCGATCCGCTCACCGGCCAGCTCGCGACGCCCAATTGCCCCTACCAGGTGACCGAGACGCTCCCCGACGCGCAAGTGCCGACCGAGACCTGCCAGCGCCATCAGCCGGGAGGCGCCGAGACCTGGGCCAACCTCAACCTGAACGGCATGCCGATCGATCCCGCCACCGGCCAGCCGGAGCAGAAAGCGGGCTGGGACGCCTACGGCCAGGAAGACACCAGCCAGACCACCGCCGAGATGGCTCCCGGCGAGCCCGCTCCCGAGACCGCCGACCAACCCGCCGCGGAGCCGGCCGCCCAGCCGGTCCCCTACCCACCCGCGCGCACCTTCCCGCCGCGCCCGGTCGATCCCGCGGACAGCACCGCCAGCTCCGGCCCGGGCTCCATCATCATCCGCCGCTCCCGCGTGCCCCCACCGCCTGCGCCTGCGCCGGAAGCGACCCCGGCTCCGCAGGCTCCACCGCCTCCGCCGCCAACAGGAGTTACGCCCCCGGCCGAGGAAGAGACACCGCCGCCAACGCCGCCGGCAGCTTATTGACAGCCTAGGCTGCGGCGTAACCGAACCCCGCCATCCGGCGTACAGAGAGCATGAAGCATGCTCTCTGTACGATCCTGCTCTCTCTGCTCGCCCTCATTGCCACGCCAGCCATCGCGGAGCCGGCTTCCCCGAGCTCGGTCACCATCCGCGTCCGTCCGGACCCGGTCTACATCGAGCGCACCGGCGACCGGCAGTTCCTGAGCTTCGAGCTGGAGCTGCTCGACGCCACCAACGAGCCGCTCGACCTCGAAGACGTCCGGCTGCGGGCTTTCGACAAAGACGGCCACCTCCTCGCCTGGGAAAAGCTCGACGGCAACGGCTCACGGCCGTCGATCGAGGTGCTGGGACCGCACCATCTGGAGCCGGGGAAACCGCTGACGGTCTTCAATCCTTTCTCCGAGCTCGACACGGCGGTGCCCATCACTCTCCTCCGCTTCGAGCTCCGCTTCTCCGGTCCGAACGGCCGCCGCGAGAAAGCCTTCGCCGAGATCCGGCCGCAGGCGTTCGCGCAGAAGACATCTCTCATCCTGCCGGTCGCCGGCGCCCACCTCTGGGCCTACGAAGCGTCCGGCTTCTACTCCCACCACCGCCGCCTCGACCTGAACGATCCCTTCAACCACGACATCATGAAGCTGACGCGCAACAGCCAGCGCTATGCCCTCGACCTGGTGGTGGTCGACGACCAGGGGGAAGCCTTTCACGGCGATCCCGGCAAGCAGGAGAACTGGGTGGGATTGGGAGCGCCGATCGTGGCGCCCGGGTCCGGCACCATCGTCGCCGCGGTGGGCAACAAGCCGGACGACATCCCCTACGATCTGGAAGCGGCGAAGAAAGAGCCGGCGCTGATGGCCGGCAACTATCTGGTGATCGATCACGGCAACGGCGAATACAGCATGCTCGGCCACTTCCGCACCGGCACCCTCGTCGTGAAACCCGGCGACCACGTCGAGCGCGGCCAGCTCCTGGCCAAAATGGGCCACTCCGGCATGGGCTCCGGCCTCGTCCACGTCCACTACGAGCTGCGCAACAGCCCCGACCTCTTCGACGGCGACGGCCTGCCGGCCACCTTCCAGGGCTTCCGCCGCGTCGGCAGCCCGGTGCCCGAGCCGGGGCGGGTGGGGCCGGGGTGGGTTGTGGTGACGGAGGGGAAGTAGGGAGCCAGGACCCACGGACTGCGGTTGATGATAATCTCTGATCATGGCATCTCCGGCACGTCTTCCAGAGCTCGATCTGGAACCGGGTCTCGATCCCGAGGCAGTCGTCTTGATCGTCGAGGGTCCGAACGACCAGACCATCGTGCAAGGGCTCTTGGCGGCGGCCGGCTTCCCCATCGAGCGGGTGCACTTGATCCCGGGAGGCGGCAAGGTCCGAGCCGCGCGCCTCGCCGAGCAGTTTGCGGAGGTGCGGCCGGATCGGTGTGCAGTCCTGATCGATCTCGATGAGCGCAGTGTTCCCGATGCGCTGGCCCGGGCGCGGGAGCAGCTCTTCGATCCATCGGTCGAAGTCTTCTGCGCCGTCCCCACGATCGAAGCCTGGCTCTTCGCGGACGACCGCGCCGTCGGTCAGCACGCGAGCCCTGACGAAGAGGTCCAGAGGGTCGTGCGCCGGCTCCCGCTGCCCGAAGAAATCCCGGATCCAAAACAACTGGCTCATTTTGTCTTCGGACCGATTTCGAGCTGGCAATTCGTCGGGCGGATCGACATCGGACGAGCGGCCGCGCGGTCTCCGTCCCTGCGCAGTTTCCTCGAAGGCATGGGGCGTCTCCTGGGCGTGCCGACGCCGTTTCTGTTCGACGGCGTGGCACGGAGCCTCGGCCGGGATGTCCTGGCAGGATTGATCCGCGAGGTCAGCCCTGCCGACTCGGTGATCTGGCGGACCGCCGGAGGCGACGAATACACGGCGGACGAGCTCGAACGCCATATCGAAGCCGGCGACGAGATCGGCCGCCAATACGCCTCGGACCTCCTCCGGATCTCCCGCGACTTCCTGCGCAGGACGGCCAACCGCGCCAAATTCCATTGATCCTCTTTGTCCCTGGCTACGATCCCGCCACCCGGGCGAATCTGGCGGTCGCGGAGTGGATTCTTCCGGACGATTGCCGGCCCCTGCTTGGAGGAGCGGCGACGCGGGATGAATTGCTGCTCGCCTTGGCCCACAAGGCACGCCCGCTGTTCGCGATGTCACACGGGCGCCCTGAGGACTTTGCCGAGCAAGGGGGCGGAGTTGCTTTCGGTCTGGCGGACGTCCAAGCCCTCAGCCACCAGCCGGTGTTCGCTTTCGCCTGCCATACAGTCATGGGACTTGGAAAGGCGGCAGCGGCGGCCGGGTCGGTTTGGTGGGGTTACACCGGCGCCGTCAGCACTGCGCCCGACTCCTCGCCTCGGCTGCTCTCCTTGTTCGGCAAGGTTTTTTCCTACATCCTCGATTCGTTTGCGGAGGCTCGATCCGGAGAGCAGCGAGACGCAGTGCTGCTCAGAATCGCCGAGCTCTGCCACGAAGCAGAGGAACAGATCGACGAGTTGCAGGAATCCGATCCAGACCTGGATGCCGGCTCGGCTCTTTTCTGTCTCCTACACATCTGGGAGAGATTGCGGATCTGGGAGCCGGGAGCGAGTCTTCCCAAGAAACATCCTGAAGCGAAGCCTCCAGTCCTCTTTCTATAGATTCGGGGTGTGTCGCGCCGGAGCGGGTAGCCCTAGGTCAGGCCAGCCCTTCACAATCAGCCAAAGCGCCACAATCAAATGACAGAGACCCAAGGGCGCGAGCATCGGAAACACCACCTCATGCCCGAAGAGAGGCAACGCGACCGAGGTCGTCTGTGACAAGACGGCGGCCACGCCGACAGCAGCCAGGGCACGTGGAATCAGTGCGAAGCGGAACTGCGCGGCATAGAACACCAGGAAAGTGCTCCCGCCGACGAACAGCCCGAGGAAGTGAGCCCAGTTCCGCGCTGAGGCCACGACGACCCGGAGGAATTGGAAGTGCTCGCGGTCAACAGTGCTTGCCTTGGCGTATGCCTCGCTGAGGGACAGCAGGGACATCAGGTTGATGTTCTCCACCACGGCGACAGAGAAGCCGACCACGGCGAGCGCGAAAAACCAGAGCGCCCATCTTTGGCTGTATTGACGAAAAACCGGGAAGGCGGTGATCGCCATGGCGACCGCAAGCGAGCCGGTAACGATTCCGAGAAGCGCAGCCAGGCCCATCACAGTGGAATGCGCCGCGGCGTTCACCAGGAAGCCGGGCCCACTGAACACCGGCCCCAGCAAGACGAAGTTCCCCACTCCGCTCCCGATCATGTGAACGAGAATCAGCACGCCGATCACCCGGGCGGCTCCCTTTGCGGTCATCAGAAGCTCCTCAACGAGACAATGAGGATCAGAGACAGCGCGCCCCCGATCGTGCGTACGGCCGGCATCTGTTCTCAGATACGCCCAAAGGGGCACGGGTGTTACAGGCGTGCCTATCGCGCCTGCATCGGGCAAAGCTGTCGCCGGGGCGGTCCGCATGCCATAGGAGCAGCTTGCGCGACCGCCCGGACTCCGGCGACCGGGCAGGGCGGTGCCCCACGCCGCGCTGACCGGTCACTCTCAGTTTCAGTTGTCAAAGAACCAATAGGGACGTGCCGTGCACGTCCAGATCGGCCTATACTGCCGTCATGGTAACGGCTTTGTCAATGGCATTGGTTGACTTTTCTTCAGAGAGATGGTTCTATACGTCGCGACGACGCCTTGAACAGCTCGATTCTGCTTTACCAGAAGCGGATGTCGTCTTGAGCAAGTCGATTTTGGTTCATCATGAACCGATTATGCTCCGAGCGGATCCATTCCGGTTCATCAGAAGGTCATGCCGGCTTGCGCAGCGGCATTCCGGGTGGCAAGGAGCTTCGGATGGCTTGGCCAGCGCGATTCTGGGATGCCGAAGCGGCGGACGGCTTGCGCGGATCGCTTGTGGGGCAGCGCAGGACTCTGCCATGCCGGGAGCGTCGTGGCTGAGGCGGAATGGGGCCTGGGCAGAGCGCCCGCGGCTCATTGCAAGGCAGCGGACG
>DATARD010000253.1:0-2644 GCA_036264355.1 Thermoanaerobaculia bacterium
TGGTGGCGGCGGAGGATCATCCCCCCGAGGCTTTAGAGCTGCGCAGCTTCCTGAGAGAGCGGTTGCCCGAGTACATGGTGCCGTCGGCCTTCGTGGTGCTGGAGGCGCTGCCACTGACACCCAATGGCAAGGTCGACCGGCGGGCACTGCCGGCTCCGGAGTGGCAGAAGTCGGAGATCTCGACGGCACCGCGAGATCCAGTCGAGGAGCTGCTGTATGGCATCTGGTCAGAGATCCTGGGTGTGGAGCGGTTGGGGGTGCACGACAACTTCTTCGCCCTGGGCGGGCACTCGCTGCTCGCCACCCAGGTGGTCTCCCGGCTGCGCGACCGGCTGGGGGTCGAGCTGCCGGTGCGCGCGCTCTTCGAGCAGCCCACGGTCGCCGGTCTGGCGGTGCTCCTCGCCGGCATTGGCAAGGAAGGGGTCGGCTCGGGGCCGATCATTCCCCTGCCGCGGGACGCGGAGGGCGGCGGCACGTTCCCGGCGTCGTTCGCGCAGAGACGTCTGTGGCTCCTCGATCGGCTCGAGCCGGGTAGCGCGGTGTACAACATGCCGCTCGCCTTGTCTCTCGAGGGCGAGCTGGCCGTAGAACGGCTCGCGGCGGTGTTCGGCGAGCTGGCGCGGCGCCACGAGACGCTGCGCACGACGTTCACTGCGGAGACCGACGGACCGCTGCAGGTGGTGCACCCGATGCCCTCGATGCCCTCAGCGACCACGCGGCCGTTCGCGCTCCAGACGATCGATCTGTCGGCGCTCGGGGAAGAGGAGCGCCGGCGGGAGCTCACGCGGCGGGTGGCGGAGGAGTCGCTGCGCCCGTTCGATCTCGCTTCCGGTCCGCTGCTGCGGGTGACGCTGGTGCGGCTGGCCGAGCGGGAGAACGCGCTGCTGCTCACCCTGCACCATGTGATCTCGGACGGCTGGTCGATGGGAGTGCTGGTGCGCGAGGTGACGGCGCTCTACGCGGCGGCGATGGCTGGACGACCGGGACAACCGGGACGGCCGCTGGGCGAAGCGCTGCCGCCGCTGCCGGTGCAGTACGCGGATTTCTCGGCGTGGCAGAGCCGCCGGCTGTCGGGGGAGACGCTGCGGCGCGAGATCGAGCACTGGCGGGAGAAGCTCGCGGGAGCACCGCCGTTTCTCGAGCTGCCGACGGACCGGCCGCGTCCGCCGGTGCAGACGTTCGGTGGACGGAGCCTGCCGCTGTGGCTCGAGCCGGGGCTGACGGGCCGTCTGTCGGCGCTGGCGCTCGCGACGGGGACGACGCTGTTCATGGTGCTGCTGGCGGGCTTCGAGACGCTCCTGGGGATCTACGCGGGGGCGGAGGACCTGGTGCTGGGGACGCCGATCGCGGGCCGCAACCGGGCGGAGCTTGAGGGATTGATCGGGTTTTTCGTCAACTCGCTGGTGATGCGCGGCGACCTGTCGGGGGATCCGTCGTTCGTCGATCTCCTGGGCCGGGTGCGCGAGGACACGCTGTCGGCTTACACGCACCAGGAGCTGCCGTTCGAGAAGCTGGTGGAAGAGGTCAAGCCGGAGCGCAGCCGGGCGCACTCGCCGATCTTCCAGGTGATGTTCGCACTTCAGAACGCGCCGATGGGCGGGGGGAGCGAGTTGCCGGGCCTGACGCTGCGGCCGATGCCGCCGACACAGGGGAGCGAGACGCCCGCGAAGTTCGACCTGACGCTGTCGCTCTCCGAAGGGGGCGGCGGGATCGGCGGCAGCCTCGAGTACAACGTCGATCTGTTCGACGCGCCGACGATGGTTCGGCTGGGCGGGCATCTCGAGCGGCTCCTCTCCAGCGTGCTGGCGGAGCCGCAACGGCCGCTTGCGGAGATCCCTCTCCTCGCTCCCGGCGAGCGCCATCAGCTCCTGGCCGAATGGAACGACACGGAGGTCGATTACCCGCGCGGCCACCGCCTGCACGAGCTGGTCGCGGCGCAGGCCGAGAAGACTCCCGGCGCGGTGGCCGCGGTGGACGAGAACGAGCAGGTCACCTACCGCGATCTGGTGGACCGGGCCCGCCAACTGGCCGGCCATCTGGGTAAGCTCGGCGTGAAGCCGGACGGCCGGGTGGGCGTGCTGCTGGAACGCTCGCTCGCGATGGTCACCGGCCTCCTCGGTGTGCTGGAGGCGGGCGCGGCGTACGTGCCGCTCGATCCCACGCTCCCCGAAGAGCGTCTCGCGACGCTCGCCGAGAACGCGGGTCTCGCGGCGGTGGTCACCCAGGACCGGTATGCCGCGCTGCTGCCGGCGGAGGGAGCGCCGTTGGTGTTCCTCGCGCCCGACGGGGGCCGCACCTGGAGATCGGACGGGTCGGTCGGATCGGTCGGATCGGACCGATCTGACCGATCCGACAGGCCCGGCCAGGGGGATCAGGGTCTGGCCTACATCCTCTACACCTCCGGCTCGACCGGGACTCCCAAAGGGGTGATGATCCCCCACAGGGGCATCGTCAACCGGTTGCTGTGGATGCAGGAGGCGTACGGCCTCACGGCCGAGGACCGCGTCCTCCAAAAGACGCCGTTCGGGTTCGACGTCTCGGTGTGGGAATTCTTCTGGCCGCTCCTCTGCGGGGCGCGCCTCGTGCTCGCGCAGCCGGAAGGGCACAAGGATCCTCGCTACCTGGCCGATCTCATCGCGCGCGA
>DATARD010000298.1:0-18726 GCA_036264355.1 Thermoanaerobaculia bacterium
GCGATTGTCGGGGTCGGCATACTCGTAAATGGGAAGGAAACGCTCGTCCGCGTTGAAGCTGAAGTGCCGGGCGTTGTTGTTGGCGAAGTAATACGTGCTGTCGCGATTGCTGACGACGAAAAGCTGAACGAAACACAGCAACGTGCGGCTGTAGCCGTTGCCGGGGTCGTTCTTATACTCGACGATCTGCTCCATCGCCCTGCGGGGCATGATGCCGAGAGTCTTGAGCTCGATCTGCACGACGGGCACGCCATTGATCAGCAGGAGAACGTCGTAGCGGTGGTGGCTGTAGTCCGTGTTGATTCGGAGCTGACTGACGACCTCGAAGCTGTTCTTGCACCAGTCCTTGATGTTGACGAGCGTGTAGTTGAGCGGGGTGCCGTCGTCACGAGTGAAGCCGTTGATGCCGCGGAGCGTGCGGGCGGCGGTGAACACGTCGGCAGTGATGGTCTCGTCGAGCAGACGCTGGAACTCGCCGTCGGTCAGCTCGACGCGGTTGAGTGCCTGGAACTTTTCGCGGAAGTTGCGCTCAAGCGCGGCACGGTCTCGAATGTCGGCTCGGTGGTCGTACTTGATGTCGCGAAGTTTCTGGACGAGCTGTTCTTCGAGCTGGCGTTCGGACGAAGTCATGACGCCCCTATTATGTAGTCGCTCAAGTGATTGCGCCAACGCATCTCATAGCCGGAGATAGTTTCGGCGTTGCTCTCCTGCGGCATACTGTACAGCATCACTCAGTGTTCGCCGGAAGGACCCAACGCTAAGGCGGCGAGACCGCGCTGGGTTCGTCCGCTTGATCGCCGGTGTTGGCTGCTCTTCGCGAGGCAGCGCTATCCGCAAGCACTTGAGCGATGGTAGGGCACTGGCCACTGTGGCGTCAACGTCGAGGAAGCAGAGCGGCTCACGGTCGAGCGGGTTGAAGAGTTCAACCGGTATTTGAGAAAGGCGAGGATGAACCCGAAGCTTCGGTATAAGGAATCGGCCCAACGGCGAGGCCAGAGACCAGCCCTTTCCAAGGATACTCACTTGGCACCTCTCCCCTGAGGTAGCCAGGACTTGGCCTACTGGACGAGGTCGTTGCCGGCGAAGGCCAAGCAGGCCGCTGCCGGAGTAAGGGGCCAGGCGCCTGAAATCAGTTGCCAGAGACCAGCCCTTTCCTTCCCCCAGATCCTTTGGGTCGCCGAGGCTCCCCGCAGGATGACTTCGCAGCGACGAGGTTCAAGTCCGAAGGCCGGGCTGCGGGCGGGAGGATCAGGAAAGCTCATCTGCCCTGGCTAGCCTCTACTTACCCCGACCGGGCCTTTACTTACCCTGGTCGGGCCTTTACCTGCCCCGGCCGGGCCATCACTTACCCTGCTCTAGCCACTGCTTACCCCGATCGGGCCACTGCTTACCCTGGTCGGGCCACTATCCCCCCCAGGGCAACCACCGCCCCCCCTGGGGTGGCCTCCGTCCAGACGAGGGCAGATTCCATCCCGAACAGGGCGGACTGTGGCCCGGACGGGGTGGTCTGAGGCCCGGACGGGGAGGATTGAAGCCCGATCCGGGCAGATGGAAGCCCGAGCGGGGAATCTTCTCTCTCCAAAGGGCACGCTTCCATCCCGAGAGGGGTTAGCGCCGCCGCGAGCCTGACGTCTTCTCGTCGTCGTCGAGGCGCGACCAGCCCAGCCGCCGGAGGGTGCGCAGCACGGTCTCCTCGATCTGCGCCTGCGTGGGCCCGCTGTTCTGGGCTTCGACGGGAGGAGCGAGCGCCTTTGCCACTTCGGCGAAGTATTCGGCGGGCTCGACACCCGCGATCTCAAGGGCCTCGAGGATCGTGTCCAGGGTGAGCGGGTTCAAGCCCCGCAACGCACGGCTCATGTAGCCGCGGGTATGTCCCATTCTCCTGCCGATCTCGTCCAACGAGACCGAGCCGCGCCGCAGGAGGGCTCGCAGCGCCCCCCGTGCGGTCTCCACCGCGGCCGCCCTAGTCTTTTCTCCCTTGCGTTTCACGCCCGGAAGCATAGCAGATCCACTCTTTGGAACAGGAGGTGTGCTTGCCTTGCCTACATGGGGGCTTGACAAGACGTCTTTGCAGCCCTACTCTGACTGCGTGACGGCGTCATACGAATACATGAAGCCGTCGATTGCAGGAGCCTGTGCAGCACCCTTCCCCGCCGCTCAAGGCGCGGAAGCTTTCCGAAAGGACGTTTGAGATGAGCAGGCAGCAGACGACGCAGCAGGACGGTGCACTGATGAACGAGGCACCGGGACCGAAGCTCCTCAAGGCGGAGCGGGTGCAGGAGGAGCTCATGACCAAGGTGGACTCCCGGCTGAAGGCGGAGCGGGTGCAGGCGCGCCTGAAGGAGATGCCCGGCTGGAGGCTGCTCAAGGGCGGCCGGGGGATCGACCGGGTGAAGGAGCTCGGGTCCGCGGAGGGCGCGGCCGACTATGCGGGGTTCGTGCTCCGGCAGGCGGCTCGCGGCCAGCAGGTGACGCGTGTGGAGCTGCAAGGGAGCCGTGTGCTCCTGGCGGTGTTCGCCAAGGGGCGCTCCGGCGGGCGGAGCGGGCTCACCACGAAGCAACTGGAATTTGCCGCCGCGCTCGGGTGAGCGCGGAGCGAAACGATCAAGAAAGGAGACTGACTGACATGGCAAACAAGAACTTGAGTTTGGAAGACACCGTCGCCGAGTTGCGCGCGCTGTCCAACCGGGTGGCAGAGGACACGGACATCCTGCCGGCCGTCACGGCGGAGAAGAGCCAGCTCGATACGTCGATGGGGCTCTTCGACGAAGCGCAGAAGCGGCAGAAGATCTACGACGCCGAGAAGAAGAAGGCCACGCAGGACATGGTGACGGCCCTGGGCCGTAGCAAGGAAGCGGCGCGGCAGGTCCGGCTCGGGGCGAAGCTCAAGCTCGGGGCGCGCAACGCAAAGCTGTCCCTCTACAACGTGGCGCCCCTGCGCACCAACGCCGGCCGCAAGACGGCGATCCTCAATCCCCCACCCGATCCGCCGGCGGCCACCCCGACCGGTGCCGAGACGCCGGCGAAGCCGGATCCGGCGAAGGGCTGACCTCCAACCCCGAGGGGCGCACCCTGGGTGCGTCCCTCTTTCTTCTCGGCGTTCTCCCAGCTAGTCTCCTGCCTCCTACACCCGCGCTTCGGGGGGATCGAGGACGGTCAAGAAAAACGTCGTGCCCTCTCCGTCACGGCTCTCCAGCCAGATGCGGCCGCCCATCTGCTCCACCGCCTCACGGGCGATGGCGAGGCCGAGGCCGGTCCCGTCGGCGACGTCGGGATGAGCGCGGACGAACTGTTCGAAGATCGCTTTCTGCATGGGCTCGGGAATTCCCACGCCGTTGTCGGCGACGGTGACGCGCCAGAAGCCGTCGTCGTCGCGGCCGACGCCGAGACGCACCCAGCGGTCCCGCTTGGCCGGGTCTGAGTACTTGACCGCGTTGCCGACCAGGTTGATCAGCGCCAGCTCGACGCGGGTGGCGTCCACCTGAACGTCGGGGACGTCGTCCGGCGGTTCGATGCGGACCCCTTTTTCCGCCGCCATCCCCTGCATTTCGCTCAGCGTCTCTTCGACCAGGGTGCGCAGCGACAGCCGGCGGCCCTGGGCCGTCTCCTCACTCCCCTGGGCGATGGCGAGAGCGTGCACGTCGTCGGCCACTCCCTTGATGCGCTGCAGGGTGTTGCCGAGGATACGCAAGGACCGTTCGCGCACCTCGGGCGTGACCTCCGAGCCGGAGTGCGACAGCAGATAGAGGGCCCCCTCGGCGGTGCTCAGCCGGTTGCGCAGCTCGTGGGCGAGATCGCGGCCGAAGCTGCCGAGCAGGCGCGCGCGTTCCCGCCGGTCGCGGAATCCTTCTTCACGAAACGTGGCGGCGGTGATCGTGGCGATGGCCATCAGGGCGCGATAGAGCCGCTCGGCGACGGCGATCGCGTAGTCGGCCGGCACTTTGCGGTCGAAGAAGCGGGCTTCCTCCCGCAGGGCGTCGTAGAGGATCTGGCCCAGGATCTCGAACTCGGCCAGGATCTCGTCGATGTCGTAGCCCTGCTCACGGCGCAGCCGGGCCAGCTTGTGGAGCTCGTCGCGGACGGTTATCTCCGCGCCGAGGTCGCCGCCGGAGCAGAGATAGGACGAGATGGCGCGCAGCACCTCGGGGATGTGATTGAGCAGCGTGCTGGAGGGGAAGATCCGGCGCGGCGCCACGTCGAGCCGCTCGGTGAGCCGGCTGAGCCAGAGCGCGGTCAGCTCCGCGGAACGCCGGTGAAGCTCGGTTCCGAGGTGGGTCTCCAACGCCAGAACTTCGTCGCTCATCAGTCTCTTCATCCAAGAAAGTCCTGGGGAGTATAGCTCAGGGCTGATCGTAGCGAGAACGCCGGACGTGCTGGCGCAGGCCGTCGAAGATCCAGGGGAGGGATTTCTCAGTGGCGCGGTCCATCAGGGAGGGTGACACGCCGGTGTCGGTCCACAGCCGGCAGACGGCGAGGGTGCCGCCGGGCGCGGCGGTCAGAGTCCAGGAGCCGCGCAGATCGGTGAGGTTGCCGGAGCCGGGCACGTAGCTCCACTCCGTCCGCCAGACCGTCTCCCGGCCTCCGCGTTCCACCCGGCTGCGGAAGCGGATACGGTAGTGCCGCTGGCCGAGCGGAAATGGGAGGTCGAGGCGCTGCGCGCTGAGGAGCGAGCCGTCCTTCTCGGGCCGCGCATCGGACGCGGTGAGGAACGGCATGAACTCGTGCCAGTGCTCGACGTCGACGACGGCGCGGAAGACGCGTTCCGGCGGCGCGGCGATCACGCCGCGCGCGATCCCCTCCTGCGGCCGGCCATGGCCCATGGGCCGCAGGTGCACATCGACCGGCCCCAAGGTGGGAGCGCCCGCCAGCGCCGCCAGAGCGGTCAGAACCAGGAACGGGCGTTTCAAAGCGGCGGCACGTCGTTCCAGGTGGTCGGGTGCGACATGCCCACCAGCACCTGGCGTTGGCCCTTGAACGGCGCGCGGCCATGGGCGGCCATCATGTTGTCCAGCATCAACAGGTCGCCGACCTGCCAGGGGAAGCTGACCGTCTCGGCGTGATAGCAGGCGCGCAGGTGATCGAGGGTCTCCGGCTCGATCGGGCTGCCGTCGCCGTAGTAGGTGTTGGTGGGCAGCTCCTCCTCGGCGAGCTCTTCGAGCAGCGCCTCGCGGATACCCGGCGCCAGGGTGCTGACGTGGAAGAACGTCGCATGGTTGAACCAGCACAGGTCGCCGGTGTCGGGGTGGCGGGCGACGGCGTTGCGCACCGCGCGGGTGCGCAGGCGGTTGCCGTCCTTCCATTCGAATTCGATGCCGCTGCGCCGGCAGTGCGCCTCGACCTCGGCCTTGTCCTCCGTCTGGTAGACGGTTTGCCAGGGGAGGCCGAAGCCGTCGCCGTAGTTGCGCATCACCATCCAGCGCTTGGCGATGAAGCGGTCGCGCACCGCCGGATCGATCCGCTGGTAGAGCTTGCGCACGTCGGCGATGGGCGTCGCGCCCCCTTCCGCCGCGGCCTTGGAGCAGAAGAAGAAGATGCGCCGCGGCCACGCCGCCTGGTAGGAGTTTTCGTTGTGCAGGAAGATGGGGTGCTCGGGAGGGTAGTCCGTCGAGGTGTAGATCTTGCCGCTGACCGCATGGCGCGGCGAGGAGCGCTCCTTGTACTCCAGCAGGTCGCCGGAAATGGAGCGGACGACGTGCTCGAACTCCTCGACCCGCGGGATGTCGAAGCCGCGGAAGAGGAGACCGCCATGCTGGGCAAGACGGCGGCTGATCAGGTCGCGGTTGGCCGCCGCCCAATCCGCCAGGCTGACGCCGGGGACGGCGGGGCGGGCGACGAGGGGGAGACCGCCCTCGTTGAGCGGCTCCATCCGGACGAGATCTTCCGGCGAGACGCTGACCCGGTGGGTGGGGACGCCCAGTTTCCGCAGACTCGGCCGGCTGGCTTCTTCCTGGCTCATCTCGACTCTCCTTCTTGCTGCAAGCTTGCGAAGAAAGCGGACTCCCCGTCGGTCAGGGGAATCCCCTCGCGGTGCCGCACGGCGGCGCATTCGGTTTCCAGGTCGCCGGGCACGAGGACGCGCCCCGCGCCGTCATCTCCCGCCACCGCCGGCTGCTCGCGGACGCAGGCCATCAGTCCGCTCAGGCTGCGCCGGAAGCTGTCCGGATCGACGAACGTCGCGAGATCGACGGCGAGGAAAAAGTGCGCGACGCGGCGCGGCTCGTCGTAGGGCGCGGCATACAGATGGCTCAGCTCGTGGTCCAGGGGCATGCCGGCGAGGAGGGCGCAGAGGATCTCGACCATCATGTTGAGGCAGTGGCCCTTGTGACCCCCGAGGGGTTTCAGGGCGGCGATCTCGCCCGAGCTCTCGTTCCCGGCATCGCCGCCGTCCGGCCCGATCGCCCAACCCGCCTCGAGCGGCAGGCCGTGTGCGCGATAGTGCTTCACCTTGGAGTAGGAGACCTGGCTGGTGGCGAAGTCGGCGCAGAACAGGTCTCCCCCCTCGCCGCGGACGGCCATCGAGACGGGATTGGTGCCAAACAGGGGGCGCAGACCGCGGAACGGGGCGACCAGGGCGTCGCTGTTGGTGAACGACAGGCCGAGAGCTCCCGCACGCGCCATCGCCAGGGTGTAGACCGAGGCGGCGCCGAAGTGGTTCGAGTTGCGCACCGAGACAGCTCCCACCCCGGACTCCCGCGCCCGGCGGACCGCCTCGTCGCAGGCCACCCGGCCGGCGACCAGGCCGAGCGCGCCCCCGGCGTCCAGCACCCGCGCCGCCGGGCGCTCCCCCGACCAGACGAGCTCCGGCCGCGCCCGGCTCCGGCCGCCGTCGAGCTCGGCCAGATAGGTCGGAAACAGGCGTACGCCATGGGTGTCGATGCCGCGCAGGGACGCCTCGATCAAGCCGTCGACGACATAGCCGGCGTGCTCGGCAGACAGACCACGCCGCAGCAAGGCGGCGCTCATGAGGCCGGCCAGGGTACCGGCGGGGACTGCATCCTTCATGGCGATGTCAATCCATCCGGTCGCGGACGAAACGGGCGAAGCGCCGCACTCCCTCGTCGATCTGCTCTTCGTCGACGTAGCTGAAGGAGAAACGGACCTGGCGCTCCCGGCCGGGCCGGAGGGCGAAATGGGACATCGGGCAGACCACCACGCCGTAGTCGCGGGCGCAGTCCCGCAGACAGGCGTCGTCGAACACGAACGGCAGGTTGGCGGTGAGGAAGAACCCACCTGCCGGGCGGTTCCAATTCACCCCGAAAGTGCCGCCGAGCTCACGCTCCAGGCTGACGAGCATGCGGTCGCGGTTGGCCTTGTAGAACGGGAGCTTGGCACGCACGAAGTCGCGCAGCGAGCCGCCGTTCTCGATCAATTGCGCTCCGACGATGGCCTGCAGGATGGGCGCGGTGGTGACCGTGGTCAGGCTCTTCACCTTGGACAGCTCGACGGCGAGCAGGGTGCGCTGCCCCCCTTTGCCGACCACCTCCTGATCGGCGATCAGATAGCCGACCCGCAAACCCGGATAGAGGGTCTTGGCGAAGCTCCCCAGGTAGATCACGACGCCGTGCTCGTCCAACGCCTTGAGGGTCGGCAGCGGGTCGCGGTCGTAGGAGAACATTCCATAGGGGTTGTCCTCGAACAGCAACACCCCTTCGGCGCGCAGCACGGCGAGCAGGGCATGGCGCGTGGCGAGCGGCATCTGGGTGCCCAGGGGGTTGTTGAAGTCGGGGACGTCATAGAGGGCCCGCGGCCGCTTGCCGGCACGGCGCACGCCGGCGATGGCGGCGGTCACGGCGTCCACCTCCAGCCCTTCCTCGCCGGTGGCGATCGGCACGACCTCGATGCCGAGGATGCCGGCGAGGCCGGTGATCCCGATGTAGGTCGGGTCGCTGACCAGAAGGACGTCCCGCGCCGGCTCGAAGAGGCCGAGCAGGAGGACGGCCATCGCCTCCTGGCAGCCGTGGGTGACCATGATCGACTCCGGAGCGGCCCGGATGCCCTCATCGGCCTCGAGCTCGCGCGCGACCAGCTCGTTGATGATGCCGTTCGTCTTGTTGTATTGCCCCAGGTCGTTCCACACGGCGCGGGGAGACCACCCTTTGGCGGCGGCGCGGTAGGCGACGAAGGCCGGCGTCTGCAGCAGGCTGCGCTCGACGTCGAAGTGCCGCTCCGAAGGGCGTCCGGGAGCGAATGAGATCGCCTGGGGGTAACGCAGCACGACCTCGTTGAGGAAGTTCATCACTTCCAGCAGGGGATCGCTGAAGCAGCTCTTGAGATCAATATCCATCATGGTCACGTCCGGAGCGCCCGGCGCTCAGAAGGCATCCTTCTTCTCCAACTGCTCGAAGAGGCTCTTGACGCTCTCGTCCGAGAAGTCACCACCCATCCGCTCGATGAACTCGTACATCATGCCGGACCCGATATCGCGCTTGGAGAAAATCTGCCGCAGGCCCGGGCTGCTGATCACGTTGGTGTCGAACTCCATGCCCGCCGCCTTGAGCTCCTCCGCCATCGCAGGCAGGTTCTCCACCGCCACCGCGATGTGCTGCACTCCCGGGCCGTAGTGCTCGACGTACTTGGAGACCTGCGACTCGGGAGACGAGCCCTGCAGCAGCACGATGGTGATGGGGCCCGCCTTCATGACCGCCGAGACCATCGCCGTGACTTTGCCCTCGGTGCGCCGGCGCTCGTGGAGCTGAAAGCCGAGCGACTTACTGTAGAATTCGATGGACTCTTCGAGGTCCTTGACCGCAATGGCGATGTGGTCCACGGACTGGGCATACTTGCCGAGGAGGCTCAAGGCCTCCGGTGGGTTGCTCATTGGAACGCTCTCCTTCACAGGTTCAGTGGATGGGGTCCGCTACGGATCCCTCCACAGAGAATAGTGTGCGACGGCCAGTTTTTCGAGTCGCCCGTCGGCCAGGAGACGGGTCTGCTCCCCGGAGCGGTAGAGCCGGTCGCCGCTCGCATCGCCCGACGGGTCGGGAACGAACCGCTCGGCGGTCAGCTCCGGACGGTCGAGAAAGCCGCGCGCCAGGCCGGCGCCGCCCAGGAACAGCTCTCCCGGGGAGCCGGCGGGCACCGGCGCCAGACGATCGTCGAGCACCAGGACGCGCACGCCGGCGAGCGGCTCGGGCGTGTTGGAGGGGGGGAGGAGCAGAAGATCGGTCGGGCCGGTGATCGACAGCGCGGCCGGAAGGCGGCCGGCCATCCCCGCCGCCTCGTCCGGCGGGACGAGATGCAGGGAGGCACCGCGCGCCAGGGCGCAGGCCGCCTCTCCGCAACGGGGAAAACCGGGCCCGAGGGGATAGGGGACCCGGTCTTCGAGGCCCGGCCGGCGGCCGGGCATCCGGGCCAGGCAGAGAGCCAGGTTGACCAGGGCACGGTGCGGCACCATCACCCGCTCGGGCTCGCCGGCAGGACCGGTCGCTTCCAGGATGTAGGCGAGATGGTCGGGCCCGGTGCCGGAACGCACCGGAACCGGGCTGCGCGCCGTGATCTCGGCGTCATCGGTGTCGAGGCGGATGAGTTGGAACGGGCGCAGGGAGACCAGGGAGAGTCCCTCCGGCACGGCCATGCCCGCGAATCCGCCGGGCAGCGCCGCGATCAGGCCGGCGGCAAACCGTTCGACCGTGATGAGCAGGGAGGCTCCGCTTTCCTCCAGGAGAGCGGCGAGAGCGGCGGGTGGCCGCTTGGTGTCCAGAAGCACACCGGCGCCGCCGGCCTTCCAGACCGCCAGGAACGCGGTGATGGCCTCCGGCGAGCCATCGAGGGCGATCGCCACCCGCGTCTCGGCACGGCAGCCCCGCTCGCGGAGGTGGCGTGCCAACCGGTTCGCACGCCGGTCGAGCTCGCCATAGGACAGGACGCCGCCTGCGCCCGGACCGCTCCAGACCACCGCCGGCAGCGCCGGGGAGAGGGCGGCCATGGTCTCGAACAGATCGTGGACGCGGCGGCCGGGGCGCGGAGCACGCATGCCGGAGGGCCGGTCTGTGGTTCCTTTTGGGTGCTCCATCCGCCTCTCGATTGATCGCCACCCCATAGAGTGTTGCGCAGCCGCCAGTCCGGGACCGGTCCCACGATGTCACGCTGCGGCCCCGACGCGCACCATCTAAGGTTGGGACCAGCTCTGTCCACCATGAGACTTGATCTCTGGAGCGCGCAGGGGCGACGTCTGCCCCTGCGCCATTTTCCCTCCCCGATCTTCACAGTATCCGATGGCTGCCGATGGAGCGCAACCCGGGCTCTCTGATCGATGAGATGAGATGATGGACCCGATGCAGCCCGTCCTGCGTGCGGTCCTCCTGGGCGCCAGCAATCTGAAGATGGGCCTCCCGCGGGTGGTCCGGCGTCTCCGTGCCGCCGCGGGAGGGCCGGTCGACGTCCTGGCCGCCTGTGGACATGGCCGGTCCTACGTTCAGTGGAGCCAGATTTTTTTCGGCGCCCGCGCGCTGCCCGGCGTCGTGGACTGCGGTCTCTGGAAAGCTCTCGCTAGCCGGCCTCCTCTACCCACGCTCGCCCTGGTCATGGATATCGGCAACGACCTGCTCTACGGCCCGGCCACGGCGGAGATTGCCGCCGCCTTCGCAGCCTGCCTGGAGCGCCTGACGGTCCTGGGAGCCAATGTGATCACGATGACGTTGCCGATGATCAGCCTCGAGAAGGTCTCTTCTCTTCGGTATCACTGCGCGCGGACCATCCTATATCCGGGGCGGGGCGAGCCTTGGGCGGCGCTCCTGGAGCGCGCCCGCGACCTGGACCGGCGCTGCCGCCAGGCGGCCGCCGGGCATGGCGCCCACTTGGTGGAACCGCAGGCCGCCTGGTACGGCATCGACCCCATTCACTTCTATGGCCGCCAACGGCAACGCGCCTGGGATCACATCCTGTCGCCCTGGACGCCCGGCACTCCCGGAGAGCCGCGGGGGGAAATCCGCTGCCGGATCCCGCTGTTCGGCGCCGAGGAGATGCGCCTCTGCGGAGCCTCGCGGACGACGGTCCAGCCCGCTTGCCACCTGTCCGATGGCAGCACGGTCTCCCTCTACTGAGACCGCCCGGAGAAGATTCCGCAAAAAAATGTGTGAGATTGGAGACCTGATTTACGTCTTATATGGGGGTAGGAGGGATTTCACCCCATGCGAGAACGAGAAACAGGCGAAACCGGAGCGGAAGGCAATCTGTTCGACTGGACCCGGCAGTGGCAGGACGAAGGGCGGAGGCTCGGCGGGGCCGAGCTCCTGCTCCGGCAGACGGAGCGAAAATTTGGTCCCCTCGCCGCGCATGACAGGATGCGTATCGAGCTCGCCACCCACGAGCGCCTGTTCGACTGGGGCGAACGCCTGGTCGTGGCCCGCTCGCTGGAGGAGGTGTTCCGGTGGTGACAGAGTCGACTGACCCACTCGATGCGGCTCGCGAGGTCCTGCTCGCGACGTTCGGCTACCGCGACTTCCGGCCCGGCCAGGAGGCGGTGATCGGCCATCTGCTGGCCGGGCATTCCGCCGTCGCGGTCTTCCCCACCGGCGCGGGCAAGTCGATCTGCTATCAGCTCCCGGCCTTGCTGCTGCCGGGGCTCACGCTGGTCGTCTCGCCGCTCATCGCTCTGATGAAAGACCAGATCGACGCCCTTCGGTTGCGCGGTGTCTCGGCGGCCCGCCTCGACTCGACGCTCTCCGCCGACGAGAGCCGGCAGATCTTCGCCGCCGTCCGCTCCGGCTCCCTGCGGTTGCTCTATGTGGCGCCGGAGCGCTTCAACAACGAGCGCTTCCGCGAATCGATCCGGCAGGTCCGCATTTCACTCTTCGCCGTCGACGAAGCGCACTGCATCTCGGAGTGGGGGCACAACTTCCGGCCGGACTACCTGAAGCTCCCCGATTTCGGCCGGATCTGCGGCGCCGAGCGGGTCCTCGCCTTGACCGCCACGGCACCGCCCCCGGTCCTCGCCGACATCTGCCGCGGCTTCGAAATCGCCCCGGAGCACGCCGTCCGGACCGGCTTCCATCGCGCGAACCTGAAGCTGCTCACGACCCCGGTTCGCGCCGCGGAGCGTGACGACGTGCTGGTGGCCCGGCTGGCCGGCGGCGTGCCGGGGCCGACCATCGTGTATGTCACTCTGCAACGGACCGCCGAGGACGTGGCGTCCCGGCTCGCCGAGGCGGGCCTCCCGGCGCGCGCCTATCACGCCGGCATGGAGGATGAGGAGCGCGCCCGGGTCCAGGACTGGTTCCTGGCGTCGAACAACGCCGTGGTCGTGGCCACCATCGCGTTCGGCATGGGAGTGGACAAGGCGGACATCCGGCGGGTGATCCACTACAACCTGCCCAAGAGTCTGGAGAGCCACGCCCAGGAGATCGGCCGCGCCGGCCGCGACGGCCTGCCGTCCACCTGCGAGATGCTCGTCTGTCCGGACGACTTGAACGTGCTGCGCAACTTCACCCACGGCGACACGCCGTCTCTCTCCGCCGTGGAGGATCTGCTCCGGGAGATCACCAGCACGCCCGAAAACGATCTGGACCTCTCGCTCACCGACCTGTCCGCCCGCTGTGACGTGCGGCCGATCGTGGTGCGCACGCTGCTCACCTACCTGGAGCTCGACGGCTATCTCCAGGCGGGCACTCCGCGCTATGCCCAGTACCAGTTCCAGCCCCTGGAAAACTCCGAGCGGATCCTCGGCCGCTTCACCGGGGAGCGGCGGGATCTCCTCGCGAGGATCTTCCGGCAGGCGCGCAAGGCCAAGACCTGGTTCCACATCGACCTGGACGAAGCCGCCCACACGCTCAAGGAACCGCGCGACCGTTTGGTGCGCGCTCTCGACTATCTGGGCGAGCAGCGGCTGTTGGACGTGCGCAGCGCCGGTCTCCGCCATGCGTACCGCTGGCTGCGCCGGCCGCAGGACACCGCCGCCCTGGCCCGCGATCTCCACCAGCGGACGCTCGACCGCGAGCGTCGCGAGATCGCCCGTCTCGACCAGGTGCTCGAGCTCGCCTCCCTCGACGGCTGCCAGACCGGTTTTTTGAGCGCCCACTTCGGCGAGCCGCTCGCCGCCCCCTGCGGCCATTGCTCGTGGTGCCTGAACGGGCACACGCCGATGGAAATCCCGCCTCTGCGCCCGGCCGGCATCCCCGAGACCGTCTGGGAACAGGCCACCGACCTCCGCCGGCAGGAGGAAGCCGTTCTCGGCGAGCCGCGCGCTTTCGCGCGCTTCCTCACCGGCCTGACCTCGCCGCGTCTCACCCGCCGGAAGCTGAGCGGCCACCCCTTGTTCGGCTCCCTGGCAGACGTTCCCTTCGCGGACGTGCTGCGCAAGGCGGAGACCTCGGATTCGGGTGTGGTACCGTGAATTGATGTCTGCCGGAACCTACGATGCCCTGGTGATCGGCGGCGGCCCGGCCGGGTCGACCGCCGCGCTGGTCATGGCCCGTGCCGGACTGCGCGTGAAGCTCCTCGAGCGCAGCCCGTTCCCTCGCTTCCACGTCGGCGAGTCGCTGCTGCCGCGAAACATGGCTCTCCTCCGCGAGCTCGGCCTCGAAGACGTGCTCGCGGGAATGCCGGCAGTCCTCAAGAAGGGGGCCGAGTTCGTCATGGGAGACGGCAGCGAGCCCTCTCTCTTTCCGTTCACGATGGGGCTGCTGCCCGGCGAGAAGTCATCGTTCAATCTCGAACGCGCGCCGTTCGACGCCCGCCTCCTCGATGCCGCCCGCCAGGCCGGAGTGGAGGTCCGCGAGGGCGTGGCCCTGCGCAAGATCGGGCGCCTCGAGGAAGGGCGAGTCGAGGTGACGACGGACGAAGGCGAGGTCACCGCCCGCTTCCTGGTCGACGCGAGCGGCCAATCGACGGTGCTCGGCAAGCACCTCGGCATCCGCCGTGTGCTCCCCCACCTCAAGAAGATCGCCTACTTCGGGCATTTCGAGAATGTCTGGCGCCGGCCTGGCGACGAGGGTGGCTACATTGTCATCGTCGTCTGCGAGGAAGGTTGGTTCTGGCTGATCCCCCTGGACGAGACCCGGACGAGCATCGGCCTGGTCATGCACCTGGACGAGGCACGCCGCGTCGGCCTCCCCGCCGATCAGATGCTCGCCTGGGGGATCTCCCGGTGTCCCGTGCTGCGCGACCGCACGGCCGCGGCGACTGTCCCGGCGGAGACGCACGTGGTGGCCGATTTCAGCTACCGCTGCGCCCCCTATGCCGGCCCCGGCTACTTCCTGGTTGGCGACGCGGCGACGTTCATCGATCCGATCTTCTCCACCGGCGTCTGCATGGGGATGATGAGCGGCGCCGAGGCGGCGCGCTCCATCATCGCGGCGCTCCAGGAGGGCCGGGACACCGCCCTCCTCCGCCGGCGCTACAACCGGTTCATCGCAGAGACCTCCGGGCCGTTCTTCCGCCTCGTGAGCCTCTATTACGAGCACTCCTTCCGCGAGCTGTTCCTGAACGGCCAGGGACCGCTGCAAGTGCACCGCGCCGCCATGTCGATGCTCGCCGGCAACGTCTTCCCGCGACCAGCGTTCGCCCTGCGCTGGCGTTTCAAGCTGCTGGGCCTGTTCGTCCGGCTCAACCGCCACATCCGCCTCGTCCCGCGGCGCGAGCGGTTCTCGCTGTTCACGGACCCGGCGTGAGCTTCGCACAGCGCGTCGAGATCCCCGCGGACAGCCCGTTCTTCGCCGGGCACTTTACCGGTCACCCGATCCTTCCCGGGATTGCGCATCCGCTTCTGATCGCCCGTGCCTTGAACCCAGGAGTCGAGGCGCGGATCGCCGAGATCCCATCTCTCAAGCTCCGCAGCCCAGTGCGGCCGGGCGAGGTCTTCGACATCTCCGGCACCGCTCCCGAGGAAGACGGCACCGTCCGCTTCGAGCTGCGCCGTGCCGGCGAGCTGATCAGTCAGGGATCGCTGCGGATCGCCCCACCGGACTGGAGCGGAGTGCCCGCCATCCCCATTCCCGAGGAACCGCCGGGCGCCTATCCTGCGGTGTCTGCTCTCATCCCCCACCAGCCGCCGGCCCGTCTGCTCCGTGACGTTCTGGACGCCTCGCCGGAGACGCTGACCGGCGTGGTCGAAATCCCGGCGGGCAGCCCGTTCGTGACGGCGGGCCGCGTCCCCGCTTTTCTGGGTCTCGAAGCCGCCGCCCAGGGTGCGGCCGTCCTGGAGGCGTTGAGCCGGCGCGACGATTCCGGCCCGCGGATCGGCTATCTGGTGGGCCTGCGCAACGCGCGATGCCACACTCTCTGGCTGCCCGCGGAGCGCCCCTTCCGGATCGCGGTCCGCCTCAGCGGAAGCGCGGCGTCGCTGTCGATCTATGAGGTGAGCGTAGAGGGAGAAGGCGGCATCGCTCTGGTCCAGGGAACGATCAGCACCTATATCAACTTCATGGCGTAGCGCCGGCAGCGCACTTCGGCTCCGGGACCGGATCCATTTCCAGGCAGAAGGGGAGCGCCAGCAGGAAAAGCGCGAGGCGCTGCACCTCCGTATCCCCCCAGTTGTACTCGAACAGGCCGGCGAGGTTGAAGCCGGTGAGAGCCAGCACCGTCCCGAGATACAGATCGGCACGCGGTCCGGCGGCCCGCCCTTCGGCTCGATAGCGGCGCACCGCCAGGAGGATCGGTGCCGCCATCAACCAGAGGTAGGCCACGAGCGAGGCGAGACCGCGCTCCGCGGTAAGGTGGAGCAGCGTGTTGTGCAGGTGCGGCACCCAGTAGCGCGGCGCGGTCGGATTCCGATAGAGCGCATAGCGCTCCTGCACCATGTCCGGACCGATGCCGAACAGTGGGCGCTCGGCGATCATGTGCAAGCCCGCATCCGCCATGCAGAGGCGGTCGTAGTTCGAGCTGTCGCGCAGGTCGGTGATGGAAAAGATGCGGCTCAGCACCGGAGCCGGCGCGAGAAGAACGAACAGGAGCGCTGCCGGAACGAACGCCATCAGATAGCGTGGCCGGCGGAGAGCGAGGAGCGCCGCCAGCATCACGGCGAGAGCGACCCAGGCGCCGCGGGTGAGACTACCCAGGAGGCCCAGGTTGAGCACCGCCAGCGCCGCCCACCGCCAGAGCTTTCGGCTCGCCGGATCGACCGCCAGCCGCGCCATGAGCAGCAGGTCGCAGATCAGCAGCACCCCGGCGTAGGTCATCCAGTGCGAGAACGGACCGCGGATGCGCAGGTCGATGCCGCCATAGCCGTACAGGAGCTGCGCCAGGCCGTCGACGGCGATGAGCGCCCCCACGGCGACCAACCCGTCCACCAGGCGCCGCGCGTTGCGCTCGCCGCGCACCAGCAGAGGTCCCAGGAAGGCGGTGGCGAGCGATGTCAGCTCGCTCAGGCTGCCGACGCTCGACCGTGGAGAATAGGAAGCCACCACCGAGGCGCCGAGGAGGAGAGCGTACAACCCGAGCGGCCGATAGAGCGCGCGCAGGCGAGACCAGGGGATCGCACCGGACCGCAGAGCCGGAGGTGAGGCGAGGAAAGTCAACCCGAGGAAGGCGTTCGAGATCCCGAGGCCGAAGATGGTGAGCAGATGCAGGGCATACGTCCAGCCCGCCCAAGGCAGCCACTTCCTCGTGCCGGCGGGAGGGCGTGGAGCCTCGGCGGCATCCACTCCGCGAGCGGTCTCCAGGCGGAGAGCAGGGGGCGGAGCCGGTGCCGGGGGATCCGGGCGGCGGATGGGTGAGACGGCCACGGAGTCAGCGGCTACGAAAAAAAGATCGAAGGATCAGGAGCGTCGGCGCGCGCACAGTCGTCCGGCAGCGTAAGAGATGACGCGTCCGCCGTCAATCCGGCGCGGTCTTTTCGCGAAATCGGCATTCCCTTCCGTGTGGTAACTTCTACCGGCCATGCAGGACATCGATGGAGCTTCCCGCGGCGGAACCGCCAGCCTCCTGCTCCGCCACTCCCTCGCCGCGGTGACCCTCCTCGCCCTCCTCGTCTGCTGCGCCGGGACATTCTCGCACTCGTTGTGGAGTCCCGACGAGCCGACCGGCGCCGCGGTCGGGCGTGCCATGTACGACAGCGGCGACCTCATCGTCCCGCGCTTGAACGGCAGCCCCTTCCTCGAAAAGCCGCCGCTGTACTGGTGGATCCAGGTCGCGCTGTTCAAGCTCTTCGGTCTCTCGCACGGCGTGGCCCGCCTCCCTTCAGCTCTGTTCGGCATCCTGACCCTGCTCACCACGTACCTCCTGGGCCGGCGTCTCGGCGGCCCTCGGCAGGGGCTTCTCGCCGCCGCCGTCCTCGGCTCGACCGCCCTGTTCGCCGAAGAGGTCGAGCGCATCGTCGTCGATCCGGCCCTTGCCTTCTTCGTCGCCGTGGTGCACTACGGCTTCGCGGTCCTCGCCGCGCCGCGATCGGCCGCAGAGCGGCGGGGCGCTCTCTGGCTCATCGCCCTGGCCACTCCCCTCGCCTTCCTCTCCAAGGGAGTCGTCGCCCTTGGCCTTGGAGTGGTCCCGCCGATACTCTGGCTGCTCGCGACCCGGCGAATGCGGGCGTTGCGCGATCTCCTGCCGCTCGCCGCTCTCGGAATCCCGCTCTTCGCGTTCTTCGTCCTCCCCTGGGCCGTGGCTCTCTACAAGGCCGCCGGCTGGTCGGCGCTCCAGGAATGCCTGCTCAACAACACCACCGGCCGCTTCCTCGAAAACCGGCAGGGAACCGTCTACGGACATCGACAACCTTGGTGGTATTACGGATCAACCGCTCCAGCCGTCCTGTTGCCCTGGTCTCTCGCCGTGCCGGCGATGCTCAAGGCCGGCCTCCTGCGCCGCCGCACCGTCGAAGATGCTGAAGGCGGCGAGGCTCGTTCCCTCCTGTTTACCACCGTCCTGCTCAGCATCTTCTTCCTCTCGGTGGCGGCGAGCAAGCGAGAGCTCTATCTCCTGCCGCTCCTCCCGGCGTTTTCCGTCTGCGTCGCCTGGTGGCTGGACGGAGCCGCGGAGAGAAAAAACAGCGCCTGGGATCGAAGGACCCTCCAACTCCTGGCCGGCCTCGCCATCGCCCTGCCGCTCCTCCTCTGGGGGATCGCCCTGGTCATCAAGCTCGCGCCGCCGCCCCGCGCCGCCCTGCCTCCCCTCCAGGAGAGCCTCTCACCCGTCGTGCTCGCGGTCTTCGGTCTCCTGGCTCTCGCCGTCAGCGGTGCACTGATCCTCCGTTTGCTGCGTCATGGCGCCGCCGGCCTCACGCCAACCTGGCTAGTGCTCCCCTTCCTTCTACTCTTCGGAGCCGTCGAATCCGGGGTCAAGACCCTGGTCGACCCGGTCAAAAGCCTGACCGACCTGACCGCTGCCGTGGCACGCGAAATCCCGGGCCGCGGTCCCGTCCCGGCCTATCTGCCACCCGGGAGCTCCAACGAGAGCCTCTTCGGCATCATCGACTTCGACCTGGGACGGCGTACGCAGCGGCTGACGACCCTGGAAGAGCTGCAAGCCTGGCTCGAGACGACTCCCGGAGCCCGCGTTCTCGTCCGCACCGAGCAAGCCCGCCATCTACCGCCTGCCCTGCTGCGCCGTCTTCGCTTCGTCTACGACGAGACCGGCCGGAAAGCCTCGCCCTATGCCATCGCCGAGTCTGTGGTAAAGTAGCGCCCGGTTCTCCTCCCCGGAGCACCGAGGCCGTACCGCACGTCCCCATCGTCTAGTGGACTAGGACTCTGCCCTTTCAAGGCAGCAACACGGGTTCGAATCCCGTTGGGGATACCAACGAAGCAAAGGGTTACGGCCGCGACCTGGCCCTCCGGCCGGCCTGGCGCGGATCCCCCTGAG
>DATARD010000320.1:0-17452 GCA_036264355.1 Thermoanaerobaculia bacterium
CGCCAGGAGAGCCACCACCAGCTCCGCCGTCCGCTCCAGGCACACCCCCACCAGGACCTCGGGACCGACGCCCAGCTCGCGCAGGTGCCAGGCCAGGCGGTTCGACCGGTGGTCCAGCTCGCCATAGCTCAGCCGCTCGCTTCCTGCGACGAGGGCCGTGGCCGCGGGCGTGCGCGCCGCCTGCGCCGCGAACAGCTCTTCGATGCGGCTCTCCCGTGGGTACTCCACTGCGGTGGCGTTCCACTCCTCCAGGAGCTGCCGCCGCTCCGCCTCGCCCAGCAACGGCAGCTCGGAGAGACGCCGCGACGGATCGGTCACGATGCCGCCCAGAAGATGCTCGAAATGGCCCAGCAGGCGCTCCACCGTCGGCCGATCGAACAGCTCGGTGCTGTATTCGAGGAAGCCGGACAGGCAACCGCCGCTCCAGCCCAGGCTGAGCAGCAGGTCGAGCTTGGCCGTGCGGGTGTCCAGCTCGCGCAGCCCGAGACGGAGGCCGCCCAGCTCCACGGCGAGCGGCTGGTCCTGAAGAGCGAGCATCACCTGCGCGAGCGGCGTCTGTCCCAGGCTGCGCTCCGGATCGAGCTCCTGCACGAGCCTCTCGAACGGCAGATCCTGATGCGCCAGCGCTTCGCTCACCGCCTCGCGCACCTGTCCCACCAGCTCCGCGAGCACCGGATCGCCAGCGCAGTCGGCCCGCAGGAGCAGGGTGTTGACGAAAAACCCGATGAGGCCCTCGATCTCCGAGCGGGTGCGGCCGGACACCGGATAGGCGATCGCGAAGTCCTTCTGGCCGCTGATGCGGCAGAGGAGGCCGGCGAACGCGGCGAGGAGCAGCAGGAACGGCGTCGCCCCGGCCTTCCGGCTCAGCTCCTGGAGCCCCGCCGAGAGCGCACTCCCCAAGGCGATACGGCACTGTGCCCCGGCGGCGGAGCGGCCCGGCCGCCGAGGCCGGTCGACCGGCAGATCGAGCACCGGAGGGAGCCCCTCAAGGCGGCGCCGCCAGGACCGGAGGGGCGCCGCCAGCGCTTCCCCGGTGAGTTGGGAGCGCTGCCAGGCCGCGAAATCGGCGTATTGCACCGGGAGCCCGGGCAACGAAGCCGAGCCGTTTGTGGTGCGGGCGGCATACAGGACCGCGATCTCGCGCACCAGCAGGTCGCACGACCAACGGTCGGCGACGATGTGATGGACGGTCAGCACGAGGAGGTGGCGCTTCTCCCCGGTTTGCAGCAGCCGCGTCCGCAGGAGCGGCCCTGTCGTGAGATCGAACGGACGGCGCGCCTCCTGGCCGGCGAGATCGGCGGCTAGGCTCTCCCGCCTCGCCTCCGGGACCGCGCGGAGATCGATCACCGGCAGGTCGGTGCCGGCCGCGGCCGCGACGCGCTGGCGCGGCTCGGCGCCGGGCTCGAAGGTGGTGCGCAGGACTTCGTGGCGGCGCACGACCTCCGCCAGGCTCGCGCACAGCGCGTCCGGCCGCAGGGCTCCGGCGATCTCGACGGCCCCCGCGATGTTGTACGTCGCCGTCCCGGGATCGAGCTGGTCGAGGAACCAGAGCCGCTCCTGGGCGAAGGAGAGAGGGTGGAAAGAGCCCTCGGAACGGGCCAGCCGCGGGATGCGGACGGCCGCGCCGCCCGCCCGCCGGCCGCGCAGACCGCGCACCAGGAGGGCGAGCTTGTCGGGAGAGAGCCCGGAGAGTCGCTGTGACGGAGAATCCATGCTCACGCCTCGCTCATGGCCGATCGATCTCGGCAAACATTTCGGATATCGAGCCCGCTTCGACCTGCTGCATCAACGCCTGGGCGATGGCGACAGACAGGCCGGCAAGGGTCGGATCACGGAAGAGAACTCCGGGGGAGATCTCGATCTCCAGCTCATCGCGCAGCCGCGAGACGAGATGGAGCACCTGCAGGGAGTGGCCGCCCAGCGCGAAGAAGTCGTCGAACGCTCCGACACGCGGCACGCGCAGCACGTCGGACCAGATCGCCGCGAGCATCTCTTCGAGGTCGCTGCGCGGAGCGACATAGGCCTCTCCGCCCGGACCGCCGCTTTCCGGTGGCGGCAGGGCCCGCCGGTCGACCTTGCCGTGCGCGGTCAGGGGGAGCGCCGGCAGGCACACCCAGCTCGCCGGCACCATGTAGGCCGGCAACCGCTCGGCGAGGAACGCTGCCAGCTCGCTGCCGGCCACCTCGCCCCGCGGGACGATCCAGGCGACCAGACGGCCGGTCTCGCCGTCGTGGACGCCGGCCACCGCCGCGGCGACCGCCGGATGCCGCAGGAGCGCCGCCTCGATCTCACCCAGCTCGATGCGGAAACCGCGGATCTTCACCTGGTGGTCGATGCGCCCCAGGAACGCCAGATCGCCCGCGGGCAGTCGGCGCGCCAGGTCGCCCGTCCGGTAGAGCCGCTCGCCCGGACCGCCGAAGGGATCGGGGACGAAGGCGGCCGCCGTCAGGTCCGGCTCGCGAAGATAGCCGCGCGCCAATCCCGTTCCGGCAATGCACACCTCTCCCGGCACACTGCCAGGAGCCAGTCGCCCGCCGCGGTCCAGGAGATGGATGCGGACGTTGGCGATCGGCCTGCCGATCGACGGCGGCGCATCTCCGTCCACCTCGACGGCTCCGCAGGTCGCCACCACGCTGCTCTCGGTCGGACCGTAGTGGTTGACCAGCGCGAAGGGGAGAGGGCGCGCCGGCCGACGTTGCAGCCGGTCGCCGCCGGTCAGGAGGAAGCGCAGGCCCGCGGAGCCGGCGGTGAGCCGAGGCTCGGCGAGCAGGGCCTCGGCGAGCGGCGTGGGGAGGAAACAGCCGGTGATCCCGTGCCCCGCCAACCAACGCGCCAGGCCGGCGGTCGACAAGAGGAGGTCCGCCGGGACCGGGTGAAGCGCAGCTCCCGTCGCCAGGCAGGGCCAGATTTCCCAGACCGAAGCGTCAAAGCCGACTCCGGCTGTCTGCGCCACCCGGTCCCGCGGCCCGAGCTCCCAGGTCCGCAGGTGCCAGGCCACCAGGTTCGTCAGGCCCGCGTGGGGGACGGCGACCCCCTTGGGCCTCCCGGTCGAGCCGGAGGTGTAGATCACATAGGCCAGATGATGCGATCCGACCTCGATCGCCGGCGGTACGGCGCTCTCCTGGCCCAAGGCGGACGCGATCTCCGCCGGGCCGAGGACCGTCACCCCCGCCACCTCCGGCACCGGCCCTGCGCCGGCCAGCAGGATGCGGGCTCCCGACTGGCGCAGCATGGCGGCGCAGCGCTCCGCGGGATAGGCGGAGTCGATCGGCAGGTAGGCGCCCCCGGCCTTGAGGACCGCCAGAGCGGCGACCACCAGGCCCGCCGAGCGTTCCATGCGGATCGCGGCCAGCTCCTCCGGCCCGAGGCCGAGGCGGCACAGACGGCGGGCCAGGCGGTTGGCGCGGCGGTCGAGCTCGCCGTAGGTGAGCATCTCGCCGGCATCGACCACGGCCGGAGCCTGCGGCGTCTCCGCGGCGCGGCGCTCCACCAGGACGTGCACGCAGGTGCCCGCCTCGGGGAAAAGCACCGTGGTCTCATTGCATCCCGCCAGGAGCTGCCGACGCTCCTCCTCGCCGAGGAGCGGCAGATCGGCCACTCTTGCCTGCGGCCCCGAGGCGATTCCCGCGAGCAGGTTGGCGCAGTGCCCGAGGAGGCGCTCGACCGTCGCCGCCTCCCACAGGTCGGTGCTGAATTCGGCCGCCACGGCCGGCATTTCTCCGGCCAGGGTGGCGAAGAGGCTGAGGTCGAGCTTGGCCGTGCCGTTCGGCACCGCCACCGTGCGTGCCACGAGCCCGGGGAGGTCCGGCGCCGGCAGCTCCTCCTGCTCGGCGACCGCGACCTGGAAGAGCGGGTTGTGGCCGGCGCCACGCTCCGGCGCCAGCTCTTCGACCAGCCGCTCGAAGGGGACCAGTCTCCTCTCGTAGGCTTCCAGGACGGCATCGCGGACGCCCCGCAACAGGGCACGCACGTCGGAGACCTCGGCGAGGTCGATGCGCAGCACCAGGCTGTTGACGAAGAAGCCGATCAGGCCCTCGGTCTCCACACGGTCGCGTTGGGCGACGGGAGTGCCCACCACCAGGTCCTCAGCGCCGCTGTAGCGGGCGAGAAGGAGGGCCTTGGCGGCCAGCGCGACCATGAACGGCGTCACACCTTCCCGGCGGGCGAGGGCGGCGAGCCGCCCGGCCAGCTCGGCCGGCAAGGCGAGGCGCCGCGCCGCGCCGCGCGACGACGGCACCGCCGGACGCGGCCGGCCGGAGGCCGGCGCGAGCACCGGAGCCCCCGCGAGTCGGCGCTTCCAGAACGCCAGCGCCTCCCAGCCGGCGGCGCCCGCCACGGCGGCGCGCTGCCAGACCGCGTAGTCCGAATATTGGATCGGGAGATCCGGAAGCACCGGGTCTTCGCCGCGCAACGCAGCCCTGTAGAAAGCCGCGAGCTCACGCATGAAGAGGCCCACCGACCAAGCGTCCGCGGCGATGTGGTGAACCGTCAGCAGGAGCGTATGGTCGTGCGGCGCACAGCGCAGGAGGGCGGTGCGCAGGGGCGGCGCCGCGGCGAGATCGAAGGGCCGGCCGGCTTCTTCCGCCGCCAGGCGCTCCGCCTCGGCAGCGCCGAGCGGCGGTGGGAGCGCCGCCAGATCGACCAGCGGCAGCCGCGGCGGGAGCCAAGCGCTCACCTCCGGGACCGGCCGCCCTCCGCGGCTCGGAAAGACCGTGCGCAGGACCTCGTGCCGGCGCACGATCGCCGCGATGGCGCCGGAGAGCGCCGCGCCGTCGAGGCCGCCGGTGAGCCGTACCGCCGCGGGCATGTTGTAAGCGCAACCGCCGGGCTGGAGCTGATCGAGGAGCCAGAGGCGCTGCTGGCCGAATGACAGGGCCCGTTCTCCGCCGGCCGGCGCGATCGGCGGCACCTCGCCGCCACGGGCCTCGGCGATCAGGGCGGCGACGCCCGCCACCGACGGAGCCAGGAAGAACGCGCGCAGCGGCAGCTCGACGCCGAAGGTCGCGAGGACACGCGAGGCAAGCTGCGCCGCCTTGAGCGAATGGCCGCCGAGCTCGAAAAAATCGTCTTCGACGCCGACCCGCTCGACCCCCAGCAGCTCCGCCCACACCACCGCCAGCACCTCCTCCACCGGCGTGCGCGGGGCCACGGCAGCCGTCGCCGGACGCACGAAAGCCGGCCGGGGGAGCCGCCGGCGGTCGAGCTTGCCGTTGTGGGTCAACGGCAACGCCGCCAGGGGGACGAAAGCCGCGGGGATCATGGCCTCCGGCAGCCGCTGCCGCAGAAAGTCGCGCAGCTCGCGCGCCGGCGGTGCCATGTCTCCGGCCGGTACTACGAAAGCCGCCAGCGAGGCACCGTCCGCCTCGGACATCGCCACGGCCACGGCCTCGCCGACGGCCGGATGCTGCCGCAGCGCGGCCTCGATCTCGCCCAGCTCGATGCGGAAGCCCCGGATCTTGACTTGGTGATCCAGGCGTCCCAGGTACTCCAGCGCGCCGTCCGGCCGGAAGCGGACCAGGTCGCCGGTCCGGTACAGGCGCCCGCCCGCGACGCCGCTGAACGCATCGGGCAGGAAGCAGCCCGCCGTCAGGTCGGGCCGGCCGAGATAGCCTCGGGCGAGGCCGTCGCCGCCCAGGAAAAGCTGGCCCGCGACGCCGGGCGGCACCGGCTGCAGGAAAGGTCCCAGCACATAGGCCCGGGTGTTGCCGACCGGCCGTCCGATCGGCACCGGCCCGGCGCCCGGGCCGACCCGCTCGGCACACGACCAGATCGTGGTCTCGGTGGGGCCGTACAGGTTCCACAGCTCGCCGCAGAGACCGCTCAGGCGGTCGGCCAGATGACGGCTCATCGCCTCGCCGCCCGAGAGGATGCGCAGCGAGCCGCTACCGGCCCAGCCGGCCTCCAGGAGCATCTTCCAGGTCGAAGGCGTGGCCTGCATGACGGTGGGGTCACACTGCTCCAGCAGTTGCGCCAGGCGCCGGCCGTCCGCCACGGCCTCGCGCGGCGCGATTTCCACCCGGCCCCCTACGATCCAGGGGAGGAACAGCTCCAGCCCGGCGATGTCGAAGCTCAGGGGCGTCACGGCGAGGACGACGCCGTCCGCGCCCAGCCCGGGCCGCTGCGCCATCGTGGTGAGGAAGTTGGCCAGCGACCGGTGGGTGATCTGTACCCCTTTCGGCCGGCCGGTCGAGCCGGAGGTGTAGAGGACGTACGCCAGGCTCTCCGCGGCGCCGCGCGGCTCGGGCGCCGGCTCGCCGTCCGTCTCCAGGTCTTCCAGGAAGAGCCGGTGAGCCGCGGCAGGTGGCAGGCGGTCGGCCCAGGAGCGGCGCGTCAGCACCACGGCCGGCCGGGAGTCGTCCAGCATGGCGGCGAGGCGCTCGGCCGGGTATTCCAGATCGAGCGGCACGTAGGCGCCCCCGGCCCGGAAGACGCCGAGCAGGGCGGCCGGCAGGTCGAGTGAGGGAGCGAGGAAGACTCCCACCCGCACCTCCGGCCCGACTCCCAGACGCCGCAGCCGCCGCGCCAGCCGCCCGGCTCGGCGCCACAGCTCCCCATAGGTGATCTGCTCGCCGCCGCAGGACACGGCCACGGCCGCGGCGGAGCGCTCCACCTGGCGGCGGACGAGATCCTCCACCCGCAGGTCCGGCGCGAGCGGCGCGGCGGTGTCGTTCCATTGGAAGAGCACCTGCTCCCGCTCGGCGGGCGCCGCCAGCGCGAGGCTTGAGAGCCGCCGTTCCGGATCGAGCGCCACCGCCTCGAGCAGAGCGGCGAACCGGGCCGCCAGGCGGCCGGCGGTGGCCGCGTCGAACAGATCGGTGTTGTAGCAGAGCGCGAACGCCAGGCCCCCTTCGACTTCGCCGGCCGCCAGACTCAGGTCCATCTGAGAGACCCGGACCGGCAGCGCGAGGCTCTCCATGGACAGTGCGCGCAGGCCGAGGCGCACACCCTCGACACCGAGGGCCAGGGCGGTCAGGCCGGCGGGAGCGGTCGAGGGGACGCGCTGCTCGCTGAAGAGGGTCTGGAAGATCGGCGGCCGGCTCGGGTCGCGCTCCGCCTGCAGGTGCTCCGCCAGCAGAGAGAACGGATACTCCTGGTGCGCGAACGCGGCCAGCGACTCCCGCCGCACCCGCGCCAGAAGCTCGCTCCAGGGCGGGTCGCCCGCCGTTTCGAGCCGCAAGGCCAGAGGATTGACGCAGTAGCCGACGAGGCCGGACATCTCCGGACCCGTCCGCCCCAGGCTCGGCGAGCCGATCATCAGGCCGTCCTGGCCCGCGTGGGCCTGGAGCAGCGCCGCATAGGCCGCCAGGTGAGCCATGAAGGGGGTGGCTCCCCGCTCGCGGGCGACGGTGGCCAGGCGCTCGCGCAACGCCGGAGCGCTCCGCCGGCGCACCACGGCTCCGGCGTATGTCTGCACGGGCGGGCGGGGCCGGTCCGCGGGCAGGTCCAGCACCGGCAGCCCGCCTCCGAGGTGCCCGTGCCAGTAGGCCGCGAGCTCGGTGCCGCGCGGCCCAGCCAGCAGGCGCTCTTCGCGGGCGGCGTGATCGGCCCAGGTGAGCGGCAGCGGCGGCAGCAGAGGTGATGGCGCCGACGGCGGCACAGGCGCGCAGAGAGCGTCCAGCTCCGCCACCAGCACCGCCAGCGACCAGAAGTCGCTCACGATGTGGTGCATCGCCAGCAGCAGGACCCGCTCGCCCCCGCGATCGAAGAGATGAGCCCGCAGCAGCGGGCCGCCAGAGAGATCAAACGGACGCTCCGCTTCGTCGGCCAGCCGCCACGCCAACTCCTCGCCGCTCCAGTCTGCCGCGTCCTCCTCCTGCCAGGAGACCTCGGCTGCCGCGGCCACCCGCATACAGGGCTCCCCGTCTTCCATGGGGAAGGCCGCGCGCAGAGCCGGATGGCGGCCGGCGAGGCTCTGGAAGGCGCGGCGCAGCTCCTCTCCGCCCGGCGCGCCGGCCGGCAGGCGGACCGCCGCGGCCAGGTTGTAGGCCGCGCTCTCCGGCGCCAGCCGGTGGAGGAACCAGAGAGCCTTCTGCCCGTGCGTGAGCCGGCCGTCGCGCCGGCCGCGGAGCTCGGGAAGAGTTGTCGTGGCCGGCACGCCGGGCGTGCCGAGCGCGGCGAGCACCTCCGCGGTGAGCTGTTGCAGCGTCCAGCCGGCCAGAAGCCCGGCGACCGGGACGTCGACCCCGAGAGCCGCCTCGACCCGGCTGCGAAGCTCCGTGGCCGCGATCGAATCAAAGCCGAGGGCCACCAGGGAGGCCGCGGGATCGAGCCGGCCGGCCGGCGCCCTCGCGAGGAGGGCCACCAGGCCGCGGAGCCAGGCGGTTACGACCGTGGCGCGCTCTCCTTCTTCCAGACGGAGGAGATCGGCGACCGCGGGCAGCGCCTCACCTTCCGCCTCCAGGGCGGCACGGCTGCAAGCCAGGACCGGCAACGAGCCCGCGAGATAGGCGTCGCGGCAGGCCCGCCGGCGGATCTTGCCGCTCGACGTCCTGGGCACAGCGCCCGCCTCGGCCAGCACCACCTCCCAGGCCTGGACCCCGTGCGCCTCGGCCACCGCGCGGCGGATCCCCTCGGCGGCCACCCCGGCCTCGACCGCCGCACGCTGCCGCGGCTCGACCTCCTGGACGATCACCAGCCGTTCTTCTCCGTCCTGTTCGACCGAGAAGGCCGCGCCGCAGCCCGGCCGGAAGGCCGGATGGCTGCGCTCCGCCGTGACTTCCAGGTCCTGCGGGTAGAGATTGCGTCCGCGCAGGATGATCAGGTCCTTGAGGCGGCCGGTCAGGAAAAGGGTGCCGTCGTGGAGGAACCCGAGGTCCCCGGTGCGCAGGAACGGTCCGCGGCCGCCGGCGAGCCGGGCGCCGAAGACCCGAACGCTCTCCTCCGGCTGCCCCCAGTAGCCGGCGGCGACGCTCGGCCCGGACACCCAGACCTCGCCGGTCCGCCCAGGCGGCAGCGCCTCCGCCGTCGCCGGATCGACGATGGCGATCTCCTGATCCATCCAGGCGGTGCCGCAACCGACCAGCGCGCGGCCCTCTTCCCCGTCCCCGGTCCCGCCGGCCGCGACATTCCTCTCCAGGGCGGCAACCGCGAAGGTCTCGATGCGCGGCCCGGCGCCGGCGGCTGCCCCGGCGACGAACAGCGTCGCCTCCGCCAGGCCGTAGCAGGGATGGAACGCCTGCCTGCGGAACCCGTACGGAGCGAACACCTCGGAAAAGCGCTCCAGAGTCTCCGCACGCACGGGCTCGGCGCCGTTGTAGGCGACGCTCCAACTCGACAGGTCGAGCCCTTCGCGCTGCTCCGGCCCGATTTTGCGGGCGCACAGCGCATAGGCGAAGTCCGGACCGCCGCTTGTCGTCCCGCCGTAGCGGCTGATCGCCTCCAACCAGCGCACCGGCTTCTGGAGGAAGGCCACGGGCGACATCAAGACGCACCGGCCGCCGGAATAGAGAGGCTGCAGGACGTTACCGATCAGCCCCATGTCGTGGAACAGGGGGAGCCAGCCGACCACCACCGAGCCTGCGGACTGGCCGAAGGAACGCCGGATCATCTCCTCGTTGTGGAGCAGGTGGGCGTGGGTCACCACGACGCCCTTGGGAGCACCGGTCGAGCCCGACGTGTACTGGAGGAAGGCGACTCCGCCGCGGTCCTCTTCCGGCGCCGCGCCCTCGCCCCGCGACAGGATGTCCGAAGCCAGCCAGCACAGGTCCGCCAGCTCGGGGTTGGCGGCGCGGATTCCCGCGGCGCGGGCGAGCACGGGCTCCACCGTGAGCACGGCGCGCGGACGGCAATCGCGGGCGATGGTGCTCAACCGCGGGTCGGGACGGTTCAGCCGCGGCGGATAGGCCGGCACGGCGACGGCCCCGGCATAGAGGCAGCCGAAGAAACCGGCGATGAAATCGAGCCCCTGCGGATAGAGCAGCAACACGCGCTCACCCGCGGCTCCCTCGGCGCGCAGCGCCGCCGCGATTGCCCGGGCTCGGCGGTCGAGCTCCGCAAACGTCATCTCCGCGGCAGCGGTGTCCCCTTCCGCCAGGAACGTGTATCCCTGGCCGGGATGGGACTGCGCCCGATGGCGCAGGAGGGCGGAGAGGGTCGCAGGCTCTAGCATCGCCGTCGCTCGCCTAGACCGCGATCTGCCTTGGCACCAGAGAGCGGCGGGCCACGCCCAGGAGGCTGAGCAGCTCCAGGTGATGGATGGGAGACGCCCCGTATTTCCCGCCCCGGGCTTCGTCTTCGTGAAAAGCGCTCACCTGATCCCGCTCGACGCCGTTCCAGAGCGCGAACGGCACCGGGTGCAACGAATGAGAGTCCACCCGCCGGGCGTCGTCGGTGAGCAGATTGGTGAAATGATCGGGGGCGAGCATCACCCCGCCGAGCTCCCCGGGATGCTGATCAAAATATTCGACCACCGGCCGCACGATGTGAGAATCGATCTGTTCCAGGCAATAGATCTTGAGCCCGCGCTCCCGCATGTGCGCCGCCTCGTCGGGCCCGTTGACGTGACAGAAGACGAAGGAATAACCCTGGCGCAGAAGCTCGACCGTCCGCGCCCCTTTCGCGGCGTAGTCGGTGTGCGGCCGTCCGTTTCCCGTACGGTAGAAATCGATCCCCGCGGCGCGCGCGATCCCTTGCAGGAAATCGACACAGCCGACGATCGCGGCACGCCCCGCAAACCCGGTGTTCTCATGGAAACCGGCCAGCGACAGCGGCAAAGCCGGGCTCCAGGCGAACAGCGCGTTGGCCTGCTCGCCGCGCAGCACCTCGACGGCGTTCACCAGATAACAGTTGACGCGGTTCGCCAGCATCCGGCTCGCCGGATCGCGCCCGGCGACCAGGCGGCGGAGATCGAACTCCGTCCCCTCGCTCTCGTGAGGCTCCGGACAATCGAAGAGAGCCGGCGAGAGGGCCGCACCCCGCACCACCAGGCTGTTGCGGAAATCCGAGCTGTGGTGCAGCTCGATACCCTGAAAGTTCCGCCCGATTTCATGCTCGATCCGGGCGACCAGCCGCCGCGCCGCGCCGCTCTCGATGAATCCGGCGTTGTAGCTCTTCAGCCGCTTCCCTTCCATCTGGACGAAATTGGCCCGGAAGACAAGGTCGGACGCAGAGAGATCGATGTGATCGAGAGCCAGGAGCTCCCAGGCCGAGCGGCCGAGACATGAAAATTGATAGGGATCCCAGCCCAGCATCCCGAGCTGGGCCACGATGCTCCCGCGGGGAAGATCCGGATAGAGGGTCTGCATCAGGCCGCACACGCCTTGCGAGGCGACCCAGTCGGACCAAGGGGTTTCGGCCTCGGCCATCGGAGTGCGCCCATGCCGGCGCTGGACGTCGCCCGCGCCGTCCGGAACGATCAATACGTATTTCCTTTCATCCAAAGAGCTCACTGGCGCCTCCCGCGTGTGATCTGAGCGGTGCGACCGGCAGGTCGTCCGCCATGGCTTCGATGTGGATTCGGAGAGTCCGCCGGGCCTCCTCGGCGGCGGCCATGACCTGCAGGCGACCCGGCCCGGCCGCGATCGCATAACCCAACCGGTCCGCCGCCTCTTCAGCCGGCCGCACCGCCGCACCGAGGCTCTTGCCGATGGAGATTTCGCGAAGGGCAGGAATCTGCCCGGCCTCGTGGAGCCGGTCGACCCGGGCGAGACGGCCCTCCCTCTCCGCGGTGAAGAAACGGATCGCCGCCGTCTCGGCCCGGCAGGGGGTGAGGTCGAGCGGCAGGCCGAGCAATTGATCGAGCACAACCGCCAGGAGATCGATCCCGGTGGCATGGCGGATGAGCTCGGGGATCATGCCGCCGGCCAGGCGCGGATTGATCTCGACGACGACGGGTCCCGCCGCGGTGAGGCGGATCTCCGTGTGCGCCGGGCCGAAATCGAAACCCACCGCATCGAGCGCCGCCACCGCGGCACCGGCGAGCCGATCCCGCGTTGCCGCGGCGATCTCGGCCGGGAAATCGTGACCGGTTTCGACGAAGAGCGGAGGCGGCGAAAGGTGCTTGGCCGTGATACCGATGACATGTGTCCGTCCGGATGCGAGAGTCAACGTTTCGACACTGAGCTCCGGACCTTCGAGCAGCGTCTCGATCAGCACCTCTCCGGTGAGCGCCTGGCCGCGATCGTTCCACCGCCGCGCGTGCAGGAGATGGAAATGCGCCATCAGCTCGCCGGCGTCGCGGACCAGGCGCACGCCCTTGCTGGAGCTGTCCGCCGGCGGCTTCACGACCGCGGGATAGGAGATCGACCCGGCGACGCGAGCCGCCTCGTCCGCCGTGGCGACCGGCCAGAAGCCGGGAGTCGCGAGACCGGCATTGCGCAGAGCCCGCCGCGTCGACGGCTTGTCGCGGCAGATGCGGGCGGTCTGCGGAGAGAGGTGGCGGAAGCCGAGCCGCTCCGCGATCTCCGCCACGGTGACGACATAGAATTCAGAAAACGTGAGGATCGCATCCACCCTCTCCCGGCCATGGATCTCCGCCACCGTACCTGCCACGCTCTCGAGGTCGTTGGTGTCCTGCTGCACCACGGTGAGGCCCGGTGCAGGGTCGGCGAGCACCGGATATTTGGCCGGTACGCCGGCAAGGAAGGTGACGCGGTCTCCCCGCTCCAGCAGGCGGCGGACCGCCAGTGCCCCGCTCCCTGTCGTATTGCTCTCGATGAACAGGAAATGGTGGCTCACCGGCGCTCCAATCCCAGGTCGAGGGAGATGTCCGCGGTGCGCCGCACCTCGGGGCTGTGATAAGAAATGGAACCGTCGTGAGGCAGGGCCGCCCAGCTCCAGCGTTCGGCTTGGTCCACGCCATAGCGGAGCCGGCAGGGAGCCGCCGCCGCCGCGATCCCATCGAGGCCGTGATCCCGCAGGTACGCGTCGTTGTAAATGGTTTCGAAGTACCGGTCCCCGCGGTCGGGCATGATCAGCACGACGTCGCGGCTCTCCCCGATCTGCTCGGCCAGCCAGGAACCCACGATATAGACCGCGCCGGAGGAGCCGCCGGCGAAGACACCCTCACGGCGCGCCAACTCGCGGCATGCCGCGAAGCTCTCGCCGTCGGAGATCCAGTGCACCTCGTCGAGAGCCGAGTAGTCCAGGTTCCCCGGGATGATGCTGTTTCCGTGGCCGCTCTGCAGGCGTTTGCAATCTTTCTGGTGGAAGAGCGCCGAGCCGACAGCGTCGACGGCCACGACCCGCAACCCGGGGAGTTGCCGGCGCAAAACCCGAGACGTCCCGCACAGCGAGCCGCCGCTGCCTACCGCGCCGACCACGGCGGCCAACCTGTCTCCACAGGCCTCCCAAAGCTCCGCGGCGAGATGCTCGTAGGCTCCGGCGTTCGAGGCGCTGTCATATTGCCGCATCCACACGGCCTCGGGGTTCCGCTCCATCACCTCGCGCAAGCGCTCGAGCCGCGCGCGCTGCCAGCCGCCTTGTGCAGGACAGTCTTCGACGATCTCCAGCGTGGCACCCAGCGCGCGGAGCTTGGCGACCGTCATGGGATCGATCCGTGGATCGGTGACGATGATGACGCGATAGCCGCGGAGGCCGCCGACCCGAGCCAGCCCCTCGGCCATGGTGCCGGACGAGCTTTCGACGATCGTCCCTCCGGGGAGGAGCCCGCCCGCGGCCTCGGCGTCCTGCACCATCTGCAGGGCGACCCGGTCTTTGATCGCCCCCGGCATCGACAGCTCAAGCTTCGCCCAGAGCCGTGCCCGCGGCCGTGAAACACCGCGGCCGCGGAGGGCGACGAGAGGTGTGTCCCTGCAGAGGTCGAGAACGGAAGAAACCTTTTTCAATGTGCAAGCCGAGCTTGCTGCGCTTTCCGTAGGGTCGTCCAGGATCGTTGCGCTTCTCATTTGTAGCATGGCCTCTCCGGAAGCACGATGCGTGAGTCTTCAAGGTCGACTTCGATCCGCCGGAAGCGCTTTGTGCAAAGGGTGGGCCAGCCGAAAAGCTCAAGGGAATGGCTACTTCCCTTTCATTCCACAGGAAGCCTGGGTAACGCGATTCTCACATCGAGTAAGCGGGTACCCACCGGCGCGGCGGATGCCGGCTCACTCACCGGGCACGCCCATGGCACGGCTGCTGCAAAAGACCGCCGCGAGCCGACGGAGAATCTCGATGGACCCTTTTGATCGATGCCAGACGACACACCAGGATCTCTCTCCCCAGGATCTAGAATTCCGCAGCTTCGCGCACCAGCGGCCCGACCTTATGGACCGAACGCGACAGCCGGTCTTCGACCATGGCCGGGACCTTCTGACCTTTCGCCTGCAGCCCTGGCCGACCTTCGTCGGAGCGGAGAAGCTCGCGGAGCTGAAGCGCCTGAGCCTTGGGATGAGCAACCTTCTCAAGAGCGTGCCACAGAGGATTTTTGCAAGCCCTGCCGAGAGGGCGAGCTTTTACAACCTCCCCTCGCCGGAGATTGCCGACATCATCTTCTCCGATCCCAATTGCATCGCGGAGGTCATTGCGCGCGGCGATTTCATCGATACGCCCCAGGGGCTCAAGTGCATCGAATTCAACTTCACCCCCAACCTTGGAGGATGGGAGACGCCGATCCTCGCCGACATGCATCTGTCGATCCCGGGGTTCTCCGAGTTCGTCAACCGCAACGCGATCACGGTCAAGTACACAAACACCATCCGCATCCTTTTCCAGCACCTCGTCGAGGATGCACTGGCCAAAGGCCTTGGCGCGGACGGCCGGCTGACCCTCGGTTTCCTGTTGAGCGCTGACGATGCGCGGCAGCCACATCTCGGAAAGCCCCTCCAATTCTTCAATCAGGAGCTCAAGAAAATGCTAGCCGATCTCGGGACGTGCGTGACGGCGGAGATGATTTTCTGTCCCTACGCGGAGCTCGTGATCAGCCGCGGGCAGGTCTTCTGCCGGGGGCGGCGCGTGCATTCGCTGGTCGATTGCTCGGACGATCCGCTCGACTCGCGCGTCTACCGTTGCTTCAAGGCGCGCACGGTGCTGTTCTACAACGGCCCGGTCTCCGGCCCTCTCTCCGATAAACGCAACCTCGCCCTGGCCTCCGAGTTGGAGTCTTCGGGGCTGTTCAGCGACGAGGAAAGGCAGTTGATCCGGAGCTGTCTGCCCTGGAGCCGCAAGGTGCGCTCCGAACAGGTCGAGTTTCGCGGTGAGCGCGCGTCCCTGCCCGAGGTGCTGTCACGGTACCGGGAAGACATGGTGCTCAAGGAAGGGACGGCTGCGGGAGGCAAAGGGGTTCTCATGGGGATTTCCACTTCGGCGGCAGAGTGGGAGGAAGCCGTCCGCAAGGCGCTGGCGTCTGGAGGGTGGATGGTGCAGGAGCGACTCGAATCGCGCCCCTACCTCTACCAGAGCGGCGACTCTGGCTGCGCGATCCATGACGTGATCTGGGGACCTTTCATTTTCGGCCAGAGATATGGCGGCGTCATCCTGCGCATGCAGCCCGCCTGCGGCCGGCCCGTCAATCTGAGTCTCACGGCGACAGAAGGTATCGTCCTGGAAGTTTGATGAAGGGGGCAGCATCATGAGTCTTCTCGCTGTGCCTCCCCGCAGGAGGCTGTTCGAGCTCCTTTACGAGCCGAGCTTCGCCGGTGAGGAGATCCACGTCCTTCCCCGCCTGCTGCAGATCGATGCCGCGCACATCGTAATGCTGGCCGGCACGGGATTGTTGCCGGGGCCTGTGGCCGCAGCGCTTCTGCGGGTCAACCGTGAGCTGGCCACTCAGACGGCGGAAGGGCAACGGCCGCTCCGGCCGCCGCCGTCCCATCGCGGCCTCTACCTTCTCTATGAACAGTTTTATATCGAACGGCTCGGTGCCGATGTCGGCGGCGCGGCCCATCTCGGCCGCAGTCGCAACGACATCAACGCCACCGTGGCGCGCCTGCGGTTGCGCGACGAGCTGATCGACACCCTGGCGGCCGGGCTGGCTCTGGAAGCGGAGCTGTGCGCCGTCGCACAGCGTCATACCAAAACTGTCATGAGCGCCTTCACTCATCTTCAACCTGCCCAACCAGCCACTCTGGGCCACTACCTGGCGGGAATCGGCGCCGAGCTCTTGCGCGCCCTGGAGCGCCTGGCGGCCACCTGGGATGAGGTGAACCGCAGCCCGATGGGAGCCGGCGCCGGACTCGGCACGCACCTGCCGCTCGACCGGGCGCTCGTGGCGGACCTCCTCGGATTCGAAGGCCTGGTCGACAACTCGCTGGACGCGGTCGCCTCCCGCGACTATGCGATCGCAGTTCTCGCCGCACTGGCTGCCTTCGCGGTCACCTTGACCCGCCTTTCCTTCGATCTCCAACTCTGGGGCAGTCATGCCTATGGCTTCCTCTCCTGGCCCGATGATCTGGTCAGCACCAGCTCGATGATGCCGCAGAAGAGGAACGCCTTCGTGCTGGAGGCCGTCCGCGGGCAGGCGGGCGGGGTGCTGGGCGCTCTCACGGCGGTGTGCACGGGGCTCAAGAGCGCTCCGTTCGCCAACAGCGTGGAGGTGAGCTCGGAGGCCACCGCACAACTGTGGCCCGCCCTCGCCGCCACGCGCAAGGGGACCGAACTCGCCACCCTGATGCTCGCCGGTCTCGAGGTCGATTGCGTGCGCATGCGCGAGTTCTTGCGCAGCGCCCAGACAACGATGACGGCTCTTGCCGATCACCTCGCGGTGCGGCACGGCCTGCCGTTCCGCACGGCTCATGAGGCGGTCGCCCGGTTGGCCCGGCACCAGGGCGGCGCGGAGCCGGGGGCGGAGGATGTCGCCAGGCACCTCGAAGAGATCCTCCTCGAGGTTACGGGCCGGCAGATCGAGATGAGCTCCAGGGAGATCGCACGCCTGCTGGAGCCCGAGGCCTGCGCCCACGCCGCCGCCTACGGCGGAGGGCCGGCACCGCTCGCGGTGACAAATCAGATCCGGAAATTGGATCTTCGCCGGCAGAGCCTGGAGGAGCAGACCCTTCTATGCGAGCGAAGGCGCGCCACCGCCGATGACCGCCTGGCGGAGGCGGTCGATTCCATCCTCGTCGGCTGGCTGCTGGTATAGCCAGCCGTCTCCCTTCGCGTCGTGGCGTGTCACCCCATTCGCGCCATCACTGCCTCTCCCCTCCCGGCGGTCGCCTGCCAGGAGAAGTGTATTCGGGGTCTGTCGATGTCCCGTCCGTGCAAGTCCCCGCCGTCTCGCCCTCGCATAGCCCGCCCCGCGCTCGACCAGAACTCTAAGATCGAACTCCGGCAAGAGGTTCGGGTTCTCCTCTTCCTGCCGGGAGAGGCAAACCTTGCACCTGGCAGGGGCTCTATAATTGCTGTGCGGCCTGCCTCGGAATGCATGATGAAGGACAAGGAGACATCCGTGATCGTTTAAGCCGCCCATTTGAGCCCCGCGCGCTCGGGAAGTAGGGGTCTTTTTCTATTGGGATCAGGTGCCTCCGCAAGGAAAAATCGTAGGAGAGGATGTTCTCGAGTGCGAGCCATGGCGACAGGGTCC
>DATARD010000344.1:0-3409 GCA_036264355.1 Thermoanaerobaculia bacterium
CCAGATCGCTCCAGAGGACGCTTGCCCACTCTTTTCTCCAGGTGCGCGGAGTGTCGAGCGGGAGACGGTGCTTGAGCACGAACTGGTAGAAGGGGCCGATGAGGAAGAGGACGGGGATGCTGCGGTAGAGCCGGTAGAGGAAGCGGCCGGTCGGCGTCCGGGCCTGGTATTCGCGGACGGTGAGGGTGAGGATGTCTCCGAAGCCGCGATGGTCGAGGTTGCCCGAGTGCGCGTGATGGATGGAATGGGTGCGGCGCCAGTAGGCGTAGGGAATCAGGGTGAAGACGCCGAGGATCGAGCCGGTCACGTTGTTGGCGCGCTTCGTCGGGAAGAACGCGCCATGGCCGCAGTCGTGCTGAAAGATGAACAGGCGGGTCAGCAGGAGGGCCTCGGGAACGGCGAGGAGCAGGGTGATCCAGTAGTGGCCTGTCGTAACGCCCATAGTCATGAGGTACCAGACGAGGGCAAAGGGGATGGCGGTGTTCAGAAGCTGGAAGGCCGCGCGCCCCCAACTCGCCTGGCGGTATGGAGCGAGCAGCTGGCGCCAAGCGCCTTCGTTGACTGTGTGCGTTGACATGATGGACACAGTATGGGGGACATGCGTGTCAGGTGACGTCAGGACTTGGTCAGGGCTGCGTCAGCGAATGGTAGGATGCGCTGTCGCTTTTGGACGACTTGCCCATGACCGGACGCCGCTCGACCCATCTCGTCACTGTCTATGTTTTGTCGCTCGCCGCGACGTTCGGGTTCCTCGTGATCTGGGTGATCTACGTGGTCCGCTCGGCGGCGCGCCTCCAGGAGCTTGGACGGCGGGTGGGGGTCGCTTCGGGGGAGCTGAGCTGGATTTTGCTGTCGGTCGGCTGTCTGCTGCTGTTCTTCCTCATCGTGGGGCTGACCTACCAGTTGGCTCAGGCTTTGGCGGCGAGCCGGTATGCTCGCAAGCAGGAGGAGTTCATTTCAAACATCACGCATGAGATGAAGTCGCCTCTGGCGGCGATCAAGCTGCATGCGCAGACGCTGCAACAGGACGGGATCGCGCGCGAGGCGCGGCTGCGCTTTCTGGGGCACATCGTGCAGCAGGCCGATCGCATGGGCCGGCTGGTGGATGACGTGCTGGAGAGCAGCCGGCTGCTGGCCCAGAAACGTCTTCTGGACCTGGTGCCGGTTGACGTCGCCCGGTTCTTCGAGCGCTATATCGCCGAGGCCCGGCCGCAGGCGGAGGGGCGCGGGGTGGCTTTGAAGGCGCGCGTCGAGACGGCGGCGACGGTGATGGCGACGGAGGAGGCGCTGCACCGGGTGATGGGCAATCTGGTCGACAATGCGGTGCGTTTCTCTCCTCGCGGCGGCACGGTGCGCTGCCATGTCTTCGACGACGGGGTGGTGGTCCACATCGAGGTGGAGGACGAAGGCGCCGGCATCCCCAAGAAGGAGCTGGAGTCGATCTTCGAACGGTTCTACCAGGCGGGCAGCGAGAGCGATCCGCACCGCCGCGGCACGGGGCTCGGGCTGTCGATCGTCGCCGGTCTGGTGCGCGAGATGCGCGGCACGGTGCGCGCCTATACCAAGGAAGAGCCGCGGACGGGGAGCCGGTTCGTGATCGAGCTGCCGGTCGCTCCGACGCCGATCCCCATGCCGGTGGTGGAGGCGCGCGCTTGAGGCCGCCGGAGCCGGCCCGCATCCTGGTGGTGGAGGATGAGGAGGCGATCGCCCAGGGTCTGTTGTTCAACCTGGAGCGCAAAGGGCATTCGGTGGAGCTCGAAAGCAACGGCCGCGAGGCGCTGGAGAGGGTGCGCGCCGGACGTTACGATCTGATCCTGCTGGATGTGCGGCTGCCGGAGATGGACGGCTTCGAGGTGTGCCAGAGCCTGCGCAGTGAAGGGAATTTCACCCCGATCGTCATCCTCACGGCGCGCAGTCAGCCGGACGACGTCATCTACGGTCTCAAGCTGGGTGCCGACGACTATGTGGTGAAGCCGTTCGATCTGGCCGAGCTGCTGGCGCGGGTGGAAGGGATGTTGCGGCGCCAGGAGTGGTCCCGGCAGGAGGGAGCCGGCGAGGGAGCGGCGACGGCCGGCGGAACGAATGGCCAGGCTGCCGCCACGGCGGAGTCGACGTCTGTGACATCGCCGGCATTGCCCACATTGCCCACATCGCCGCCGACCTCGCGCCGGTCGTTCGGCGAGTACTGGGTCGACTTCGAGACCTACGAGGCGTTGACCAACCGCGGGGTGGTCCAGCTTTCGCACAAGGAGCTGGCCGTGATGCGGGTCTTTCTCAATCGTCCCCACCAGGTGATCACCCGCCGCGAGCTGCTCGCCGAAGTCTGGGAGCTGCCGCAGCATCCGAACACGCGGGTGGTGGACAATGTCATCGTGGCGCTCCGCCAGGCGTTCGAGGCGGACTCGGCGCATCCGCGGCACATCCTGAGCGTGCGCGGGGTTGGTTACCGGTTCGTCCCATGATCGATGCGAAAAAGATCGTTGGTGTGGTTTGGATCATTGCGCTCGGGATCGGCCTCGACGGCTGCGGCGCACCGGCTCCGGGACCTCCGGCGAGCCCGCTGCCGAGCTTGGCGGCCGGGGTCCAGCCGGGGACTCTCGAGCTGCGGCGGTGGCAGGCGCCGGCCGAGCGGGTGGTGATCGAGCCGGGCGGGATCGCGCTCGGCGCGGCCGGGAGCCCGCTGGTCCACTATCTGTTCGTCTCCCCGGACCGCGCGCAGGATCTGCAGACGTTCGTGCGTTCCTACGCGCCGTTCCGGAACGCGACGGAGCGGGGGGAGATGGCGTTCGGCGGACGCGGCACCTCTCCGGCGGGACCGGCGGAGCAGCGAATGATCGTCGAGTGGGCGCGCCTGGTGGCCGCGGAGGTGACGGCCGGCCGCAGCGGCGGGTCCTACGGTCTGATCTTCGCCTGGCATCGCGGTGGCGCGGTGGGGAGCTGCGATGATCTTGCGGTTTTCCTCACCGGCGAGGTGCGCGCGAGCTCGTGCGGCTGGGGCGACGAGGTGCGCGGCCGGCTCGCCGTCGAGCCGCTGGGCCGCCTGTATGCCTGGTTCGACGGCCTGACGCCGTTCCAGGAGGGCAGCGAGGAGAGCAGCGGGGAGAGCCGCGATTCGTCCCGTCTGGTCTTCGCCGGCCAGGGCCGCCAGCCGGCGACGCCGGGCGAGATCGCCGCGCTGCGTGCTCTCGCGCCGGAGCTGCACCGCGAGCTGGCAGCCCGCCGGCCGGGTGCGACCGCCGCACCGGCGGAGGAGGGGGAGGCGAGCCCGGAGCGGCTGCTGGTGCCTCCGGAGGCGGCCGCGGCGGGACGGCCTTCCGCGGCGATTCCGGCGGAGGTGGTGGTGCCGCCCGCCCCCTCCCCGACCCTCCCCCGCGCGTCCACCGCCCTCCCTCCCCGAGCGGGAGAGGGC
>DATARD010000353.1:0-4018 GCA_036264355.1 Thermoanaerobaculia bacterium
CCTCAACATGTACGGCCCCACCGAGTGCACGACCTATTCGTCCTTGTACCAGATCCGTAGCGTGCCGCCGGGCGCCGCCACCATCCCGATCGGATTGCCGCTCGCCAACACCACGCTGCATGTGCTGGACCGCTGGATGGAGCCGGTTCCGCTCGGCGTGGCGGGCGAGCTGTTCATCGGCGGCGACGGTCTCGCCTGGGGTTACTGGCAGCGGCCGGAGCTGACCGCCGAGCGCTTCGTGCCGGCGCCGGGGGAGCCGGCGGGCGGGCGCCTCTACCGCAGTGGCGACCTGGTCCGCCGGCTCGCCGACGGCTCCATCGATTATCTGGGCCGGCTCGACCATCAGGTCAAGATCCGCGGCTTCCGCATCGAATTGGGAGAGATCGAAGCGCGCCTCGGCGAGCATCCCGCGGTGCTCCAGACCGTCGTGCTCGCCCGCGAGGACGCGCCGGGCGACAAGCGCCTGGTGGCCTACGTGGTGCAGAACCCGGGCTACGAAGCGCAGGAGAGCGGCGAGCAGACCGAACAGGTTTCGCAGTGGGGCGAGATCTTCGACAACATTTATCGTGACGAAGCGGCAGAAAACGATTCGACCTTCAATACGATCGGCTGGAACAGCACCTACTCCGGCGAGCCGCTCCCCCTGAGCGAGATGGAAGAGTGGCTGGACGACACGATCGACCGCATCGTGACGCTCGATCCGCACCGCCTGCTGGAGATCGGCTGCGGCACCGGCATGATCCTCTTCCGTATCGCGCCGCGCGCCGAGCACTACACCGGCACCGACGTCTCCGGCCGCGCGCTCAGCTACGTGCAGAGCCAGCTCGGCCGCGCCGGCCTGAATGGCCCCGAGGGCGACCGCGTCCAGCTCCTCCGCAAGTCCGCCCATCAGCTCGATGGAATGAAAACCGATTCGTTCGACACGGTGATCGTCAACTCGGTGGCGCAATACTTCCCGAGCGCCGACTACCTGGCCGAGGTCGTCACCCGCGCCGTCGACTTGGTGCGCCCGGGCGGCGCGATCTTCCTCGGCGACCTGCGCAGCCTGCCGCTGCTCGAAGCCTTCCACACCTCGCTGGAGCTGTTTCAGGCTGCTCCCGAGACGCCGCTCGCCCGCCTGCGCCAGAAGGTGCTCGCCCGCCGCGGCGACGAAAACGAATTGGTGATCGATCCCGCCTTCTTCACCGCCCTCCGCGAGCGCCTGCCGAAGCTCGGCCGCATCGAGGTCTACCCCAAGCACGGCCGCGCCCACAACGAGCTGACCGGCTTCCGTTATCAGGTGGTATTGCGGGTTGGATCGTCGGAAGAAAACACGCAAGAAGAAATAAAGGCTTTGGATTGGCGCCGCGAAGGCTTGACTCTCAACGCCCTGCGCCGCCTGCTCACCGACAGCGCGCCGCCCGTCCTGCGCCTGCGCAACATTCCGAACGCCCGCGTCGCCGAAGCCGTCGCCGCCACCCGGCTGCTGCACGAAGCGCCTGAAGGGATCGAAACCGCTGCCGACCTGAACCGTCGCGCGGCCGAGGCTGCGGTCGGTGCCGTCGAGCCGCAGGATCTCTGGGACCTCGCCAAGGACCTGCCCTATGACGTGGAGCTGACCTGGGCCGACCCCGGCACTGATGGCTCCTTTGACGTGATGCTTTTGGGAAGGGCGGAAGGGCCGAAGGCCTGGGCTACCTTAGCCCAGGGCAACGCCCTGGGTTCGGGTGAGGGCGCCTCCGCCTCGCTCGCCCGTTTCACCAACAACCCCCTCCAAGGCCGGTTCGCCCGCCGCATCGTCCCCGAATTGCGCACCTTCCTCCAGGAGCGCCTCCCCGACTACATGATGCCCTCCGCCTTCGTGCTGCTCGACGCTCTGCCGATCACCCCGAACGGCAAAATCGACCGGCGGCGGCTGCCGGCTCCGGACGGCGCACGGCCGGAGAGTGCGCAGTCGCTGGTGGCGCCGCGCAATGCGGTCGAAGAGCGGCTGCTGGAGATCTGGAAGGAGCTCCTGGGCAGCGAGCGGATCGGCGTCGAGGACGACTTCTTCGCCCTCGGCGGCCATTCGCTCCTCGCCACCCAGGCGGTCTCCCGGGTGCGGCAGGCGTTCGGTGTCGAGCTGCCGCTGCGCACCTTCTTCGGAGCGCCGAGCGTCGCCGCGGTGGCGGCCGAAGTCGCCGCCCTGCGCCTCGGCGGCGGCGAGGCGGACGTGCCGCCGATCCTCCCGGTGCCGCGCGGCGGCAGTCTCCCGCTCTCCTTCGCCCAGGAGCGCCTCTGGTTCCTCGACCGGCTCGAAGCGCGCACGCTGGCCTACAACGAAGCGGCGGCCTTCCGTATGGAAGGAGCGCTCGACGTGGCCGCCTTCCGCTGGAGCCTGGACGAGCTGCTGCGCCGCCACGAGAGCCTCCGCACGACGTTCCCCGAGATCGACGGCCAGCCGGTGCAGATCATCCCGCCCGCGGCGCCCTTCGACATCCCGCTGGCCGATCTGAGCATGATCCCGCCGGCCCGGCACGACGCCGAGGTCCGCCGCCTGGCGCTCGCCCACGCCTCCCGCCCCTTCTCTCTGGCGCAGGGGCCGCTCGTGCGCGGCCTCCTGATGCGGCTGAGCACGACCGATTACGCGGTGCTCTTCTCGTTCCATCACATTATCTTCGACGGCTGGTCGGTCGGCATCTTCGTGCGCGAGCTGTCCGCCCTTTACACGGCGCGGATCGCCAACGCTCCGTCATCCTTGCCGCCATTGCAGATCCAATATGCCGATTTTGCCGCCTGGCAGCGGCAGTGGCTGCAAGGCGAGGTGCTCGCGCGCCAGATCGAGTGGTGGCGTGAACAGCTCACCGGCGTTCCGGTGCTGGAGCTGCCCACCGACCGGCCGCGGCCGATCCTCGCCAAGGCGCCGAGCGGGCTCCGTTCCGTCGTCATTCCACCCGCCCTGACGGAGAGCCTGCGCACCTTCAGCCGCAACCGCGGCGTCACGCTGTTCATGACCCTCCTGGCGGGCTTCCAGGCGCTCCTCCATCGCCACACCGGCCAGACCGACATTCCGGTCGGAACGCCGATCGCCAACCGCAATCACGGCGACGTGGAAAAACTGATCGGTTTCTTCATCAACATGCTGGTCCTGCGCACTGATCTCTCCGGCGATCCGGGCTTTGGAGACCTCCTGGACCGCGTCCGCCAGACCGCGCTCGGCGCCTACGATCATCAGAGCCTGCCGTTCGCCAAACTGGTCGAGGAGCTGCGGCCCGAGCGCGACCTGCGGCACACGCCGCTGTTCCAGGTCAGCTTTCAGGTGCTCAATCTGCCGACGAGCTCCGCGCTGGAGCTGCCCGGCCTGACGCTGCACCCGATCGCTTTCGCGGCCCGCTCGGCGAAATTCGATCTCGATCTCTCGCTCAACGACGTGGCGGACCGGCTAACCGGCGTGCTCGACTACAACGCCGATCTGTTCGACGCCACGACCATGGAGCGCCTCCTCGCGCATCTGGCCGAGCTGCTCGCCGGCGCCCTGGACAATCCCACTACAAGGCTTTCCGCTCTGCCGCTCCTCACGGCCGGCGAAAGAAGCCAGGTGGAATTCGAATGGCACGACACGGCGAGCGCGTTCGCCGATCCGCCCACCCTGATCGATCTGATCGGTCGGCAGATCGTTCAGTCTCCGGAAAACACCGCCGTCGTCTGCGCAGACCGCAGCCTGACCTTCGGAGACCTCGGCCGGCGCACTGCTGATCTGGCCCTGCGGCTCCGCGCCTTGGGCGTCGGACCCGAGGTGCCGGTGGTCACCTTCCTCGACCGCTCGATCGAAGCGATCGTCGGCTTCGCCGGAGTGCTCGCGGCAGGAGGCGTCTACGTGCCCCTCGATCCGTCCTATCCGGCGGAACGGGTGGCCTGGACGCTGGACGATTGCCAGGCGCCGGTCGTGCTGACCACCTCTGACCTGGCCAGCCGGCTGCCGAGCGGCACACAAACCGTGCTGCTGGACGCGGAAGGAGGCGCCCCTCTCCCGGCGGAAGGGGGGGCGATGGGAGAGGGG
>DATARD010000269.1:0-32652 GCA_036264355.1 Thermoanaerobaculia bacterium
CACCGCCCTCACCCTCTACCGCTTCCTCCGCGAGCGCCTCTCCCCCTACCAGCGCATCCGCCGCCTCGAATTCACCGACCTCCCCAAAACCATCTCCGGCAAGATCCGCCGGGTCGAGCTGCGCCGCACCGAAGACGCCCGCCACGCCGCCCACGAAAGGGGAGCCCGCGAGTTCTGGGAGGAGGACTTCCCCGAGCTGAAGCACCACGGCGGCTGAGCCGCGCCGTCCGGCATTGACGGGCCGCTGTCCGAAAATAACGCGGGGCCGTCCGCCAATGACTCGGTGGAGGCGCGCAACGGCTCGGTGCGGTCCGCCGATAACTCACCCCTGTCCGGCAATAACTCGTTTCTGTCCGAGAATGACGGGAAGCATGCCGGCAATGACTCGGAGCCGTCCGGCAATTACGCGGGGCTGTCCGGCAATAACGTGGTGCGGTCGTCCGAACGGGCGCTGCCGGCTGACATCCGGCGGCCGGCTGGCGCTTCTCGACTGTTCACGTCAAGAGTTGGCGGTCTTGGAGCAGACGGTAGTAGTCGCTCATGGAGAGGATCCGCAGCCCCTCGTAGGCAGAGAGCGTCAGTAGATCCGTGTCGTTGGTGACAAGGTAATCTGCATTTGCCGCCAAAGCCGCTTGAAGAACGGGACTGTCGTCAGGGTCGTCCGGCACCCGGTGGCGCGAAGAATGCGCGGGTTCTACGAGAATCGCGCGGCGCCTCGCACGCCGCCGCGTGAGGAGGGCGAAGCGGCGTGAGAAACCGAGGCGCTCCACCACGCGCTCGATCTCGGCGAGCACAAAAGAGCTGGTGAAGATGCGCCATGAGGCCCTGCGGGTCGCCTCAAGCATGCGTTCGGCAGCGTCACCGAGAAGAGCCTCCGCCACGTAGACGTTGGTATCGAAGAAAACTTTCATTCACCGTGGCGCACGGCGTGAACGGCGCGATCGATGGCATCCTGATCGATTCCCCGATTCTGAGCCATGCTCCTCGCACGGACGGCTTCCTCGCGCCACTCCTGATCCTCCTGCTGTGCGAGGAGCTCGTCAAGGAGGAGGCGCTCTTCCTGGGGAAGTTGCTTGATCTGATCGAGGATCTCGGCGACGGTTGCGCGGCTCATAAGTCCCTCCGATAGGCATTCTACCGCAAGATCGGCCACCTTCTCCTCGGCCCCGCGGTCTCTGCGGTCGCCATGCCGCCCTCCACTGGGACCACGGAGTTAGTGCGCGGGCCGGCTTCAGATGCGCCAGAAGGGATCCGTGAGGCCGAGGCGGTCGAAGATCTCGCGGATCTCGTCCCCCACCGGGCGCCTGGCCTCGGGCGTGAGCCGGTTGGAGTACCAGGCGACCGCCAGCTCCCAAAGTTGCGCCAGGGTCACCAGCGGCCGCTTGGGGAGGTGGCGCGTTGCGCACCAGCGATCCACGTGCTCTTCCGACCGGAAGAGGAGCATCGTGCTTCAGGTGTACGGGAGGTCGTCCCGCCAATGAGCCGCCGGCACAGCGAAATGGGCGATTCCGGGGGTGGCGACCGGCTGGCCGTTCTCGACGGCGAGGGGCATCGGCAGGCCGCAGCAGCCGCAACTGGCCTCGATGGATGCGTCGCTGTGGAGAGCTGCCGCGATGCCGTAGGCGTCCCAGACGCAGTTCGCGAAGTACGAGCGAGCGTTGACCATGACGAGGAAGGGCGTGGGCGCCGCCGCGAACGGAGGGGCCATGACCACCTCCCCGGTGTCGGGCGCAAGGTACAGCAGGCGCCGCTCTCGGAGCCGCCGAAAGCCTGCGAGCACATCCGACGGTGAGACGCCGAGCGCCACCGCCAGATGGCCAGAGAGCGGCGGCCGGCCGAGCTCGACCGTCGCGGTGTAGACGTGATGCCGGAGCTCTTGATCGGTGACCACTCCTTCCTCCCATCCGCCTGCACATAGACTGCCGCCATGAACCGGCGCGAGTCCGACGAGTATACCCGCTACGAGTTGCTTGCCCCGGAGTCGTCTTCAACCCGCACTCTGCGCGGCACACGAGGGGAGCGCGGGAGCTGGCACGCCAGCCCGCCTCAGTCGGGGGCCGACGGCGAGCGGCCAGGAGAGGAGGCTAGCGCAGGCTGGATCGCCGCCGCCGCGCATGGAGGGTCGCCGCCGGCCGGCCAGGAAGGCCTCCGAGCTCCCCATGACGGGGCGCCGGCCCGAGTCCTCTGTCCGATCGACCCGCAGGCCTTCGCCAGACACTCGTTGCTCTCTCGGGAGCGCTGGTGGGTCGGGATAGAGAGGAACCGGAACAATCCACCCTCGAGCACTGCGGCAGGAGTGGGACTCTCAACGGCTGAGGGTGGGAGTCTCTGTGGCTGAGTATCCCACTCTCTGCGGCTGAGGGTAGGAGTCTCTGTGGCTGAGTGTCCCACTCTCTGCGGCTGAGAGTCGGAGTCTCTGCGGCAGAGGGTGGGACTCTTCGCCGCAGAGAGTGGGACACTCCAAGGCGGAGAGTCGGACACTCAGAAGCAGAGAGTCGGAGCGCCGGCGCTGTGCGGCGAGCTTCTCGGCGCCTCACCCGGCTGCGCGGCTGGTTCAGAGGAACATATACTGCCGCCATGAATCGGCCAGCCCGTTTCGTCTTCCTCTCTCTTCTTGTCACCGCCTGTGCGGCGCCCCGTCCGGTCACGGTGCCCGTTCCGGCGAAGACCACCGCCCCGCGCGCCGAAGAGCCCGTCCGCGAGTCCGACGAGTATACCCGCTACGAGCTCCTCGCCCCCGAATCCGCGAGCTTTCACATCCTCTTCGAGGTCACCGCGGTCACGCCCGGCGCGACGGTCTATTTCAACCCGATCCGCAAGGGGAGCACGGCGAGCGGGGAGACGGTGACGGATCGCGCGTCGTCGCAGCCGCTGAAATTCGAAGTGGTGAGCGGCGCGGAGGCGCGGACGAGCGGGCTGCCGGAGGCCGATCTCGCGACGGACTACATCCGTGTCCATCTGCCGCGGCCGGTGCCGGCGGAGGGCGGCGGAGTCCGGCTGATGATCGAGAAGACGTATGCGGATGCGAAGAGCTACTTCCGGAAGGGCGCCGACCGCATCGTCTTCACCCGCACGCTGGGCATCCGCCGCAACTCGATCGTGCTGCCAGCGGGATACGAGCCGGTCGCCTGCAACGCGCCGGCGCAGATGCTGAGCGAGCCGGACGGGCGCGTCACGGTGAGCTTCATGCATCCCGGACCGGATGCCTTCCCGCTGACGATCGAGGCGCGGAAGATCGGCGGAGCCAAGGCTGTCGCGTCCTCCGAAAAGAGCGAGCGCCTCTCCGAGCGCGCGCACCAGGACCGCACCATCGTCTACTTCCTGCGTGAGCCCGAAAGCCACTCCTTCGACCTCTACCACGATTACACCGAGACGCGGCCCGGCATCGACCGCTATCTGAATGTCGTGCGCCCGGGGAGCACCGCCTCCAATCCGGCGGCGCGCAACCTGGACACCGGCGAGACGCTACGGGTGGAAACGATGAAGGGAGACGCCGTCCTCGCCTCGGGTCCGGCCCAGGAGGAGGGCGTCAAGCCGGACGATGACGTCGTCGTCGCCCACTTCGGCGCCGTCCCGCCGGGCGGCTCCGTGCGCCTGCGGATCTCCGAGACCTACACCGACCCGAAGAGCTACCGTCTGGAGGGGGACGATCTTGTCTTCGACCGCACCTTCGGAAGGCCGCGCAACGCCGTCGTCCTCCCCGCCGGCTGGTCGCTCACCACGACCTCGATTCCGGCCACCGTCACCGAGACCCCCGACGGCCGCATCCGGCTCGACTTCGCGAACAACCGGCCGGATGAGATCGCGGTGCTGATCAGGGCACGGCGCCGGGGTGGGGCGTAGGACTCAGCTCTTCATCTTCGCCAGAACCTCGTCCAGCGCCGCCTTCGCCTTGGCGCCGCCTTCGCGCAGTTGCTGTTGGAGGTGGTCGAGGTCGCCGTCAACGCTGCGCCACTTCTCCTTGGCTTCGCCTCCCGAGCCGTGGACCGCGCGCTCCAGGTTTTCGCGGATCTGGGCGATGTCGCGGTTGACCTGCTCGAGGTTGTGCTGGCTCTCGACTTCAGACCGGTGTTCCTGCAACTTCTCCCGGGCTTTGTCCAAGGCGCCACGCCAGTCCGCGTTGTCAAGATCGATAGTGCCGGCATCGCCGACCTTCACCACTCCCCGGGTGAGCTGGTTCACCGTGCCGCCGGTGCGCTTGTAGGCGGACCAGGCGACGAAGAGGGCCGCGAGCGCCACCACGAGCGCGAGCATCGACAGGCAACCACCGCCTCCTCCTCCTCGGTCTCTTCCCCATGCCATACCGTCTCCTCCCTTCGTCCGCCATCTTACAACCACGACCCTCTTGCATAACTGCGCCGCCTCCACTAAGATCTGTGTCACGAAGGTTTGAGTCCGTTCGACTCAACATGCACTGGCACAGAGGAGGAAGGCCATGGCCGAAGTCGAGACACCGGTTGAAGCACAGTCCGAAACACTCCAGTTCCAGGCCGAGACGAAGCAGCTTCTCGACCTGATGATCCACTCGTTGTACTCCAACAAGGAGATCTTCCTGCGCGAGCTGATCTCCAACGCTTCGGACGCGCTCGACCGGCTGCGGTTCGAGGCGCTCACCCATCCGGAGATGATGGAGGGGGACGAGAAGCTGGAGATCCGCATCGATGCGGACCGCGAGAAGCGCACCCTGACCATCCACGACAACGGCATCGGGATGAGCCGCGACGAGGTCATCAACAACATCGGCACGATCGCCAAGTCGGGCACCCGCGAGCTGGTGGAGCGGATCAAGAAGGGCGAGTCGAAGCAGTCGATCGCCGAGCTGATCGGCCAGTTCGGCGTCGGCTTCTACTCGTCGTTCATGGCGGCGGAGCGGGTCGAGCTGGTCACCCGCCGCGCCGGCGAGACGACCGCCACGCGCTGGGAGTCGACCGGCGACGGCACCTACCGCATCGAGCCCGGCGAGAGAGCGAAGCGCGGCACCTCGATCACCCTGCATCTGAAGCCCGAGGACCGCGACAACGGCATGGACGAGTTCTCCGACCGCTGGGTGGTCAGCCGCATCGTCCGCCGCTACTCGGACTTCGTCGGCTATCCGATCATCCTGACGGCGGAGAAGGACCCGGAGATCGAGGACCTCGCCAAGGAGAAGGAGACCGGCGAGAAGCCCAAGATGCCGATGGAGGAGAAGGTCCTCAACTCCATGAAGCCGATCTGGACGCGCCCGCAGTCCGAGGTGACGGAGGAGGAGTACAAGGACTTCTATCGCCACATCTCGCACGACTGGAACGACGTCCTCAAGGTGATCTCCTACCGCGCCGAGGGGCGGATCGAGTATCAAGCGCTCCTCTTCGTCCCGTCGCAGGCGCCGTACGACCTCTATTACGTGGCCTCGAAGCCGGGCCTGCACCTCTACGTCAAGAAGGTGCAGATCATGGAAAGCTGCGAGGACCTGCTGCCGCGCTACCTGCGCTTCATCCGCGGCGTCGTCGACTCGCCGGACCTGGCGCTCAACGTGTCGCGCGAGATGTTGCAGCAGGACCGCCACATCACCATGATCCGCAAGGGTCTGACCAAGAAGCTCCTCGACAGCTTCGAGGAGATGAAGGACAAGGACTACGACACCTATCTGAAGTTCTGGACGGAGTTCGGCCGCGCCATCAAGGAGGGCGTCAGCTCCGACTACGAGAACAAGGACAAGCTCCTCGAGCTGCTGATCTTCCAGTCGTCGAACGACCCGGAGAAGCTCACCACGCTCAAGGAGTACGTGTCGCGTATGAAGGCGGATCAGAACGAGATCTTCTACCTCCCCGGCGAATCGCGCGCGCAGGTGGAGAACTCGCCGCACCTCGAAGCGATCAAGGAGAAGGGCTACGAGGTCCTCTACCTGGTCGACACCGTCGACGAGCTGCTCACCCAGTCGCTCCACGAATACGACGGCAAGAAGCTCAAGTCGGTCGGCAAGGGCACGGTCAACCTCGGCAACGAGGACGAGAAGAAGCAGGCCGAGGAGGCGCTCAAGGAGCGCGAGGAGCAGCTCAAGCCGCTGCTGGAGCTGTTGCAGAAGAAGCTCGACGCGAACGTCAAGCAGGTGCGCCTGACCAACCGGCTCACCAACTCGGCGGTCTGTCTGGTGGGTGCCGAGCACGACTACAGCCCGCAGCTCGAAAAGCTCCTCCAGAAGGGCAAGGGCGGCGGTCCGAAGCAGCGCCGCATCATGGAGCTCAACCCGAACCACGAGATCGTGGCGAAGCTCAAGGCGCGTTTCGACGAGAACGCCAGCGATCCGGTGCTCGACGACTACGCCGAGCTCCTCTTCGGCCAGGGCCTCCTCGTCGAAGGCTCCGAGCTTCCCGACCCGGTGCGCTTCAACCGCGCGCTGGCGGATCTGATGACCAAGATCGCCTGATCGACCGGCTGAGGATCGGCCGTACCCTCGCCCAACCCCCGCCGCGTGTGCTCAGTCAGCCGCGCGGCGGTTTTGTTTCCGGGCTAGAATGACAGCACGATGGGTAGCGTGCACCAAGCTTCCTCCACAGTCAGCCGGCTCCAACCCAAAGTGGAGGAGCGGTTCGTCAACGGAGCCCGGGAGGCGGCCAGGTTTTTCATGAACACGTCGAACGTACACCTCGCACTGGAGCGTCTGGTGGACCGCCTGACAGAGCTCGGCCTCCCCTACGCCATCGTCGGTGCTCTGTCCCTCAATGCCTACGGTTACCAACGGACGACCAGTGACGTGGACGTCCTGCTGCGCCGCGAAGACCTGGAGTCGTTCAAGAAGGCTTACCTCGGCCGCGGGTACGTCGAGAGGTTTCCGGGTAGCAGAGGGCTCCGGGACGCGGCGCAGGAGGTCAAGATCGACGTGCTCCTCACGGGCGAGTATCCGGGGGACGGTCTCGAGAAGCCCATCGCCTTTCCCGATCCGGCCACGGCGGCGGTGCGTGGGGAGCGCTTCGCCCTCTTGCCACTCCCAACCCTCCTCGAGCTCAAGCTGGCGTCTGGAATGACGGCACCGCACCGGCTCCGCGACCTGGCCGACGTGATTGAGCTGATCCGGGTGAATGCCCTCGAGGAGAAGCTCGCGGAATCGCTCCATCCCTATGTGCGAGAGAAGTTCCGTGAGCTCTGGCGGGCGGCCCAGATCAGTGATGATGACAAATAGGCCGTCCCCGTGACGACCCGAAGTTCCGGCGCATCGGTTTTGCGTTCACCAGGGCCCGCCCATCTCCAGGATCGTGGGCTTGATCTTGGTGGCGATGCCGAGGCCGTCGCCGACGGGGAGGACGACGGAGTCGAGCTGCGGGTGCATCATCAGATAGCCGTTGAAGGCGCGTAGCGCATCCGCGTCTTCGTCGTCCTCTTCGGGCGGCGCGGCCACCAGGCCACCCCAGAGCAGGTTGTCGAACACCAGCAGGCCGCCGACCCGCATCTTGGGGAGCGTGTGGTCGAGATAGCGCCGGTACTCGGTCTTGACGGCGTCGACGAAGACGAGGTCGAAGGGACCCGGCAGGCGCGGCAGGACCTCCAGGGCCTTTCCCTGGACGAGATCGACGCGGTCGAGGACGCCGCCGCGCTCCAGGTAGACGCGCGCGTGGGCCAGCCGGCCGGGATCGGGATCGATGGTGGTCACCCGCGCCTCCGGCGCGCCGCGCGCCAGCCACAGCGCTCCATAGCCGATCGCGGTGCCCAGCTCGAGGATCTGCCGAGCTCCGATCGTGCGGGCGAGGATGGCGAGCAGCTTGCCGACCTCCGGATCGGCGCTCGGCACGTTGTCGCGGTGGCTCACCTCTTCCATCTCGCGCAGGAGGGCGTCGCGCGGCGGCAGCAGCCGGTCGAGATAGCCCTCCTGGGCAGACTGCAGGATGGACGCCTTGCCGTGTTTCATCGTCAGGTCCCCGCCGGAGCCGGCGTGGCCGGAGCGGTCGGGCTGGCCGGCGTTGTTTCGGCCGGTTTGGGAGGCTGAGCGGAACCGGCCGCCCATGCCGCGTTTTCGAGCGACACCGAGCGCACCTCGTGGGTCACCGCCGAGGTGATGGTGAAGTTCGGCACGAAGGCGATGCGGCAGACTCCGGTGGGAGACGGCCCGTCGATCTGGATCTCGACTTCATGCATCCCCGGGCCGGAGATGTTCGTCTCCATGCCGCCGCAGGTGCCGCGCACCAGCAGCGAGGGGACGCCGCCGCCTTCCACCTGGAGCTGCTCGTTGGGCTCGTTGCCGCGCGGAATGCGCAGCAGCAGCCAGACCGAGCCCGCCTCGCGCACGTCCTTGACGCCGATCACGCCGCGGCCGTTCAGCCAGCGGCGGGCGACGACGTACTTGTCGTTGCCGTCCTCGACCGGCAGCCAGGAGGGGGAGAAGGCGAAGCTCGGCGCGGTGGCGCCGGTGGGCACCTCGACCGTGGCGGCGACGTACTCCCGCTTGTCGATCTTCTCGCCGGCGCCGGCGATCGGCCAGCGCGTCTTGCCTTCATAGAGGCCGATCGTCAGGCGATACTTGCCCGGCGCGAGCGGCGGCGCGAGGAGCGACTGGAAGAGCTTCGCGTCATAGGCCACGGGCGTGCCTTCCCGCCACTTCTGCGGGAACGGATGGTCGAAGGTGCGCACCACCTCGTTCTTGTCGTCGCGCAGATGGAGGAAGACCGTGGGCTGGACCGAGACGCCTTCGAGCGGCGCCGTCGGTTGCCAGTTGAGATGCAGGGTCTGCATCTCGGGATACCCCAGGCGCACGGTGTTGGGCGTCACCTCGACATGGGCGACCGCGGGTGCTTTGTCGCCGCAACCGGCGGCGGAGAGGCAGAGGGCGGCGAGCGGAACGAGGGAAAGGACGGGAAGGATTTTTCTCATGGATGAAAGCACGCTAACGAGCGGGCATGTCTCCTGTCAACTCCTGTCAGGGTTACGCCTCAAGGCCGAAACGTGGCGGAGCAGTCCGGCCCCTCCCACACGGTGAGGGCGGTGAGCGGAGCGCCGGGCAGGCGCTCGGCGAGACCGGTGAAGAACCAGGCGGCGATCCGCTCGGTGGTCGGGCTCAGGGCGTCGAACGGCGGCACGGTGTTGACGTCGCGGTGGTCGAGCCGGGCGGTGAGCTCGTCGAGCGCCCGCTTCACGGCGACGAAGTCGTAGGACATCCCCTCGCCGTCGAGCTCCGCGGTCTCCAGCACCGCCTCGACCTGCCACGAATGGCCGTGCACCGGCTCGGCGGCGCCCTGATAGAGCGTCAGATGGTGGGCCGCCTCGAAGCGGGAGCGCACGCGCAGGAGATAGGAAGGCATCGGATCAGCCCTGGATCAGTTGCTCGATGCGGGCGATGACCATCTCCAGGGCGACCCGGTTCTCGCCGCCCTCGGGGATGATCACGTCGGCCCAGCGCTTCGACGGCTCGACGAATTCGAGGTGCATCGGGCGCACCGTCTCCAGATATTGGCGCAGCACGTCCTGCACCGTCCGCCCGCGCTCGCTCATGTCGCGGCCGAGCCGGCGGATCAGGCGGATGTCGGCGTCGGTGTCGACGTAGATCTTGAAATCCAGCAGGTTGCGCAGGGCAGCCTCGACGAAGATCAGGATTCCTTCCACCAGGATCACCGGCTGCGGCTCCACCCGCCGGGTGCGCGCGGTGCGGCGGTGGCGCACGAAGTCGTAGATCGGCACCTCCACGGGATGGCCGGCCTTGAGCGCCGCCAGGTGCGAGACCATGAGGTCGTTGTCGATCGCCGAGGGGTGGTCGAAGTTGTGGTGCAGCAGCTCGGATTCGCTGGTCCAGTTGACGTCGCTGTAGTAGCTGTCCTGCTGGATGAGCGAGATGCGCTCCTGGCCGACCGACTCCAGGATGGCTTTGGCGACCGTCGTCTTGCCCGAGCCGGTGCCGCCGGCGACGCCGAGCAGGAACGGGTTGAGCCGCGGCTTGACGAGGAGGGGCTCGAGCAGCGGCGCGGTTTCGATCATGGGCTCTCCGGGCGCGATTCTATCCGCGCGGGCTCATCTCTGACAGCGGGGACAGTAAAAAGTGCTCCGGCCGGCCTGGACGATCCGCCGCACCGGCGTGCCGCACACCGCGCAAGGCTCGCCGTCGCGGCCGTAGACGCCGAGCGAGGTCTGGAAATAACCGCTCCGGCCCTCGCCGTCGGCGAAGTCGTTGAGCGTCGTGCCGCCGTCGTGGATCGCCTGGTTGAGCACCGCGATGCTCGACGCGGCGACGCGTTCCCAGCGGTCGCGGGAGATGCGCGCCACGGAGCGCGTGGGATGGACCCCGGCGCGGAACAGCGCCTCGGTGGCGTAGATGTTCCCCAGCCCCACCACCACCGTCGCATCCATCAGGAACGGCTTCACCGGCCCGCGCCGGCCCGCCGCTTCGCGGGCGAGGAGAGCGCCGCCGAAGCCGGGCTCCAGCGGCTCGACGCCGAGATGGGCGAAGTGCGGATCGGTCGCCATCTCCGCGGTGGCGAAAGAAAAGACCAGGCCGAACCGCCGCGGATCGCGCAGCCGCAACCGCTGTCCGGAGCGCAGATGAAAGGCGATGTGCTCATGCGGTTCGAGCTCCGCGTCGCCGGGAGCGAGGGTCAGCCGGCCGCTCATCCCGAGATGGACGACCACCGTCTGTCCGCCTTCGAGGTCGATCAGCAGGTACTTGGCCCGCCGGCGGAGCGCCACGACGCCGCGTCCGCTCGCGCCATGGGCCAGCGCATGCGGGTCCACCCGCTCGCGCAGATCCGCGTTGCGCACCTCGACGCGCTCGATCCGGTCGCCCACCAGATGGGGCTCCAGGCTGCGGCGCAGGACTTCGACCTCGGGGAGCTCCGGCATGGCGGGTCGCATTGTAATGGAAGGAGGGCCCATCCGCAGAAAGCGGAGTCCGGGGGGTTGACAAGCGCGGCGAGTGAGCGTAAAAAAGGCGTAATATGGCACGCCAAGCGGTTCTCCCACTGTCCGCAGCTCTGACGATCGTCCCGGCGCTCGATCCCGAAATCGCTCCCGGCCTCGTTCCTGGTTCCTCTCCGGCCGCGTCGAGAATTCCGCGGCTGAAGCCGACCGATCCGCGCCGCGACGCGACGTCGGGAGTGGCCAGCGCGCTGGAAATCTGGCTGCGCCGGGCGGCGCGGCGGGGTGATCCCATCGCGCTGGGCACCGCCGAGGACCCCTACGAGCCTGCCGCGGAAGGAAAGTCGCCGCTCGCGGCCCTGCGGCAGCACGAGGGCCTGGACGTCTCGGTGATCACCCGCTCGCCGGAGATCCTGCGCGACCTCGATCTGCTGGTGGACCTCGACCGCCGCTGCTCGGTCACCGTGGGCATGGTCCTGGCGGCGCTCGATCCGTTCCTGGTCCGGCGTCTGGAGCCGCAAGCCGCCGAGCCCAAGGCCCGTCTGCGCGCGGTGGCCCGTCTGGCGGCGGAAGGGATCGCGGTCCGCATCGTCTGCGCGCCTCTACGGTCCGGCCTCAACGACAGCGAGAGAGCGCTCCGCCCGCTCTTTGCCGCGGCCCGCGAAGCCGGAGCCCAGGACGTCGTCTCCGCGCCCGACCGTCCGACGCGTTTCGCCCGTCTCCGTGGCGTCCTCGCGCGGCGTCCGAGCCCGGCCCACTTCGACGCCCACCTCGCCGTTTTCCGCCGCCTCCGGCTGGAGTACGGCTTCCCGCGTCCGGTGGCTGGACGGGGGTAGGAGGATCTACGCCGGACGGATCTCCAGCCGCATTTCGATCTGGTTGATCTCCCAGTTCCCCCATCCGAGCTTGGCGAAGAAAGCCGCCGCCAGATCCTCAGGAAGAACCGGCGAGACGGACCACGGCCGGCCTGGAAACATGGTGACCAGCGCCTGCACCATCCGCGATCCCCACCCCTGGCGGAGCGGCTCGGGAACCACGAGAGCGGTCAGGGAGATTCGCTCCGCGCCCGGATCCGCGACCAGGGCATAGGATCGGTGCTCCAGATGCCAGGCTCGGGCCGGCAGGGTGGCCGCCGCCAGGGACTCCGGCTGCAGCACCCACGGCAGGTCCCGCTCGCCATGCCGCGCTGTGAGGCGCCCGAAATCGCGCGGGTCCATCTCGGTCAGCTCATCCGGGCTCGCGACCTCGGCCGCATCCGCCGGCCGCCGGTAGCCGACCAGGCGCCGCACCGGCTGGAATCCCAGTTTCTTGTACAGAGCCAACGCGGGAGGATTCTGCTCGAACACTTCGAGCCACATCGTCCGGTCCCCGCGCGCCTCCGCTTCGGAGATCGCCTCCTGAAGGACGCGCCGGCCGGCGCCCTGTCCGCGCACCTCCGGAGCGAGCCCCATCGCCGCCACCCGGCTCGTCCACCCGCGGCGGACGATGAGCAGCACACCGGCCGGAGCACCGTCCAGAAGGAAGATCCGGCTGGCATAGGGATCGAGGTTCTCGGTCCGGAACCGCCGCTCGTAGGTCTGCGGAGTGAAATGGAGCGGCACGATGTAGCCCTCGAAGCCGCGCGTGAGGGCGGCGGCGACCTCGGTGGCGGTGCAGTCGGCGATGGGGCGGGGGGAGAGGTCCATGGCTGAAGAGAGGCTATCACTCCGCCGCCGAGAGATCGTCCTCCGGGTGTCCTATATCGGGCTATACTGGTCGCTGTGCGAAGCGAGTGGGATCCCGAGAAGGCTTCCCACAACCTGAAGAAGCATGGCGTCTCCTTCGAGGAAGCGAAGACGGTTTTCGACGATGCCCTGTTTCTCGTCTATGCCGATCCAGCTCACTCGATGGAAGAGAACCGGCTGCTCATCCTTGGGCAGTCCGACAGAGGCCGTCTCCTCGTCGTGGCCTACACGGAGCGACGCAAAAGCGTCCGCCTGATCAGCGCCCGCGAGGCGACTCGCCGCGAACGGAAGGCCTATGAAGAAGAAGGCTAAGCCCGAAATCGAAGACGACCTCCAGCCTGAGTACGACTTTCAGGCTCTCCGTGTCGTGGCTCGGGGCCCTGGCCGGAAGAAGCCAACGGAGGTGACGGTACAGTTGGCGCCGGATGTCGCCGAGGCGTTTCCCGACTCCGAAGCAGTCAACGAGGCTCTGCGATTCCTTGTGAGGATCACCCGAAAAGAGCTTGCGCACCAGTCTTGATCTTGGGCTTCAGTGCGGTCGAAATCGCCGTTGGCACTTTCACCTCGGGCTGATAGTGACGGGGAAGTCAGTCGAGACTAATTATGAGAGTTCCCGAGATTTATAACATCGAAGTTCAGTGTTGGGTTTTCGAAGGCGGTACCCCTAGCAATTGGCAGTTCTCGTTTGAGAATAGTGCGTTCATCCTAGAACTCAAGAATGGCCAAGCCAACTTTCGCTTCAAGTACCCGCTTACAAGCATGAAAGAAGCAGAGGACCGCGTTGCCGAATTCCTCAAGTCTTGGGAAGGAGACATCCTTCTCCAGACAGGACCGATTCGACGTCATTTTGAGATCCGCGGCTATCGAGCTCCAGGTCATGGTGGGATGGTTTGGGTTCATGGGAGTCTGAGCGTTGCAGGTGATCTGGCCGAGGCAAATACTCGACAACAGACACCCTGGCGCAGGCATCCCTACTGGAAAGAGCCCCTTGTCGCCGCACTCGTAAGGCGGTACGAGGACTATCGTTGTGGGCGTGAACGTCTTTCTGTGCTCGGATTTCTATGTCTCAGTGCGCTACAGCATGCTTTTGGTGGGCGAAAAGCCTTGGCCGGTAAATTAAAGATAGAATTGGCAGTTCTGAACGAGCTTGGTCGGCTAGTTTCCACTGTCGGCTCTTATGGTTCTGCTCGAAAGATTAACCCAGGGCATGATTTGCGAGATTTCTCTCCCGAGGAAGAGTATTGGATTGAGTCTGTCACGCGACATTTAATAGTCCGGGCCGGCGATCTATTCAAAGGACGGGCTCTGGTCTCGATCTTAACTATGCAAGATCTGCCACAGCTATGAGCACCACCAGCAGGGCGCCCCGCGGTCTCGTCGTGGACAACTCCCGTCCTCCCTCCCGGTGTTGATATATCAAACCCCTGCCTGGTACATCGGGCCGTTGTTCCTGCTGGATAGTTAGAATCGACTCAATGCAACGCCGGAGGGTCTCGCTCCATGTCCAATCCCCAGCTCCAGGGCTTCTATCTCTCCTTCTCCGGCGAGTCGCCGACGCCGATCAACAACATCTATGCCTTGTCGCCCGCGGGGGTGACGGTCTCGACGCAGGTGCTGGACTCCTCGCAGACCTACCAGGAGTTGCGGGGGATGGCTTTCGCGGCGGACGGCTCGCTCTATATCTGCCAGGCGTACAAGGGCGCGTCGGCGGTGCTGCCGTTCGCGGCTTCGGCTTCGGCCGGCGGGTACACCCGGGCGTTTGTGAAGCGGTATGTGACTCCGGATTCCTCGTCCGGTCTCAAGCATCCTTATCAGCCGGTCTTTGGCTTGGATGGCAACCTCTATGTCAGCAGCCAGGACACCAACGTGGTGACCGGGTTCCAAGGGCCGGCCGGCCAACAGTCGGGACAGGCACTTGCGAATTCGCAATTCCTTCAGAGCCAGTATCCGACCGGGACGTTCAACCCCGGGACGTTCGTGCCAGCGTGGACGGCGGACTCCGGCGTGCCGGCTTTCACTCCGGTACCGGTCGCGCAGGGCGGGCTGACGCTGACGAGCTCGGGAAGCTCTACCCATTCCGTCCGCGGGCTGGCGTTCGACGACGCGGGCCATCTGTTCGTAGCGGATGAAGGGGCGAACCGCGTAGGCGTGTACGACTCGAACGGCAACTTCCTGGGCGCGGTCACCCAGTCGGACAGCCATTCGCTGCAGGATCCGGTGGCGCTGTGGTTCGACGCGGCATCCGGCCTGCTTTTCATCGGGAGCTCGGGGAACGAGCGGATCTTCACCTACGCGGTGTCCGGAGTTGCCGGCGGGAGCTTCCAGGCCAACGTCCTGATCCACGACTCCGACCGCCTGAAGAAGGTCTCCGGTATTGCCGTGGACGCCTCCGGCAACCTCTATACATGCAGCCGTGAGACGAGCTCGGTCTACCAGTGGTCGGCGAAGAGCGGTGACTTCATCGGGACCCTGGCCAGCGGCTTCACGGACACTCCGGAGCAGATCGTGCCGGTGTACAGCGGCTTCTCGGGAGGGTGAGGCAAGGACACAAAGGACGTAAAGGACACAAAGGACGTAAAGGACACAAAGGACGAGGAACGCCGCATCGCACCTCTCCTGCTGGTCCCGGGCTGCTAAGATCCGGCGCGTGAAATCCAGCCGCCGTTTTCTGATCCCCGTTCTCTTCTTCGTTCTCGGTTGCGTCGCCTGCCGCCGCGCTCCCCGCCCGCCTTTGCCCTGGGAGCGGACTGATCTCTGGCAGACGCGGCCGGTGGTGGAGATGATGCAGGGGACAAACAAGTGGGCGCGGCCGGGGGTGCAGAAGATTTCGTTCCTCGGCGCCGCGGAGGTGCGGGACATGCGCTTGGTGCCGGCGGCTCAGCTCGCCGCGTTTCCCCGGCGCACGGCCGGTCAGATCCGCGCTCTGGAGCAGATGGCGGGCTCGCGGCTCAAGTGGCGCCTGCGGATCGGCCCGGAGGCTTATTTCTCGTTCATCCCCCTGGGCTTTGTGGCCCCCTGCTCGTGCTCGTACCGGGTGGGTGTCCGCGACGCAGGGGTGATCAAGGAGCTGTATCGCGTCGACGCCGCGCCGGTGGGCACGTTCGCGCCGGCCCGGGTGGACGTCGACCTGACGGAGTACACCGGACGCGAGGTGGATCTGCTCATCCAGCTCGAAGCGCCGGCCGCGGCCCTGGTCCATCCTCCGGGGCAGCCGTATCCGACGGCTTTGTGGGGGAGCCCGGCGCTCTATCAGCGGGGCGCTGTCAAAGCGGCTGCTAAACCGGGCGCGGCGACTGCGGCAACGGCGGCGACGTCCAAGCGGCCGAACGTACTGCTGCTGGGCATCGACACGTTGCGCGCCGACCACCTCGGGCCGTGGGGACGCACGCCGAGCCTCAGTCCGGCGATCGACCATCTGGCGGCGCAGAGCGACGTCTGGCTCGATGCGTTCACGGTGTTCAACGCCACCAATCCGAGCTTCGCGTCGATGATGACGGGGCTCTATGCGAAGAATCATGGCGTCTACGACCTGAAGACGCCGCTGCCGCAGAGCCATACCACGCTGGCCGAGCTGTTCCAGGGCGCCGGCTACGAGACGCTGGCCATCATCTCCGCGGCGCATCTGCGCGACCACAGCTCGGGTCTCGGCCAGGGGTTCCAGGACGTCACAGGCGCCACCGAGCACTTCGCCGGCGAGCTGCCGGTGGACATGACGATCGACTGGTTGCAGGCGCGGGACGGGCGGCGTCCGTTCTTCGCCTGGGTCCATCTGTTCGATCCGCATACGCCGCACACGCCGCCGCAGCCGTATGCGCAGGGGATGCGCCCTGCCGGGTTCACCGGCCTGGCGCCGGTGCGCACGTGGATGCCGTTCCGGCCGGCCGGCCCGCGCGCTTTCGACGAGCCGGTGCTGGGCGGCAACCGCGATCTGTACGACGGCGAGGTTGCCTATGTCGATCAGCAGGTCGGCCGCCTGCTCGGGTTCCTGGAGAGCCGGGGGATGTTGGACAACACGCTGATCATCCTGGTCGGCGACCATGGCGAGAGCCTCGGCGAGCATGGCATCCGCTACCGCCACGTGGGGCTGCACGACACGACGACCCATGTGCCGTTGATGATCCGCTGGCCGGGCGGCGAGCGTGAGGGGCGGAGGATCCGTGGACTGGTACAGACGATTGATCTCTTTCCCACCGTCCTCAAGGCCGCCGGGATCAAGCCGCCGCCGTCGGACGCCACCGATCTGCGCGAGCTGACCGCCGAGGGGAGGAACGGCCGGCGGGCTGTCTTCGCCGAGCACGCCGGCCGGCTGGGAGCGATGGTGCGCACGCCGGAGTACAAGTACATCCTGAGCCAGGGGAACACCCAGTTCTTTCCCGACGGCCCGTCGCTGTTCGACCTCAAGGCCGATCCGGGGGAGGTGAGCAACCTCGCCGGCCGCGGCCTTCCGGTCGAAGCGCAGCTCGCCGATCTCCTCCGCCAATTCCTCGCGGACAAGCGCAAGGCGCCCGCCGCTCCGGCCAGCGAGCAGACGGATGAGGAGAAGGCCCGGCTCAAGGCTTTGGGCTACATCCAGTAGAATCCAACGCCAGGTACGAAACCAGATGACCAGCAAGACCGTTTTCGGTCTCGCCTTGATCCTCATTCCCCTCTGGGAGGCTCCGGGCCGGGCCTTGCCGCTGCGCCTCACCGGCTTGGCGACCGCGTCCGGTGACCGCAGCGCGGAGGCGCGGGTCGAGGTCTATCCGGCGTTCCGGCTGGGAGTGGGCGGCAAGCGCTCCGAGCCGCTGGCGAGCGTCCGGGCGCGGGCGGATGGCTTCTTCTCGCTCGCCGTGCCGGAGGCCGGCGTCTATCGGGTGGTGATCCGGGCGGACGGCTTCCTTCCTCTGGAGATCGTGCCGCTGCCGGTGGTGGAAGCGGCGGATCTGCCACCGGCCGAGCTGGAGCCGGCGCTGCCGCTGGAGATCCGGGTGAACGGTCCGGACGGCAGGCCCGCCGCCTGGGTGGCCGTCTGCGCCGCGGCCTGGGACGTGTCGCGCTCTCCGGGGCTGTGGACGCCCGCCGAGCGGTGTGGCACGACGGCGGAGGATGGGCGGGTGGTGCTCTCCCGCGGCCGGGAGGAGCGTCCGGTCCTCGCCGTGGCCGATCCGCGGTTCGCCGCCGGTGTGTTCGAGGTGGGCGAGGCGTCGGAGGAGACCCCGGTGACTCTCCGCCTCGCCGCCGCGCGGGTCGTGGCGCTGGCGGTCCGCGGTCCGGACGGCAAGCCCGCGACGGGTGTCGCGGCGCGGATCGGTGGCGATGCGCCGGGTGTCCCCGGGGACTTCAACCTCTCCGGCACGGCGGGCCTGTCGGACCCCGCCGGCCGGCTGGACGTCGCGGTGCCCGCGGCCGGCACCGAGGTCGAGCTGGCGGGCGAGGGCGGTCTGTGGGGGCGCGCCGTTTTCTTCCCCGGTGAGGCGGAGCCGCGGACGGTCGTGCTGGCGCCGCCGCGGCGGGTGACCGGCCGGGTGCTCGACGCGGCCTCCCGCCGTCCGCTGGCCGGCGCCCTGGTGTGGACCGAGGCGGCGGCGGTCCGCACCGGGACGGACGGCACGTTCCGGCTCGCTGCCGGCCGCCGCCGGGATCTCGCGATTGCCGCCGTGGCGGCGGAGCACGGCCGGCGGACTCTGATTCTGCCGCAGGAAGACGGCAGCGTCACGCTCGCTCTGCCTCCGGCCGGTGCTCTGGTGGAGTCGGGCAATCTCGAACGCCGCCGCCGGCTGCCGGCGGCGGCGACAGCGCGCGTGCTCACCGGCCGGGTTGTCGGCCCCGAGGGCCGTCCGGTGGCCGGCGCCTGGGTCGAGGCGGCGCGGAGCCAGGAAGCGGAAACCGACGGCGACGGCCGTTTCCGTCTCGCCGGTCTGCCTTCCGGCGCCACCGTCTCCCTGCTCGCCCGGGCGCCGGGTCGGCGCGGAGCTCTGACCACCGCCACGGCCGGACCGGTCGAGATCCGGCTCACCGCGGCGGCGACTCTGGAAGGCCGGGTGACGGACGCCGGCGGCCATCCCACGGCCGGTGTGCCGGTGCTGCTCGGACCGCGGCGGGGCGGTCCCGGCGAGGAGTCTCCGGCGGCGGACCTCGTCGCGACCGGCTCCGCGCGGACCCTCACCGACGACGACGGGCGGTACCGGCTCGACAGCCTGGAGCCTGTGCGCAGCTTCGCCGCCGCTCTGCGGCCCGGCGGTCGCCGGTTGGCCGGCGCCGCCGTCGATCTGCGAGCTGGAGAGAACCGGCTCGACCTCATCCAGCCGCCCGAGATCGCGATCACCGGCCGGGTGCTCGACGAAAAGGGCGCGCCGGTGGCCGCCGCGCGGATCTTTCTCGAAGGCGCGGAGCCCGAGGACCGCTGGCTCGTCATCGCTACGGCGGACGGCGCGTTCCGCCTGGCCGGCATCCCCGACGGCGACTACCGGCTCTCCGTGTTCGCCAAGGGGCTTGCCCAACCGGAGCCGCAGGACGTGCGGGTCGCCGGCGCGCCGGCGCAGGGAATCGAGCTGCGCCTCGGGCGCGGCGTCACGATCACCGGCAAGCTGACCGGGATCGAGCCCGCGGAGCTGAACGGCCTGATGATCCTCGCCGAGGACGCTCGAAGCCCCCGCTCCCGCCGTCTCGGGCTCGCCGCGCCGGACGGCCGCTACCGCATTCCGGACCTCCCGCTGGGCCACTGGAAAGTCACCGGACGGACCGCTGCCGGGCGACAGGCGCTGGCCTCGGTGGACGTCGCGCCGGGGAGCGGCGAGACCGCTCTCGACCTCTCCTTCGTTTCGGGTCTGACCCTCTCCGGCCGGCTCCGGGTGGACGGCCAGCCGGCCGCGGGAACCATTCTCGCCACGGCAGTCGATGGCGCAGGCAACTGGCAAGGAGGGAACGGCGGCGAGGCCCCAGCCGCGGCGGACGGCGTCTTCTGCCTCGCCGGCCTCCAGCCGGGCAGCTATCTGCTCCTCGTCGTTCTCGACGGCAAGCTCTGGCCGCTGCGCACCGTGGAGCTCACCGCCGACCGCGAGCTGCCGCTCGACATCGTCACCGGCACCCTGAGCGGCCGGATCGTCGGCCCCTACGGCTCGCCGCTGCCGGGAGCCCGCGTCTCGCTCCGCCCGCGCACGCTGGGCATCGACGCCTTCCTCCCCGGCCCGCGAGCGGAGAGCGACGGCGAAGGCGCCTTCGAGATCCTCCACATCCCTGCCGGCAGCCACCATCTCCTGGTGACCCGCGACGGCGCCACCCCCTTCGAAACCGCCGTCACCCTGGCGGCCGGTGGCGCGGTCCGCGTGGAGGTTCCGCTGGCACCGGGGATGTAGACGCTTGCGCTGACGAGGATTCTGAGGGCGGTGTAGGACCTCCTCTCACGGCTACAGGCTCAGCATCATGCGCAGGGAATCATCAACCAGCCGAAGCTTCTTTTCGTCGATTACAGTCGCGAGATGACGCAGGGCTCGCTGGCTGGTATCCACCGTAACAATCTGATCGGTCTCCACCCAATGGGGTTTTGGCTGCCAGTCGGCATCGGCCAGACGTAGATCGCCGGGCGCAAACGCGACACGCCATTTGAAGCTGGGTCGCTCTGTGCCGGTGATCGGACAGATGATGATCGTGCCGAAGTCCGATCGATTCAGCGCATCCGTGGAGACAACCAGGCAAGGCCGCACGCCCTTCTGCTCACGACCCTTCTTTGGATTGAGATCGAACATCCAGATCTCGCCGCGCAACGGCTTCGGTCTCTCCATGGTCTTAAGAAGCCAAGCCGCCGGCGAAGCCACCCAGGAGAGCCTCTCGCTCCTCCCGATCCTCAGCCGTGACGTCCGCCGCTGCCTCGTTGAACATCTTGAGGAGCTCAACCTCGCGTTCGCGCGCCCGCTCCCGCTCGATGAGACGGCGGACGAATCCGGCTTTATTCTTGTTGCTCCCGGCGCGGCGTTCCAGCCAGGCATCGGTATCACTGGCGATGCGGACGCTGATTTGACGGTCTCTAGCGGTATCTGGCATCAAGGATCTCCTGACATTCAAAATGATACCGGGTTGAATGTCAGAGGGCAAGAGGTGCTCACGGTTCGTGGGCCGAGCCCGCCTGCCGACCTCAGCGCGCGTCGAGGGCGCGGCGGACGGCGCGGGCAAGGCGGCGGATGCCTTCTTCGATGCGGTCCGGGGAGAGGCTGGCGAAGCTGAGGCGGAGGCAGTGGTCGGCGTGACGGCTGTTGCCGGCGGCGAAGGCGACGCCGGGGCAGAAGGCCACTTTTTCGATCTCGACGGCGGTGCGCAGCAGCTCCGTGGCGTCCAGCTCCGAAGGCAGCTCGAGCCAGAGGAACATGCCGCCGGTGGGCAGGTTCCAGCGCACGCCGGCGGGGAAGTGCTCGGTGAGCGCGCGCAGGAGGGTCTGGCGGCGCTCGCGGTAGGCGGCGCGGATCCGCGTGAGGTGCGCCGGCAGGAGGCCGGCTTCGAGATAGGCGGCGGTCAGCTCCTGGCTCAGCGTGGCGGTGTCGATGTCGTTGCCCTGCTTGAGCGCCTGCAGACGGGGAATGAGGTCCTCCGGAACCACGATCCAGCCGACGCGGAGCGCCGGCGCCAGGATCTTCGAGAAGGAGCCCAGATAGATCACCCAGCGGTCGTCGAACGAGCGCACGGCCGGCGGCGCTTCGTCGTCGGGGCTGTCGTCGTTGCCGAGGAATCCGTAGGCGTCGTCCTCCAGGACGGGCAGCTCGTAGCGCCGGGCGATGTCCGCCAGGCGGCGGCGTTTCTCCGCGCTGAGGCTCACGCCGAGCGGGTTGTGCGCGGTCGGGATGGTGTACAGGAACGCCGGCCGGGCGCCGGCCGCGAGGCGTGCCTCGACCACGTCGAGGTCGAGGCCGCCCGTGGCGTCGCCAGGCAGGGTGATCAGCTCGGGAACGAATTTGCGCAGGGAGCTGAGGACGCACTCATAGACCGTCTCCTCGATCATCACCTGGCCGCCCGGATCGAGCAGCAGGTGAGCGAGGAGGTCGAACGCCTGCTGCGCGCCACTGGTGAGGAAGATCTGCTCGGGCGCGCAGGTGACGCCGCGTTGCGCCATCATGCCGGCGACCTTCTGTTTGAGCACCCGCGAGGGCACGCCGTATTGCAGGCTTTCCGGCTTGCGGGCCAGGAGGCCGGCGGCGGTCCGCGAGAGATCCTCGGCGGGGAAGAGCTCGTTCGCCGGGAGGCCGATGGCGAAAGAGATCACGCCGGGGCGCAGAGCGAGGAGAAAAATCTCGCGCAGGATCACCGGTCCGCTCTGCGCGGCGCCCTTGGCGAGGCGGATGACGCCTTGCGGTGTGCTGGTGGGAGAAAGGGGTGGATTCGTCAAAGTCGTCACCGGAGGAGTCTCATGGCCGCGCGGCTGGTACCGGCCGAGTATACACTGCGGCTCGTGCGGACCGAGCCGGCGCGGAGCGCCCAGGAGGCGGTGCCAACCGCTGCTCTGCCGCCTCGCCGCGGCACGCTCGGCGAGGTGGCTCTGCTCTTCCTCAAGCTGGGCACAATCGCATTCGGCGGGCCGGCGGCGCACATCGCGATGATGGAGGACGAGGTGGTGCGGCGGCGCGGCTGGCTGACGCGCGAGGCGTTTCTCGATCTGCTCGGCGCGGCGAGCCTGATTCCCGGACCCAGCTCGACGGAGCTCGCGATCTACATCGGCCACGACCAGGCCGGCTGGCCGGGCCTGCTCGCGGGCGGTGTCTGCTTCATCCTGCCGGCGGCGCTGATCGTCGCGGCGCTGGCCTGGGCCTATGTGCGGTTCGGTGCGCTGCCGGCGGTGGTGGGAGTGCTCTATGGCATCAAGCCGGTGGTGATCGCGGTGGTGGCGCAGGCGCTGTGGGGAATGGCGCGCACCGCGGTCAAGACGCGGGGGCTGGCGCTGCTCGGCGCCGCGGCGGTCACCGCGACGCTGCTCGGTGCGGATCAACTGGCCGTTCTGGTGGGCGCGGGCGCCGTGTCCGCACTGACCTGGAGACTCGGCGCCGGCCGCCGGTCGCCGAGGTCCGGAGCCGCCGGGGCCGCCGGAGCGATGGCGGTGCCGGCGATGTCTGCGGCATCTGCGGCCTCTGCGGCGTCGGCCGCATCGGCCGCATCGGTGCCGTTCGGTCTCTGGCCGCTGTTCGGGGTCTTTTTGAAGATCGGCGCGGTGCTCTTCGGCAGCGGCTATGTGTTGCTGGCGTTTCTGCGCGCCGATCTGGTCGACCGGCTGCACTGGCTCACCGAGCGGCAACTGCTCGACGCGGTGGCGGTCGGCCAGGTGACGCCGGGGCCGGTGTTCACCACCGCCACCTTCATCGGCTATCTGCTCGGCCGCGGCCCCGGCGCCCTGGTGGCGACGGTGGCCATCTTCCTGCCCGGCTTCCTGCTGGTCGCTCTCAGCGGTCCTCTGATTCCACGCCTGCGCCGTTCCGCGCTCGCCGGCGCGGCTCTCGACGGTATCGTCGTCGCCTCGCTGGGTTTGATGCTCGTCGTCGCTCTGCAACTGGCGCGCGCCGCGCTCATCGATCCGCTCACCGTCGCCATCGCCGCGATCAGCGCCGTCGCCCTGCTGCGTTTCCGCATCAACGCGTCCTGGCTGGTCGGCGCGGCGGCGCTGCTGGGGGGATTGTCTCGCTTCTTTTAGATTGTCGATCGCGCCTGCCTCCAAGTCTAAACAAGTTGACGCGCGAAGTGTCTCAACTGAAGAACGGAAACACTTCGGAGCACCCCAAGACAGGAGGGAGAGTATGAGCATTCGATGGTGGCATCGGTGTATCGGGATCGTTGCGCTCGCAGCAGCGCTCTCACTCGGCACGACCAGGCCGGCGCATGCGTGGGACCAAGAGCTCAAGGCGCTTGCGGCGAAGCTCTCCGTGAAGATCGCGAACGACAAGAAGACGAATCTCGCGGTCGTCGATCTCGTGAACCTCGAGGGAACCACGACTTTGCTGGGACGGTTCCTGGCGGAGGAGCTCGCCAACGACCTCGGCAACAGTGACCGTGGATTTGAGATCGTCGACCGCAATCACCTGAATAGTCTGATGAAGGAGAGCAAGCTCTCAGCCAATGGATTCATCGACAAGCTGACCGCGACCAAGCTGGGCAGCATGACCGGCGCGCAGGCTCTCATGCTGGGTACCATCACGCCCTTCGGCGAAAGCCTGCGCATTACCGTCAAGGTGCTCGACACGAAAACCAGCAAGCTCATCGCGGCCGAGACGATCGAGTTCGCGAACACCCATGCGCTCGAAGATATGTACGGCAAGCCCCTTCCCGACGAGCCGAGCCAGCCGGCGGCGGCTGCCAAGACGGCCAAGGCCGCAAGCGTACAGAAAGCCGCCCCGACAGAAGAAACCGAGGATTCGGAGGCCGAAACCGTCATCGAAGACCACAACCTTCGATTCCAGCTCGGGAGTTGCGAGAGAGGCGGCCAGACCATCACCTGCCGCCTTACTGTGCAGAGTCTTTCCTATGATGTGAACTTGGCTCTTTCGGCACAGACCCGCGTCTTCGACGAGAAGGGCGGCGAATTCAAGGCCAGTGAGATCAAGATTGCCAATGGTGGACAGAAGAGCTGTTGTACACAGTGGGAAAAATCAATCGTTGCCGGCGTGAATACCCCCATCAGTATCGTATTCGAAAGCGGAGCGGAAAAACCTCAAAAATTGAGCGCGTTCGACATCGAATTCGTGACCGGTAGCTCTGGGCAGAGGAAGATCACGTTCCGCAACATTCCTCTCTCGGCTCGTTCCGGCGGTAAGACGGCCGTCGCAGCGTCCGGCAAACACAACAACGCGGGCGGCGGCACGGATGACGCAGACGAGAGCTTGCTCGATTCCGCCATTGGATCCGGGAAAACGGTCGTCCGCTCTCTGTTCAACTCTCTTGCGGAAAAAGTCCGCAAAAAGGCTAATCTTCCCAACGACGATGGGTCAAACGGCGACGCGGACACGTCGACCACTCAGAAAAAAACGAGCAAATCCAACAAGGGTTGATCACCCAAGAAGAACGATTCCCCGGAGCTGCCGCGGATGGACTACGAAGACTTCGTTCTGCAACTGACGCCTGGCAGCCGGGGTGGCTACATGGCGAGGGTTGTCGCCTCGCCTGCCGGACAAGCGGAAGGAAGCTTTGTCATTCCCGTTCGGGAGGAGGAGCTCACTGCGCTCCTCCGAGTGGAAAATGCGCGTGCCGCGTCCAGAAACCTGAGCCTCGCCGAGCCGGAAGGGCTCGGCGAGCCCTCCCTGCGTTCCCTGGGCGATCGCCTGTTTGAAGCTCTGTTCTCCCTCCATCTCCGCAGCCGTCTCGACGAGAGCCTGGGGCTGCTGAGCTCCCGGGACGAGTGCGGGCTGCGGCTGCGGCTCCAGATGAGCCTCGACGATCCATCCGTGAGGCGCCTCCAATCACTCCCCTGGGAATTTCTCTTTCGCGCCGAGCAAGGCGCTTTTTTGGCCCTGAGCTCTCGGATCGTCGTCGTGCGCTCTCCAAGCTTGCCTCTCGCAGGACGACGCCCTTCGGCAGCGCTGCCTTTGCGCCTGCTCGCCATCTCGTGCGAGCCGCCCGGCTTGCCACCGCTCGATCTCGCGCACGAACAGGAAACTTTGCAGCAGGTCTGCCGCGCTGGCCTCGCCGAGTTGCAGGTGCTGCGTCAGCCGACGCTCGCCGGCCTGCGCACAGCGTTGCTGGAACAGCGGCCTCACATCCTCCACGTCATGGGCCACGGCGATTTCGTCGCAGAGACCGGGCAAGGGAATCTCTTCCTCGCGGACGGCAACGGTGGCTCCACTTCGGTTGACGGAGCGCTTCTCGCCGATCATCTGCGGGACTGTCCGTCGCTTCTCCTGGTCTTTCTCAACGCCTGTCAGACAGCTCGCTCAGCAGCGCCCAACCCGTTCGCGGGAGTCGCGACAGCCCTTCTCCAAGCCGGCGTTCCAGCCGTGATCGCGATGCAGTTTCCCATTCGCGACGATGCGGCGGTTGCATTCAGCGGCGCGGTCTACCGGCAGCTTGGTCAGGGAGAGCCCGTCGAAGCGGCGGTGGCGGAAGGAAGATTGGCGATCCGCAGGCTGCTCCCGACTTCGATGGAGTGGGGGACCCCCGTGCTCTTCCTCCGCGCGAGCGACGGCCGGATCGCCCGGAGGGTGGACACACCATCCGTATCCCCGGTCGTCCCAGCCGCCGCGCAGGTGACCACCTCCCGACGTCGGGCTTGGGCTGGAGCCGCTTTCCTGGCGACGGCTCTCGCTCTCGGTGTTGCGGGATTCGCCCTGAAAGCCGAGCACGACTCCACTGCCGCTCCCCCTGTTCTTCCGCCCAAGACGAAACAAGTCCCCGATCTGGAGCCATCTCCTCCGGCTCCGAGCGTGCAGGAGCACACGCCCACTCCAAAGCTGACAGTGCCGCGGGAGAAGCCGCCTGCCAAATCCGACCCTGAAACAGCGAAAACCTCCGTCCGCGAAACCTCCGCACCTCCGAGCAGGCCCCTCTCAGCTCAGACCTTCACCCTCTCCAGCCAGACACCTGTTTTCGTACCCGAGATCCGCGCTGAGCTGAGCGCCGAGTTTCTCGATGCCTTCGGGCAACGAGGTTACCGGCTTTTTCTCTCGCCGCAAGGAGGGAGCTTCGCCGGCTCGGAACCGCTTTTGGATCGCGACACAGTGATTTTCGATACCCAGGGGGGAAAGGTATCGATTGACGTGCTCGCGATCGATTGGGAGCGCCAGACAGTAGTCGTGCGGCCGCACCTTCAAACCGGCTAGGGCGGAGCACCTGCCTCACTGCGCCGTCAGCTTCTGATAGCGGTCGAGCACCTTTTGAGGTGGATCGGGCTCGTCGCGCAGGCGCGAGGGGAGCCCGAGGCCGACGCGCCAGCGGTGCAGCCAGGAGGGGCCAAAACGGCCCACGTAGCGGTCGGGGGTGCGATAGGCGGCGTCGCGCAAGGCTTCGTCGAGAGAGACGAAGGTATAGCCCCGCGCCGCCAGCCGGTTGAGGAGATCTTCGAGGACGCCCGCGTTGAGCTCGCTGTCGTGGATGAGCAGGATCTGCGGGATCTCGCGGCCGAAGGTCTCCCGGGAGAGCCCTTCGCAGAAAGTCATCACGGCATCCGTGTGGTCGAGATAGGCGGTGCGGATGCGCGCCGCCTCCGCGGTGTCCTGGTGCGCCAACGCTTCGATCAGGAGGCGGTTGAAAATGTAGTCAGAGCTATCGACCGTAAACGGGGCGACGGTGTAGCCGCGGGCGTGGAGGAAGCTCTCGAAAGCCTCCTTGACCTCCACGGTCGGGCCGGTGGCGGTGAACGGGTGGCGGAAGTAGAGCGCCGGCGCGCCGCGGCGCCGGGCGAGGAGCTGGCGGGTGATCACTTCGCCATGGATCACGTCGTCCTCATACTCCGCCAGCGGAGTGTCCCGCAGGCTCAAGTGAGAGAACGTGTGGTTTCCGAGCGTGAGGCCGGCGTCGAGCCAGCGCTGGAGCACGGCGATCCGCGCATCGCGCTCGCCGGTCACCTGGAGCTTTCCTTCGTTGACGAACCCGATCGCCGGCACCTTGCGCCGGGCCAAGGTTCCCACCAACCTCTCGTTGACCCGCCGCACCGTCGCCAGGTCGTCCGCGTTCGGAGCGAGCGGCAGATCGTCGAAGGTGATCGCGATCGTGCGGGCGGGCTGTGTGGCCGCCAAGAGAGGCGCCACCATCAGGAGAAGAGATGCAAACAGACCGGCACGGGCGAGGGACATTCTCGATTCCTCCAAAGTCAGCTTGGACGCACAGGCGGCCATCGTCGCGGCCGAGTATTCTACTCCGTGCAACGGCCGGAGTATGGCCATCGTGCGGAGTGGCGCGGCGGCGGGCCCACTCTGCTAGCATGAAAGACACTGGGCCGGAGGAGGAGCGCGCGTGATCAAGACGATCGAAATCGAAGGCTTCAAGAGCCTGGAGAAGGTCCGCCTGGAGTTGGGCGGCCTCAACCTCTTCATCGGGGCGAACGCCAGCGGGAAGTCGAACTTCTTCGATGCGCTGCGGGTGCTTCAGGGGATCGGGTACGGGTTCACGGTCGATGAGATCTTCAACGGGAAGCCACAGGGCGCCGGCCGTGTCGTTTGGCAGGGAATCCGAGGAGGGATCGCCAGGGTAGCCTTTCTTCGGCGTGGGGCTTCCTCAGTCGCAGTCATGAAGTTCAAGGTCCAAATCGACAGCCCAAATCGCCCCAATCTACTTTATGACGCTGAGATTGCTCCTCGCGAAGGCATTTTCCATTCGGAAACAGTTCAGTCAGGAGCCGATCGTATCCTCAATCGTTCTCTGTATGACGTGAACAAATACGATCCCGATCGTTCAGCTTTCTCGGTTTTCCAATGGGCTGATTCAAAGACGAGAGGCTTGTCAGAAACGGGCCGCTTGGCCAACGCATTGGTCGATGCCCAGTGGTTGGATCCGAACCCCTTGACCCTGCGCCAGTATGCTCAGGCGCAGTCCGCCAAGCGCCTTGGAGAGAGTGGCGAGGATTTTGCCGCTATTGTTGCCGGACTTCTTGAGAACGATGACCGAAGATCATCTTATCTCTCCTGGCTTCGCCAATTGACTCCTCTTGAGTTTGATGAGGCCTTGGTCCTCAAAGGAGCCTTGGGAGAGCCTCTGTTCGCGCTGCGGGAAGGAGAGGAGATTCTGCCGGCTCCGATTCTCTCCGACGGTACCCTTCGTTTCGCGGCCATCACCGCCGCCTTCTTCCAGCCGGACATGCCGGCCATCATCACTCTGGAGGAGATCGAAAACGGCATCCATCCTAGTCGACTCCGGCTCCTGATTGAGCTACTGAAATCACAGACCCGCGGTACCGATCTCCAAGTCTTCGCGACCACCCACTCTCCCGTCGTTTTGGCCTGGCTGGACGAAGAGGACTACAAGACGACCTTCCTCTGCCGCCGCGATGCGGAGTCCGGCGCCTCCATCATCACGCCCTTGAGCGAGATCCCTCACCTGATCGAGCTCGTCCGCAAGCAGCCCATCGGCGAGCTGTTCACGGAGGGCTGGCTGGAGGGGGCGTTTTGAGCTTCAACGCTCTGGTCGTCCCCGAAGATCCCGCGAACAACGGCTACATCCTCAAGCCTCTGGTGATCCGTCTACTGGAAGCCTGCGGCAAGCCGAATGCGAAGGTCGACGTTCTGGCCAACCCGCGGACGCAGGGATACGAGCACGCGAAGGCGCTTCTGCGCGGTGCTCTCTTCGAACGATACCGGCACAAGGATCTGATCCTGTTTCTCGTCGACGCCGACGGGAAGGACCGGCACGGAGAATTCGAGACGCTGGAGCGTGAGGCCGCGGACCGAGGAGTCCGTCTCCTCTGTTGTGCGGCGAAGGAGGAGGTCGAGGTCTGGCTTCTGGCAGGGCACCGGGAAAAGCTTGGAGCCGGATGGCAGGCGATCCGCGCCGAGGTCTCGGTCAAGGAGCGCTTCTTCGAAGCGTTCCTCCGGGACAACGGCAATCAGAAGGCGGCAGGCGGAGGGCGCGAGGAGCTGATGAAGAAGACGCTGGGCAATTACGGGGCGCTCCTCCAGCTTTGCCCCGAGCTGGCCGTGTTGGAGCAGCGGATTCGCTGACGAGCAGGAACCGCCTGGGTGGGGAGAGCACGGTTTTGCTCCGTGCTCCCCCACGCTACGCCGAAATACACCTCTGGCAGGCGGTTGACTCAGAACATGGGCAGACGGATGGCCGTTTCTCCTCTGCCCGTTGGATTCAGTTTTCAAAGAACACCATTCTGCCTTGCCCAGGTTTCGGCCAACTTGGAATGAGCTTCGGGCGTCTTGCCCAGGGACATTCCGGGTCGGCTTCGGCTCTGCCGGCCTGGCAGAGTCCTGCTTTGCTCTAGAATCGATCCGCTCAAACCATCAGAAGCTCCTGACGGTCCGGAATCGCTCTGGCTACGACGGAATGGCGCTGGCCAGGCCGTCAGAGGCTTCTGATCCTCCAGAGTCGCGGTGGTCAAGACGTCCGGGACTTCTGAGACTCCAGAATGCATCCGGTCAAGCCGTCATGCCCTTCTGATGATCCGGAATGGCGCTGCTCAGAGCGTCATGGATTCATTGTCGACCGAAATCGCGCTATCCAAGGCGGCCCGCGCTTCTGATGGTGAAGATTGGCGCTGTTCAATCCGTCGTCGTGGCGTATGGAACCATTCATCTGAAGAAAAGTCAAGAAGGATCTTGACAGAGATGCAGTCAAGATGGCAGTCTATGCCAATCTTGAATCTCGGCGGAGAAGCTTTTCGCAGGCATGGATGCAGGATTGTTCTTTGACAATTGAAACCGGAGAATGACCGGGCAGCGCGGCGTGGGGCACCGCCCTGTCCGGTGCCGGAGTCGGGCGGGTCGCACAGGGTGCTTGGGCAGCCTGTGGACCGCCCGGCGACGGCTTTGTTAGGGCATCCTCACAGCTCGCGAAGAATCGTCTTCACCTCCGGCTGTGAGAAGTAGTTCGTGTGCAGCACTTTCCCCTGGCCGGTGCCGTCGGCGTTGTAGCTCTCCCGGGGGAGCTAGAATCGCTCCCGCTGGAGACGCGCCGCGTTTCGTGGTATCTTGGATCTCACACATTATCTTAGAGCTGTCGATGAGACTCTGCGACCAAGAGCGCCGCCGTGGTGAGTGGTTCGAGGTGAAGCTTTGAGGATCGACCAGTTTCGCTGGACGGCCGGCCGCGGCTGGGAGCCCCGGCGGCCCGGCGGAGGGGAGGGTGCCGATCTGTTGCTCGTGTTCGGCGCCACCAGCCTGTTGCGCGGGCCGGGACCGTATGCGGAGGCTTGCGCGGCATTTCCCGGCGCATTCCGCTTCGGCTGCTCGACGGCCGGAGACATCTTCGGCACCCAGGTCTCGGACGATTCGCTGGTCGTGACCCCGGTCCGTTTCGCGGCGACACGGATCGCCGGCGTCAGCACCACCGGCCTTGAGGACAGCTTCGGGGCGGGCAAACGCCTGGCCGGAGAGCTCGATCCGGACGATCTGGTCCATGTCTTCGTCCTCACCGAGGGGGTGCACGTCAACGGCAGCGCCCTGGTCAAGGGGCTCGCGGGCGGCCTGCCGCGTGGGGTCACGGTGACCGGCGGCTTGTCGGGCGACGGGGCGCGTTTCCGCGAGACCTTGGTGGTCTGCGGTGGTGAGCCCGTGGCGGGCACCGCGGCCGCGCTCGGCTTTTACGGCGCGGGGCTGCAGGTCGGCTACTCTTCTCTGGGCGGATGGGATGCGTTCGGCCCCGAGCGGTTGATCACCCGCTCGCAGGGCAACGTGCTCTATGAGCTCGACGGCCGGTCGGCTTTGGAGCTCTACAAGACCTATCTCAGGCCGCATGCCGCGGACCTGCCGGCGAGCGCGCTCCTGTTTCCTCTGAGCCTGCAGACGGAGACGGGGGACACGTTGGTGCGCACGGTCCTCAGGGTCAGCGAGGAGGAGAGCAGCATGACGTTCGCCGGCGACATGCCGATGGGCACGTACGCCCGCTTCATGAGGGCCAACTTCGACCGCCTCATCGATGGGGCGGCGGGCGCGGCGCGGACGAGCTGCGACGGGTTTTCGCCCGAGCTCGCGCTCCTGGTCAGTTGCGTCGGCCGCAAGCTGGTCCTCGGTCAGCGCGTGGAAGACGAGGTCGAAGGGGTGCGCGAGGTGCTGGGAGCCGGAGCGGTGCTGGCCGGCTTCTATTCCTATGGCGAGATCTCACCCTTGACACCGAGCGCCCGGTGCGAGCTGCACAATCAGACGATGACCATCACCACCCTGGCGGAGCCGCGCGCATGAGCAGCCGGCACAGCCTCCTCGCCCGGCAGATCCGGCGCCACTTCGGAGGCGAGGAAAAAATCCCGGCGGATTTTGAGCCATTTCTCGCCGCCGTCGATGCGGCCTACCGGCAGTCCGACGACGACCGGGCCATGCTGGAGCGCTCGATGGATTTGAGCTCGCAAGAGCTGATGCAGACCAACACCGCCTTGCGGCAGTCGCTCTCCCTGGTCCAGGCCACACTCGAATCGACCGCCGACGGCCTCCTCGTGGTCGACGAGAGCGGCAAGATCGTCGCCTTCAATCATCGTTTCGTCGAGATGTGGCGGCTGCCGGAAGAGCTGATGGAAAGCCGGGACGACGAGCGGGCGATCGCCGCGGTCCTCGATCAGCTCGTCTATCCCGAAGGTTTTGTCGCCCGGGTGCGGGAGCTCTACGCGCAGCCGGATGCCGAGAGCCAGGACGTCCTCGAATTCAAGGACAGCCGGGTGTTCGAGCGGTACTCGCAGCCGCAGCGAATCGGCGGCCGGAGCGTCGGCCGGGTGTGGAGCTTCCGCGACGTCACCGAGCGCCGGCGGGCCGAGGAAGAGCGCGCGCGGTTGCAGGTGATGGGCGCGCTCGGCCACCTGGTGGGCGGCCTGGCGCACGAGGTGCGCAATCCGCTCTTCGCCATCTCCGCGACGCTCGAAGCGCTGGTCGCGAACGTCGGCGACGAGACAGTCCGCCGCGCGCTCGACAATCTGCGCGAGCCGACGACGCGGCTCTCCGAGCTGATGTCCGAGCTGCTGGAGTATGGCAAGCCTCTCGGCCGCATGCTCACCGCCGGCAATCTCCACGACCTCCTTGCCCAGTCCGTCGCCGACTGCGACAGCCTTGCCCAGACGCGCGGCGTGCGTCTCGCCACCCGCCTGACGGACGGCGAGGTGGAGGTGGGCATGATCCGCCGCCGCCTCGGCGTGGCGCTCACCAACCTCATCCAGAACGCCATCCAGCACACCCCCCGCGGCGGCGAGGTGACCATCGAGACGATGCGGGTGGAAGACGACGGGGGAGCCTGGGTGCGCAGCCTGTTCAAAGACTCGGGAGCCGGCTTCAAAGAGGGGGATCTGCCGCAGGTCTTCAACCCCTTCTTCACCCGCCGCCGCGGCGGCACCGGCCTCGGCCTCTCGATCGTGCAGCGCGTGGTGGAAGAGCACCGCGGGCGTATCCGGGCGGGGAACCGGCCGGAGGGTGGGGCGTTGCTGACGTTGGATCTGCCGCCTGGATAACCCGGGGGCATGGGGGTTAGGGGGGGAGGGACTTCGCTCATAGGCGTTAACCCCAAAGTAGGGGAGGGGCTTGCCCCCTCCCGGGTGGGCGGA
>DATARD010000394.1:0-86550 GCA_036264355.1 Thermoanaerobaculia bacterium
TGTAGGAGAGCCAGACCGTCCCCGGATCGAGGACGGCGCGGATCTCCGCCAGCTCCAGCGGCTGCGGCGAGCGCAACGCGGCGTAGTGGGGCGAGGCGCGGGCGATGCGGGCGGAGAGGGTGGCGCGCTCCCCGCGCAGACGGGCGAGCGTGGCGGTCAGCGATTCGAGCTCGGCGGTGCGCCGCGGGTCGAGGCGGGCGAGGGCTTCCTGGGCGTCCTCATAGTGGCGGTCGATCCGGCGCTGCTGATCGAGGAGGGCCGCGGGAGCGTCGCCGGCGGCGAGATCGCGCTGCGCGAGGAGAGCGAGGAGCGAGCGCGCCCGCGAGCGCTCCAGCGTGTGCAACGCGGTGGCGGTCGCGCCGCGGGTCACCTGGAGCGCCATCAAGTGCTGATACACCTTCAGGAACTTGGCCTGGAAGCTGGACCGTGCCTCGTCCGAGCCGCCCAAGCGGCCGATTTGCGCCTCGATCGCGCCGGCGGCCTCTTCATAGACCGCTTCGGCCTCCCGGAGCCGCCCCTGGCGCTCCAGCACCCTACCGAGGAGGTCGAGGGCCTCCCCTTCGAGCACGCTGCGCGGTGCGAGCCGCCGGTGAATGACCAGCCCCTGCCGGACCAGGCTCTCGGCCCGCGGCAGATCCTTCCCCTTGAGCGCGATGTCGGCCAGGAGCTCCAGGTACTCGCCTTCGTAGAGCGATCCCGGAGCGAGCTTGTGCTGCAGGGCGAGGGCCTTCTCCCCGAGCGCCTTGGCGCTGCGCAGGTCGCCGCGCTTCAAGGCGATGCTGCCGAGCATCGAATCGCTCAGGGCGACCGAGGGGCCGCCGGGGGATTGGCGCGCACGGATCGCCAGGGCCTCGCGGCCGAAGCGCTCCGCCTCGTCGAGATGGCCGCGCTCCTGGGCTGTCCAGCAGAGGTTGCTCAGGCTCGTGGCTTCGACCTCCGAACCGGGAGCGAGCCGGTGCTGGATGGCCAAGGAGTGGCGAAACAACGCGTCGGCCTCGGTGAGCTCATAGCGCTCGCGGGCGATCGTCCCCAGGTTGTTGAGGATGCCGGCGACCTCCAGCCCCTCCGGCGCGATCTTCTCCAAGCGGGCGAGGGCGGTCCGCTGGTGCTCCTCCGACGTGGCGAAGTCGCCCCGGTCGGACGCCAGGATGGCCAGATTGACCGAGGTGCGGGCGAGCTCGATGCTTCCCGGGGCGACGCGTTGCAGGATCTGCGCGGCCTGGGTGAAGGAGCGCTCCGCGCCGTCGTCGTCGCCGGTTTCGCGCAGCAGGAGGCCCAGGTTGTTGAGCGCCTTGCCCTCGTCGAGACTGCCGGGGCAGCGCTTCCGGCTCACCGCCAGGGACTGACCATAGAGCCGCTTGGCACCCTCGAGGTCGCCCCTCCTCCAGGCGTCGATCCCCAGGACGTCGAGGGTGGCGGCGACCTCGAGGCTACCGGGCGCGAGAAGCTGGCGGATGCGGAGCGCGTTGTGGAGCGCCGCCTCGGAGCGGGCGATGGCGCCGCGCATCTGCTCCAGGTTGCCGAGAGCGTGCCAGACGAGGGCCTCGTCCAGGCTCTCCGGCGCGGCGGTGCGGCAGAGGCGGAGCGCCTCGGCGTACGCCGCCTCCGCGCCCGGGAAGTCCTGCGCGCGGAGCGCCGCCTCCGCCTGGCCGCGGAGGGCGGTGGCGGCGAAGAGGAGCCGCCCGCGCGAGCGCGCCGCCGCCGCGACCTTGGCATACGCGGCCCGCGCCTCGGGCCAGCGTGGGATGCGGCTCAGGCGCCGCGCCCGCGCGAAGGTTTCGCACCGCTCGCCGGCGCCCCGTTGCCGCGGCAGGACCTCGACCTGCAAGCCGTCGGGGTCCATCTCCAGGGAGAGCGTCCGCCCTTGCCGCTCCACCTGAAACGTCACCGTTCCCCGCGGCGCTTCGCCGTTCTCCACGGCGGACAGGTCGGAGCACGAACGCAGCTCTCCCTCCGCCTTGCCGGCCGCCGGCCCCTCGGTCCGGCGTTGCCAGGAGAGCAGAACGTCGCCCGTGCGCAGCCCCGCCCGCGCACCGCCGCCGGCCGGATCCAGCGATGCCACCGTCACGCCCGCCGGCACCGCTCCAGGGCCCGGCGAGCAGGCGGCAAGGGACAAGGACCCGGCCAGGGCCAGGGCGGAGGCATGGCAGACGAGGCGCATGAATTCCTTTTCTCGTCGGGCTCGAACCGACATCCTAGGAGAGTGCCGGGCCGGAGGGAAGGGGGCAGGCCGAGCCGTGTTGAGGTTTTTTGAGGAACATCGGTTCCGGTCGAAGTTGAGATGAAGTGGCCCAGGGAGTCCCTGGGCTTTTTCTTTTATTGATCTCCGGCCTGCTTTGCCAATCCGGCATACATATTGCTACTTGTCTCTATGTGCTCGCCAATTCAGGGGGCACGTGGTAAGAGAGAGAGGTAGTCATCATGAAAAAGAAGCTCACCCTAGGACTTTTCGGGTTCGCCCTTTCCACTATTGCTCTATTGAGCTCGGTTCCCAAGGCGGAGAGTCAGCAACGGGCATGCACCCTCTTCTGCATCCAGGGTTATCACTGCTGCGTGCAGGGGAACAACCAGAGTTGCATTCCTGACGCCCAGGCCTGTCCGGGCTCCTGACCCCTACCACCCCGCGCCGGGCGTCTCAGCCCGGCGCGGGTCGTTCCTCCCAATGGTATAATCCGCAAAATGCATGGCGCCGCAGAGCTTTGGTGGGTTCTCATCCCGATCACAGCCATCGTCATGAGGGGTTTCCGCGACTGGGTGCGGCTCGTGGCCACCCAGAGGAAGCTCGGCGCGTCGACCACCGAGCTGGAGAAAGAGGTCGCCGAGCTGCGGCGGACCAACAGCGCTCTGGGAGAGCGGCTCCAGAATCTCGAAGCCATTGTAGTAAGCCAGACCTGGGACGCGGTCCATGACCGGACCCTCGCCCCCCCGGAGCGGGATCTCAAGGTCGCCTCAGTGGCTCGCCGCGAGCTCCGCGAGCCGGACGCCGCCGCCGTCAACCAGCAGCGCGCCGAGCAGCTCGCCCGCCGGCTGCAGGGGTAGGCCCCGTCTCTGCTAGCATCCCGCGGCATGCTCGCCGCCACCGTCGCCACTGTTGTCAGCATTGCCGCTTCCCTCCTCACCGCCGTCACCACACCCGCTCCCACCGCCGCGCCGCGCACTCTGCGCGTCGACTACTACCACACGGGGAATTCCGCGCAGGAGCACTTCAGCCTCGACCGCATCGTCGTCGAGCCGCTCCCCTGGCCGGGCAATCCGGCACGGTCGGTGGATGACACGAACCTGGGCCAGTACCTGTTCGAGGTGATCGACCGGCAGACCAACCGCGCGGTCTACTCGCGCGGCTTCTCCACGGTCTTCGGCGAATGGTCGACGACGGCCGAGGCGGGCGAGGTGTGGCGGACGTTCCACGAGTCGCTCCGCTTCCCGATGCCGGCGGCCCCGGTGCAAATCGTGCTCAAGAAGCGCGATGCGCGCAACGCCTTCCGCGAGGTCTGGTCCCTCCTCGTCGATCCGGCCGACCGCACGATCGACACCGCGCCACCCACATCGCCGGGCGCCCTGATCGAGATCGAGCATCACGGGCCGCCGGCGGAAAAGGTCGACCTGCTGATTCTCGGCGACGGCTACACGGCGGCGGAGCGCGGGAAGTTCGAACAGGACGCGCACCGGCTCAGCGAGCTCCTGTTCGCCACCTCGCCGTTCAAGGAGCGGCGCAACGATTTCAACGTCTGGGGTCTCTGTCCGCCCGCCGCGGAGTCCGGCATCGCGCGCCCCTCGACCGGCATCCACCGCCGCTCGCCGGTCGGAGCCGCCTACGACACCTTCGGCTCCGAGCGCTACGTCCTCACCTTCGAGAACCGCGCGCTGCGCGACATCGCCTCGTTCGCGCCCTACGAATTCATCGAGATCCTGACCAACAGCCGCACCTATGGCGGCGGCGGCATCTTCGGCCAATACTCGACTGTCGCGGCGGACAGCCTGTGGTCTCCCTACGTGTTCATCCATGAGCTCGGCCATCACTTCGCCGGCTTGGCGGACGAGTACTACACCTCGGACGTGGCCTACCAGCCGGTGGCCGAGAAGGTGGAGCCCTGGGAGCCCAACGTGACGGCCCTCGCCGACCCCGCCCAGCTCAAATGGAAGGACCTGGTCGCGGCCGGCACGCCGCTCCCCACCCCCTGGCCCAAGGAGGCGTTCGAGAAGCAGTCGGCCGAGATCCAGAAGCAGCGGCGGCAGATCCGTGCCCAGAACCGGCCCGAGGAGGAGATGGACGCCCTCTTCGTGGAGGAGCAGAAGGCGGAGACGAAGCTCCTGGGATCAGACCCGCACGCCGGCCAGGTGGGCGCTTTCGAGGGGGCCAACTACGCGGCGAAGGGGTATTACCGGCCGCAGCTCGACTGCATCATGTTCACCCGCGACCAGGTCCCCTTCTGCCGTGTCTGCCAGCGCGGCATCGAGCGGGTGATCGACCTCTACACCGGACGGTAGACAAGGAAAGAGCCCGGCGCGCTGCCGGGCTCTGGGTGTTCTGTCGGCGCGGTTCGGTTGCGCTAGACGGGCGGTTTCTTGTCGTCCTCGGGCGGCTTGTTGTGGCCCCTGCCGCCTTGGTTCGGATGGTCCTGCTGGCCATGCGGCTGGCCTTGCGGTTGACCCTGTTTCGGCTGGCCGTGCGGCGGTTGCGGTTGCTCGCGAGCGGCTTGGCGCGCGGGCCGGTCCTGCGGAGCCGCATGCGGCTGCGGCGGACGCGGCTGCGCGGCCTGTTGGCTCTCGGGAGCCTGCCGGTGGTTGCCGCGGGGGTTATTGTGCTGGGGGGCCTGCGCGCCCTGGTTGTCGGCGTTCGCCGGCGGCGTCTGCTGCTGGCGCGGACCATGGGCTGACCGCTGATGCGCCGGGGGCCTGGATTCGGCCTGGACCGCCGGCTGGTCCTGGGGAGTGGCCTTCTGGTGATTGTTCTGGTGATCATTCTGGTGACCCTGGCGACCGGCGGGTGCCGGCATCTGATGGGCCACGGTGGGAGCCTGCGTCTGCTGCTGCGGCTTCGGTCCCCTGGGCTGCCGGCCCTGCGGCGGCGGCGGGGCGACCGGACCGGCCACGACCGCACGCCCGGCGCGGTTGTTTCCCTTGCCCGGCGCGGTTGCGGGCGGCGCGGTCAGGACGGCGCGCTTGGCGACCGGGCGCTGCGGCGGCGGAGCCACCTGCGCCTTCTGCACCTCGGGCCGGAAGACGGTGAGCCGGTTGCCGGAGATGCGAGCCCCCTGATGGCGCTGAGCCGCGCTCATCTCGGCCACCTGGTAGCGCGGCACGGGCCGGCCGACGACGCGCTGGATCTGGTCGACCGGCACACCCCGGTTGACGATCCGCTGGTTGACGACCTGATATTCCGTGAAGCTGTGCGTCTGGCTGTAAACCCGCTCGCAGTCCTGGCGCGGCACCGCGTACTGGAAGGGGCGCGAGTCCAGGAAATGGCGTGTCGGCACGAAGAGATAGGCTTCGGGCGCCAGCGAAACGGTCAGCGGCCCGGCGCTGAATTGCACCGACGGCGGCAGCGGCGCCCAACCGATGTAATCGCCCCCTTCCTGCCAGGAGACCCACGCCGGAGCGTAGTCATTGCCGGGCACCCAGGACCAGCCGTAGTCGGGATCGTCATACCAGCGTCCATAGTGGTAGGTCGCCCAGCCGTAGGGCTCGGTGGTGATCCAGATCCAGCCCTCGTCGGTCCAGGCCCAGTGTCCATTCTGGTAGGGACGCCAGGTCGACGCGACGGCGCGAGGCGTCCAGACCCAGCCATATTGCGGGCGGTCGACCCAGTGACCATAGGGCGACAGATCGTCATAGAAAAAGCCGAGATCCACCGTGGCTCTGCCCGATGGACCGATGTGAATGTCCGCCGCCACTGCGGCCGACGCGGTTCTCGCTCCGGCGAAAGCGCCTGCGAGACACAAGGCAAACAGTGCGATGCGTGTCGTTTTCATTGAAAACTACCTCCAGATCCAGAGAAGGAAGCAAGAGGCATGCCGCCGGTTGAAAAAAGAAAAAGCCCGGCGCTTGGCCGGGCTTTCGGGTCAGAGGCAGGAGGAGGACTTTGATCAGCCGTTCCCGTTGCGTCCACGCCGGTTGTTGTTATTGCCCTGCGGCCGGCCACCACCGCCGCCGCGGTTCGGATTCATCCGCTGCTGCTGCGGACGAGCTTGCTGCTGAGGACGCGCCTGCTGCTGCCGTCCCTGCCAGCGCGGAGCGGCATTCTGCTGCCGGGCCACCTGGCGCTCCTGCCGCATCGCCTGCTGTTGCTGCCAACGTCCCTGGTTCTGCGCCTGGCGCTGCTGCCGCATGGCCTGCTGCTGCTGCCAGCGACCCTGGTTCTGGGCTTGGCGTTCCTGTCGCAGAGCCTGCTGCTGCTGCCAACGCCCCTGGTTCTGGAGCTGGCGATTGTTCTGCCGCAGAGCCTGCTGCTGACGGTTGAAACGGCCCTGGGTCTGGGTCGGCTGGCGTGCGATCTGCTGCTGCTGGCGGTTGACGCGGCCCTGGGTCTGGAGCTGCTGGCGCGCGATCTGTGCCTGCTGGCGGCTGACGCGGCCCTGGGTTTGGAGTTGCTGGCGTGCGATCTGCTGCTGCTGGCGGTTGAAACGGCCCTGGCTCTGGAGCTGCTGACGCCCGGCCAGCGCTTGCTGCTGACGGTTGAAACGGCCGGCCACGTTCTGCTGCTGGAGCTGCCGTCCCTGACGGAGCTGGGCCGACGAGGTCACCACCGAATTGCGCGCCAACGGACGGGCGGTCGGCGGCGCCACGCGGACGCCCCGCTGCACCTGCGGGCGGAACATGGCGAGCCGGTTGCCACTGAAACGGGCCTGCTGGCGCTGGTTCCAGCCCAGATCGGCAACCTGGTAGCGCGGCACATTGCGGCCGATCACCCGCTGCACGCGGTCCACCGGCACGCCGGCGGCGAAGACGCGGCCGCCCTGATAGCGATAGTTCGTCCAGTTGCGGGTCTGGCCGTAGAACCTCGCGACGTCACCACGCGGGACGGCGTAGTCGTAGACCCGCGCGTCCAGGAACCGGGCCTCTGGCACGAACAGGTAAGCGTCCGGAGCCAGGGAGACGTTGAGGAAGCCGGTGCTGATGCTCACTGAAGGCGGCAACGGCGCCCAGCCGATGTAGTTGTCCCCTTCCTGCCAGGAGACGTAGGACGGCGCCCATTCGTCACCGGGCACCCATTCCCAGCCGTAGCCGGGATCGTCGTACCAGCGGCCGTAGTGATAGGTCGCCCAGCCGAACGGCTCGTCGGAGACCCAGGTCCAGCCGTAGTCCGTCCAGGCCCAGTGTCCGTATTCATAAGGACGCCAACCGGTCCGCGTGATCCGCGGGGTCCACACCCAGCCGTAGCTCGGGCGTTCGACCCAGCTTCCGTACGGTGCGAGGTCGTCATAGAAGAAACCGATATCCACCCGCGCGTGCCCCGACGGTCCGATATGGAGACCCGCCGAAATCAAGGCCGCCGCAGGCTTCGCTCCGGCGAAAGCACCGGCGCAGAGCAGGGCGAGAAGAGCGATGCGTGTTGTTTTCATGAGATCACCTCATTCGTAGCACGGCGCCCGTGGTTGAAAAATGATTGAGGTCAAAGCCGGGATGGGCACCGCGGCGACTTTCAACCAACTTTATAGGGCAAAGATTGTGCCAGGTGCTCTTCCCTGGGGCTCCGGGAGAATCGTCCGCTCCAGGCCGCACGTCTGTCCTCCTCCGGGGCCTCTCAGCGCCGAAGCCCTTCTCTCAGCCGGCTCTCGCTTCTTTGCGAGAGCCGGCCGCGCCAGCCACCAGCCACTATCCAACCGGGATAGCGACAGTCTGCACGGGGAACATTACGGCCTGCATTACGGGTTCCTCAGGGGACCAGGAGGACGCATGGCTCGACCTCCGATGCTGGAGACCCATTCTACCGAACGTCCGAGCAACACAAACGTCCGTCCGGCCGTGGCGGTCGCGCGTTGGAGCAACACAGCCGTGCGTTCTGCTGTGTTGCTCGCGCGTTGTGCGGGGTTGCGGTGGGGGAGGGCTCTCAGAGGCCGGCGAGAGGATCGGCGAGGTGGGCGCGGAGATGATCCATGAAGCCGTGACCGTGCTCGCGGACGTGGGCGAGCAGCTCGTTGGCCTTGGCCTGCTGCTCCGAAGTGAGCACCGCGCGGACTTCGGAGACCATCTTGCCGCGGGTCACGTTGAGCTGCGTCTCGGCCTGGGCGACGGTCGCCGAGGCGGAACGGATGGCGGCTTCATCGTAGGTCTCGCCGTGGATGGTGTCGAAGAGCTGCGTCCGCGCCTGCTCGATGCCGGTCAGCTCGGTCTGCAGCTCCTGCTGGTGCGTCTTGAAGATGCCGCGGATGTCCTGGATCTGCTGCGGCGTCAGATCGAGCTGCTTGGCGACCTGGCGCATCATCGCGCCCGGAGCATGCATTCCGTGCGGGCCGCTCGCAGCGGCGAAGAGGAGCGCCGGGACGAGGATCGCGGTCGCGGCGATCGCGGCGATTCCAGCGAGGATCTTGTTGGAAGGTTTCTTGAAGCTCATGGCTCGGTCTCCTGGTGATGGGGGTGCGGGGGCTCATCTGCCCCTCTGATCTGCCAGACAGCGCCGGACGCGGATCGGTTACAGGAACGAGCGAGAAGAGACGAAGGAAAAAAGCTGTGTAACCGCCGGTCGTTTTTCACCGTCTGGCCAAGCGGGGAGGATTGGATGCACACTCTCGCCAGGATGCTCATGGGGGCCGAATCGATCGCCGACGTCGCGGATTCCGAAGCGGGGCTGATCCGGGCCAGCCTGAATGGCGACCAGGACGCCTTCGCCGCCCTGGTGCGCAAGCACCAGAGCCGCGTCTTCCAGCTCGCCGGCCGCTTCTTCCGCCGTCCCGAAGAAGTGGAGGAAGTGGCGCAGGAGACCTTCCTCCGCGCCTGGATGAAGCTCGACACCTACCGCGCCGACGCGCCGTTCGAGCACTGGCTCACACGCCTCTGCCTGCGTTGCGCCTATGATCGTCTGCGCCAGAGGAAAGGCGACCCCGGAGCCTTGGAGGCGGATGTCGAGAGTCCGGCGCCGGACCCTGACGCGCGGATGGAGGTCGCGAAGCTGCTCGCCCATCTGTCGCCGCCGGACCGTTTCGTGCTCCTGCTCCTGGATGGAGAAGGCTGGTCGGTCGCCGAGATCGCCGAGCGCCTGGGATGGACGCGGGTGAACGTCAAAGTGAGAGCCCACCGCGCGCGCAAGCGGCTGCGGCGGCTGCTCGAGGAGGGTTGAGCATGGACTGCCGCACGGTGAGAGACCGGCTGACGCGATCCGAGCCCGGCAGCGAGGTCGCGGTGGCTGACCGGACTCATCTGGACGCCTGCGCGGAATGCGCCGCGTTCGCCCGGCGTCTGGAGCTGGCGCGCGAGACGCTCCGCCGGCCCGCCGCCTCCGCCGACGCCATGGAGCCCGACGCGTCCTTCGCCCTGCGGGTCGTCGAGCGTCTGCCCAAGCCGGCCGAGCTCCTCGGCTGGGCGGCTCTGCGCGCGCTGCCGGCCGCGGTGGTCCTCGTCCTGGCCCTGCTCTGGATCGGCGTCTCGCAGCCGCCGGCGCCGGACTACAAAGACCTGCTGTCCGAGTCCACCAGTCCGGACCTCGTGCTGACCTACGCGGCCCTGGCGCCGGAAGCCGGCCCATGAAGCGCTCCACCGCCCTGCTCGCCGTCACGCTCCTGTTTCTGGTCGGCGTCGCCGTCGGCGTGCTCGGAACGCACCTCTTTTATATCCACGCCGCCCGGCAGCCCGGCGGCCTCGCCCACCTGGGAAGCCTCTGGCTGGCACGCAACCTGGACCGTCGCCTCGACCTCACCGCCGACCAGAGGCGGCAAGTCGACGCCATCCTCGCCGACACCGCGCGCGACGCGGCCGCCCTGCGGCACGACGTCACCCCGCGGCTGCTGGAGATCCTCGACCGCACCCACCGCCGCATCGCCGCCGTGCTCACCCCGGAGCAGAGAAAGAAATTCGAGCGATTCCGCCACGAGCACAGCGATCACATCCGCGGCCTGCTTGGCGGGCCGTGACGGCCGAGCATAGACGCAAACTCAAAGTAGTGGAGGAGCTTGCCCCCTCCTGGGCGGGCGGAGGAGCCGGAGCACGGCGCCGATTTGGTACATTCCTCGACCTGCCCCTTGTGGGCTCAGGCACGTAGCCCCAGGCTTCAGCCTGGGGCGGGGAAAAGCTCGCGCCTATGGCCCGAACGGGAGAGAGGCCGCTGTGGGGTTAGAGTCCTCACCGTGAATCCCATCACGCACCTGTTGATCGGCTGGGAGCTGGGGAGCTTGCTGACTTCCTCCCCGCGCGAGCGGGCGGCCATCGCATGGGCGAGCGTGGCGGCGGACGCGGACGGCCTCGGCGCGCTGGTCGACATGGGCAATCGGCTCCTCGGCCGCCCGGAGACGAGCTGGTTCTTTCATGGCCTCTTCGGAGCGCTCCTGGCGGCCGGTGTGGCCGCCGCGGTCTGCCGCCGGAGAGCCCTCGCGGCGGCCGGCGCTTTTGTCGCCGTCCACGTCCATCTGCTCTGCGATCTCCTGGGCTCCCGCGGACCCACGCCCGGCGACATCTGGCCCCTCCGCTATCTCGCGCCGTTCTCGGACGCTCTCACCATATCCTGGCAGGGCCAGTGGCCCCTCAACGGCTGGCCCAATGTGCTGATCACGCTGATCCTTCTCGCGCTCGTTTTTGTGCAGGCGGCCCGAAAGGGAGTATCGCCCGTGTCTCTCTTCAGCCGGCGGGCCGATGTGGCCTTTGTGACGGCTGTCCGACGGCGTATCTAGAGAGGATGCCTGACCGCCACGGCCGTGAGACCGGAGGTCACCGGATGAACTGCACCGGACAAATACCTCTTCGGATCTTCCAGGAGGGCGGCGACGCTCTCTGCTCCTTCTTCCCCGCGGAGCATCGCGATCACAGCGCAGGCATCGAAGACAAGCGTCGCTTCAGCGGCCAAAACGCCGCTCCTCGACCTCGATTTCCTCATCCTTCCGGCGAGCGTGCTCCTCGCTCGACGAGAAGAGGAGGGGAGTGCCTGGTCACGAGGTGCCGGATCTTCACCTGGCCCGGTCCTGGGCCCGGCCCTGGCGATTTCCAGATCCAGTCTGCCGTCTGGAACGCGCGCCCGGAACCCGCCCGGTCGCGGCGCCCACGCCACCGCCGCCGGCTGCGAGCTCTCGGCCATCGGTCCGGACTGAGCTTTCTGCTATCGTCGCGCCCGAGACACAAGGAGGCCTCATGAGAACGATCGGTTTCTCGTCGCTGTTCCTGCTCTGTCTGTCGCTGCCCGGCCAGGCCGCCGAGGCGCCCGCTCCCGCTCCCGTCGTCGAGGTGACGGCCGAGCCCTCGCATCACCTGGCGCTCGAAAACGAGTACGTCCGCGCCTTCCAGGTCGAGGTGGCGCCGCACGCCGCGACGCTGATGCACCACCACGGCCACGACTATCTGTTCGTCACCCTGGGCGACTCGCACATCTCGAACGAGGTGCAGGGCAAGGCCCCCGTCGAGGTCAAGCTCGCCGACGGCGAGGTCCGCTTCACCCCCGGCAACTTCGCGCACATCGCGAGAGATCTCGCGGACCAGCCGTTCCGCAACGTCACCGTCGAGCTGATGCAGGACGAAAAGCTCCGCACCGCGCCGTCTCCCTGGCCGCCGGAAGCCGAGGGAAACCGGGAATTCCCCGGTGGCCGGATCAAGGTGCTCTTCATCCACGACGGCGCCCGCGTCTCCGAGGTGAACCTGGAACCGGGAGCCAAGGTGCCCAGCCACCACCACGACGGGCCGCACCTGGTCGTGGCGGTGACCGACCTCGATCTCAGCAGCGACGTCGAAGGCCGGGGTCCGAGGCCGGTCAAGCTCAAGGCCGGTGACGTCACCTGGGTGCCCGGCGGTTTCACCCACACGCTGACCAATACGAGCAAGAGCCCGGCGCGGCTGGTGACGGTGGAATTCAAGTAGGGGAGGGGAGGCGGCGGCAAGCAGGTATACAATCGATGCGCTCATACGGAAGGAGACGATCGATGAAAGCCTGGAGACTCCTGCTACTGACTGCCGCCCTCGTCCTGCCGGTCGCCATCTCTGCTCCCAAGCCGGTCGAAGCCTGCCCTTCAGAAGGTTGCCCGTACGTGTGCCAGTACGCCTGGCCGAGCTACTGCCGAGCTACTACTGCTACTACGACGACTGCTGCAATCCGTCCTGCTGCGCCTGGGACGACCTCAACTGCATCAATCCCTGCTCGCCGTAGAGGCAGCGGGACGCGCTGAGATGGTGCGGATCGGCCGGGACAGCGAGCCGCACCAGGACGTTGGTGTCGACCAGGCAGGCCACGATTTTCAGAGGTGGTCGGCGTAGATCCCGGCGCGCGAAAGCGCTTCATCGGGCAAGACAGGCGCATCACGGAACCCGGATGCGATCTCCTTGAGCAAGGCGGGGAGCGAGGTGGGCTCAGGTTGAGCTCCGACGGTACGCAGGAGTCCTTCGATCGTGGAATCGACCGCCGCGACGAGGATCTCGCGCACGGCCTGCGCATCTTTTTGAGCGGCGCGAGCCCGCAGAAGATGTTCCTGGTCCGGAGAAAGCTCAAGCGTGATCGTCATCCATCGATCTCCTCATCTCTCATGTTAACACGCCTTCGTGATGCCGACGCGGACGCCGTAGGAGTTTGCGCGGGGCACCTACTCCGCCCGCAACGTAATCGCCGGATCGACCCGCGCCGCCCGCCACGCGGGCATTCCGCAGGCCAGGAGCGCCACGGCGGCCAGGAGCGCGATGACGGCGAGATAGGTGACCGGGTCGAGGCGCGAGACGCCGAAGAGCAGGGCGACGAGGGCCTGGGTGGCCGCGAGGGAGCCCAGGACTCCGAGGGCGACTCCGAGGCCGGTGAGCGTCATGCCCTGCCGGATGATGAGCGCGAGGATGTCCCGCCGCGTGGCTCCGAGGACGGCTCGGACTCCGATCTCTCGCGTCCTTTCGGTGATGCTGCCGGAGAGCACTCCGTAGATGCCGGCGGCGGCCAGAAGCAAGGCGGCGAGGGCGAAGGTTTCGAAGAGGACGAGCGCGAAACGCCGCTCTGCGGCCGTGGTGGCGAGCAGGGTGTCCATGGTCGCGACGCGCACGATCGGCTGGTCTTGCGTCGCGCCGTCGGCGTCGAAGCGGTGGCCGGAGGTCTGGATCTGCATGGTGAGCAGGTGTGAGGGATCGAAACCCGGCGCGACGGCGAACAGGCGTTCGACGCTACGGAGCAGCAGGCCGGAGCTGACGAGTAGCAGGAGCGCGAGCGCCACCTCGGCGATCACCAGCGCGCTTCTGGTGCGCCCCCCGGCAGTGCGGCGTGAGCCTTTTTGAAGGTCCCGGTTCGGATCTTTGCGCGCCGCCTGGAGTGCCGGGATCAATCCGACCGCGAGACCGATCAGACTGGTGACGATCAGTCCAAAAACGAACACGGAGCCGTCGACGGTGATGGCTCCGGCGCGCGGCAGCCCCGGCGGGCTGAGCGCCACCAGCGCGCGGACGCCGAGCAGCGCGACCGCCATGCCGACGGCGCCGCCCACCGCGGCAAGGAAAAGGCTCTCGGTGAGCAGTTGCCGGATCAGCCGGCCGCTGCCGGCACCGAGCGCCGCGCGGAGCGCGAATTCACCGCGCCGCTGCTCGCCGCGGCATGTCATATTGCAGCGGCGCCCACAGCTCGGCCGCGGGAGCCAGAATGTTTTCGAAAGCCTTCGGCATGACGCCGATCACCAAATACTGATTGTCGTCGAGGGTGATCGGACGGCCGACGATCGTGCGGTCGCCTCCGAAGCGGCACCGCCACAAAGCATCGCTGAGGATCGCCACGCGGGGACCGTTCTGCTGATCGTCGGTGGGCTGGAAGTCGCGTCCGAGCGCGGGTGGAACGCCGAGCGCTTGAAAATAACTCCAGCTCACGCGCTGCCCGTCGAGCCGCACTGGCTCGGTGCCTCCGATCAGCGTCGCCTGCCAGGGTTTCAGCGCCGCGATCGCTGTGAACGAACGGCTCCTTTCCAGCAATTCGCGATAGGTTCCGAACGTATCCTCCAGGCGCGCGCCGTCCGTGCCATGGTCCCAGATCATCGTCACCCGTCCGGCTTCCGGATAGGGCAGCGGCGCGAACAGGATCGGATGCACGGCGCTGAAGATCGCCGTCGTGGCGCCGATGCCGATCGCCAGGGTGAGCACGGTGACCGCGGTGAAGCCCGGCGTGGCGCGTAGCCGGCGCGTCGCGAAACGCAGATCGCCGAGCAGCGCCTCGACCGCGATCTCCCAACCGGTCCCGCGCACCTGTTCGCGGACACCGAGCACGCTGCCGACCTCCAACCGCAGGAGTCGGGCCGCCCTTCCTCAGCCCGGCAACGCCCGGGTTGGGGTGAGGGCCCCCTTCTATACCCCCGCCGACTATAAACTTGACGAGTATACACACCGTGGCTATACTCGGCGCATGAACAACGATCGCGAGTCTGTCGACCAGCTCCTGCCGCTGCCGCCGGCCACGTTCCACATCCTCCTCGCTCTCCTCGACGAAGAGCGTCACGGCTACGCCATCATCCAGGACATCGAAGCGCGCACCGAAGGCGAGCTGCGCCTGAGCGCCGGCACTCTCTACCGCTCGGTCGCCCGCATGGTGGAGCAGGGGCTCATCGCCGAGGTCACCCGGCGGCGCTCGCCGGCCGACGATCCGCGGCGGCGCTACTACCGCCTGACCCCTTTCGGCACAACCGTGGCGCGCGCCGAGATGCGCCGCCTTTCCGAGCTTGTGCGGCTGGCGCGTGCGCGCGGGCTCAAACCCGAGACGGTGTAATGCGCTTCTATCGTGCGCTGCTGCGCCTCTATCCTTCGGCTTTCCGAGCGGAGTATTGCGACGAGCTGTGTTTCGCCTTCTCGGAGCGGACGCGCGAGCTGGTTGGTCCCATCGCCGCGTTGCAGATCATCCTCGCGGCGATCCAGGCCGGCGCGCCGCTCAAGCTCTCGACGCCGGTCTACCAGGCTATGAACGGCGGCGTCTTTCCGGCGGACCTGGAGCCGCGGAAGCGGGCCATGACCCTGGAGCACCTGTTGACCATGTCCTCCGGCTACTTCTGCGACGACTCCAATCCCGACGCGCCCGGCAGCGAAGAGATCATGATCAATCAGGACGACGAGCCGGATTACTACCGCTTCACGCTGAGAGTCCCCATGGCCTCGGCGCCTGGCGAGAAGGCCGTCTATGCAGCAGCAACCCGAACCTCGCCCTTGGAGTCGTCAGCCGCGCAACCGGGGAATTCCCGCTGATCACGTTCGATCGCCTGCTCGGGGAGCCGCTGAAGATCACCCGCTATGGATGGCCCCTGGATCCCGCCGGGCACCCTTATGGCGGCGGCGGCCCGCAATTCCTGCCGCGCGACTTCATGAAATTCGGCCAGCTCATGCTCAACGGCGGAACCTGGCAGGGCCGCAGAATTCTCCCCAGCGACTTCGTGGCCCGCGCCTCCGCGCCGTTGTACCATCTCCACGGGATCTATTACGGATATCTCTGGTGGGGCATCGACTACCCGTACAAGAACCGCACCGTGCACGCCTTCTTCGCCGGCGGCGCAGGCGGTCAAGGCGTCCTGGTGATCCCGGAGCTCGATCTCGTCATCGCCAGCTTCGCCGGAAACTACAGCTCCAAGGGATCGATCGACATCCAGCAGAACCTCACGCCCCGCTACATCCTGCCGGCCGTGCGGGAGCCGGGCGACGACAAGAACGCGCCCGTGATCCCGCGCGAAGACTACGTCACCCCGTACGGTCGTTCGGAGGCGTCGGGGCCGGTCTCAGGCATCCGCTGATCCCACGGCGCTTCTACGCCGGCGTCACGTCCGCGAATGGGTTTTCGTCGGCGCTCCGGCCGTAGATGACGGGCACCGGAATATTGAGCAGCCGCAGGTAGACGGCGAGCTGGCCACGGTGGTGATAGATGTGATTGAACATCATGGTGCGCACGACGTCCAGGCGCGGCAGGGTGAAAATCTCTTTCGCGCCGGCGGACAGCCGCCATGGAGCATCGGCCTGCTCATCGCTGAGACCCGCGAGTAGCGCGCGCGCCTCGGTGAGCGAAGATTCCAGCGTCGTGAGGATCTCCTCGGTGCTCTGCGGCTGCGGGGGGCCGCCGGTGCGGCCGGCGACGTCCATCCCATCGAGCCGTGCCATCCGCGAGATGCCGCCGGGGAGGCTGGCCACGTGGAAAGCGAGCTGGCCCAGCGTCATCGACTTCGGATGTGGCTGCCAGCCCAGGTGCTCCGCGGGCACGCGCTCCAGGACGCGGCGGGTCGCGACCGCTTCCCGTTCCAGCTCCGCGGTCATCTTCTGCTGGGGTGTCGGCATGAGTCGGTCCTCCTTGGGGGGGAAGTGACTTGCTGATTGCAAGCGACTGGACTCTATCGCAGTCACTTTCACTTTGCAAGTCACTCGGTGCTATCCTTGTCTCATGGCTTCTTGCGAGCATCCCGACCGCTCCGCCTGCCCGATCGCGAAGACGCTCGATCTGCTCGGAGACAAGTGGACGCTCCTCGTCGTCCGTGACCTCCTCTTTTTCGGCAAGCGCCGGTTCGGCGAGCTGGCCAGCTCGCCGGAAGGGATTCCGACCAACATCCTGAGCGACCGTCTGCGCCGCCTGGAGGAGTGTGGCGTCGTCGTCAAAGTCCCCTACGCCACGCGGCCCCAGCGCTACGAATACCACCTGACGGAGCGCGGCAACGACCTCGCGCCCGTCCTCCGGGCGATGATCAAATGGGCGCAGACCCATCTCCCCGGCACCGCCATGGCGCCACCGCCCGAGCTCCTGGCCCGGATGCCCTCCAGTTGACCGCGCGGCCCGCGGACATACAATGAGTTGATGGATCTGGAATACTTCAAGGTCTGCCCCGTGTGCGGGGGCGAGTACCGTCTGGAGATCGAGCGTTGCGCCGACTGCGACGTGCCGCTCGTCGATCCGGAGCAGCTTGCGCTCCGCGATGCCCGCGAGCTCCCGCTCACCTCCGGGCTCAGGGCTCTCCGTTCCGCTCCCATCTCTTGGGCGTTGGCGCTTGCGGCCGACCTCAACCGCGAAAGCATCCGCTACCGGATCGATCGCCGTCGCGTGCAGGAAGACGGCCTGCTCACCGTCTGTGTGCGCCAGCAGGATTGGAAGGCTGCGCTGGCGGTGGACGAGGCCCGCGCGCGGATCGAAGCGTCCGGTGATCTGGAAGAAGACCCGGAGGAGACCGATCTCCCAGCAGAGGAGCCGAGCCACAAAGTCTGCCCGCGATGCGGTGGCGAATATCGTCTGGGTATCGAGCGCTGTGCCGATTGCGGTGTCGAGCTCGTCTTCCCCGCGGAGCTCTCCGAGGATGCGGAGGAAGAGCCCGCGGAAGCGGACCTGGATTTCGCGCTGGAGGTCCCCTTTGCCGCTCCTCTCCACAGCCTGGAGCCGAGCGACGATCTGGTCTGCGTCTGCTGTCGCTACCTGCGCGCCCTGCAGGCACTCTCCCGGGCGCTCGACGACGCGGGGATCGCCCATTGTCTCGAGCCCTTGCGATCGACCAAGACCTGGAGACGTTCCAGAAGATCGGAAGCCGCCTGTCTTTACGTGCTGCCTGCCGACGGCGATGCGGCGGCGGCGATCGATGCCGGATTGGGGAGCGTGCCTCTCGTCGAAGACGATCCGAATCTCCGGGCCGAGCTCACCGTCTGTCCGGCCTGTGGAACCCCGCACGCGCTCGGCGTCACCGAATGCCGCGGCTGCGGGCTTGTCCTTGGCGGCGCCGTCGACGCCGTGGACCGGACCTGCTCACGCTGCGGCGCCGTGATCGGTTTCGCAACGCCCAGTTGCCCCAACTGTGAAGCGGCGCTGCCGGAGATGTGACGGTCCCCCCAAGCTGGCCGCTACACGATCGCGTTGAGGTCCACCGCGAGGCCCGCGATCTTGAGCTCGCGGATGAGGAGGAGGCGCCAGGCTCCCGCCTCGTCGAGCGGAATGAATAGGACGCCGGAGAAATCCGAGGGGATCTCGACGCCGGGACGATGGAGCACCGTCACTCTCCGGCGTCCCAGCTTGCCGAGAAAGAAACCGAGCTCCAGGAGAACGTTCTGCCGCGCGCGGAGCCGATTCCCGACCGCATCATCGGCGGTCAAGAGAACGACGGCGAAGCTGACGTCCGAGTGCGCGTAGAGCTTCTCGATAACCGTGCTGCCGGCGTTGGGCTGCTCTTGCAAGACCACCACCTCCAGGCGGGCTTTTTCCAGAAAGCGCGCGATCTCATGGGAGGTGGCACGGTCGTGGCCATGCACGAGGAAGACCTTGCCTGCGGCGGAATCCGGCTGGCCTTCCGCAAGGATGTCCCGGCAGATCGCGATACAGGCGTCACAGATGCAGACCGCCGGCCCCCGGATGAGCCGCCCGACCTCGCTCTGGCTCTTCGTGCAGAAACTGCAGCGGAGCGGCTGTGAACCTTTCTCCATGGCTCTCCCGAGACCCGGTCTGTTTCTGTTACGGTCCTGCCTGCACGGCAGGCGGAGAAGGCCTACTACTCCTAGGCTTCGGAGCGTGGCTTGCCGCGTTTGCCCGCGCGCTGCCGCACGGGTGTGCTCGACGCCTGGCTGGCGGCCCGGAGCAAGAGCTCGCTGGCCCAGAGCCTCTGATCCGACGCCTTGACGACCTTCGAAAGCACTACCCGGGCTCCGGACAGCAAGTCCGTCAGCCCAGTCTCGAGCTCTCTGTCGTGCCATACGCTCTGGGCGGCGGAGCCGGTTCCGGAGCTCTGGGCGATCTCCTGGGAGAGGGGCAACAACTCGCTGAAGAGGGTTCCGCAATCCTCCAGCAGAGTCGCGAGGAGATCCCGGCCGGTGCGCTCCAGGATGCGGAGGAACTGGTCGTTCTTCATCTCGAGCTTTCCCTGTTCGATCCGCGCGATCGTTCCACGCGCGAAACCGCACTCCCGGTCGAGCTGCTGCTGCGAAAGATTCTCCGCGAGCCGCCACTCTGCGATCTTGCTCTGAAAATCGCTCACCTTCATGGGGGCGCATCGTAAGTAGTTGAGGCCAAAGGGGTCAATGGCGACTTGAGAGCACGTTCGGGGTGATAAGACGAGAAATCAGGCGCTTAACTTGACATTGGGGCTCCAAGAGGCCGGGAAGCTCTGCTCCAAGTCGCAAAAAGGCCCGCTTAAGGCGACTAGAGTCACGAGTTCTTAGGATCCGCAATATCGGTCGTTAGCCGCGGGCTCGGGGTCGGCTCAGCCCATTAAATGGGAGCGACAAGGCGCTCCTTCGGGTCGGCAGGGTATCCTGAGCCATGATAACCTGGCAGGGGAATCGCCAAACCCCGGGCGAGGTCGAAGGCTCCTCTAAAGCGGATGAGGGTTCTACACGTCGTCCGCGAACAGCTCCCGGAAGAACATTGAGGCGCAGACGCTGGGGATCGAGGCGTAGACGCTGGGGATTGAGCCGCAGACGATGGGGATCGAGCCGCAGACGATGGGGATCGAGGCGCAGACGATGGGGATCGAGGCGCAGACGATAGGGATTGAGGCGCAGACGCTGGGGATTGAGGCGCAGACGACAGGGATCGAGCCGCAGACGCGGGGGATTGAGGCGCAGACGCTGGGGATCGAGCCGCAGACGCTGGGGATTGAGGCGCAGACGACGGGGATTGAGGCGCAGACGACGGGGATTGAGCCGCAGACGCTGGGGACTGAGGCGCAGACGACAGGGATTGAGGCGCAGACGCTGGGGATCGAGGCGCAGTCTCAGCGCCGTCAAGGCTGCGAGGGAGCCGAAGTCGCGCCGGGGGACGCCGCGGACTCGATCCCCTCAACCTTCTCATAGAGGCCGAACAGGTCGGTCCGCGGTCCAACCGTCCCGATCAGCTCGCGGCCCAGCCGTTCGCGGGTCACGACGCGATAGCCGCCCTGAACCACACGCGACGGCGGAAGCTCATCGACCAGGCAGGCCAGCAATCGGGTAGGCCCGGGCCAGGGGCGCACGAGAATGGAGTCGAAGTAGTCTTCCGCGGCAATGAGGCCCGCCGCGGCGAGCCGCTCGAGCGGCTCCGGCCCGGCGAGATAGGCATGGACCTCCTGGACCGCCAGGAATCCGGCCCCATGCGCGAGACGCATCGCGGTATCGACCGCAAAGACAGCGTCGGATCTCAGAGCCTCGATCACTTCTTCACGAGCGCCAAGGAGCACCCGCGCGACGAGCCGGCCCTGTCCTTCGAAGCTCAGAGGGACGACGCGCACCATGCTGCCAGACCGGGCCAGCCACCTCGCGGATCATCCGTTCCCGTCGCAGCGCCTTGCGGTCGCGCTGCAACTGCTTCAGGCGCTCGTCTGCGGTGAGGAACTTCCGGGGTTCAGGCATCGAGCCGCTCCAGAAGGGCGATCAGCCGGCTGAATCGATCTCGACTTGGTGTCTCATGGGTCCGTATCCCTCCGCACCGGCATCGGAGAAGGTCGGATCTCTTTGAAGAGAGAATACGGCGGCCTGGGCAGCGGCGCGAACATCGGCGAGCCGCTCCGGTTCCACGGCGGCGAGAAGGCGGCCGACCTCAGCCTCGAAGGCTTGGTCCTCGCCTCGCTCAGCGAGGACGAGAAGGGCTTGGAGCTTGTCCTTGGCTCCCTTGTGAGCCCGCTCCGTGAGCAGCTTGACGATCACGAAGCTGGCCGGCCTCAAGGCGCGGCCGCCGGATGGAAGCTCCATGGTCGCCTGAGGAGTCGCCAGAAGTCGGGATAGGTCCTCAAACACCATCACTCGCAGAGCGTCGGTGCCTCCGGTGTGATCCCCTTCCTCCGCATCGCCATGCCCGAGCAGATCGAAGGTCGCGTTCTCGGAGCCGATGAACGATGCGGTGCCAGGCAGGTGCTCGAAACCCTGTTTCTGGAGTGTTTCCACGATCTCTCGACCATGCCGGGCCACGGTGGCCTCCGGGACGGCGATGTCGATGTCCTCCGTCAAGGCCGGAACCTCCGTCTCGAACCCGAAAAGACCCGACGAGCCAACAAGCACTCCGTCGTCTCCGACCGGGCTTTTCCGGAGAGCGTCAAGGATACGAAGGGCTGTCTTCTGGTCAGTCACGCCCCCATTGTAGCGAGCTGGACAGCTTGGTCCAAGGCTTGACAGCCGGCCGTCGAGCCGCCTGCTGCTGCCGCGGTCGCGAAGGGCGTTGCGCGGTCGATATCGGGCTAGCGCTCAGACATAGTTGCATATTCAGCGCCATGCATAGAATTGACGAGTTTTAAGTGATCGTGTAGTCTGATTCTAGATTTGTACAGCCAAAGCTCCTCGTCTCGCTAGGTTAGGCCGATATCTCGTCTTGACAACGCGCCCCTCGGCGACCAATAGAGAGATGAAGTTTACTGCGTGATTTCTGAGATTCTGGCGGAGGATGCACGACGGTGCGAGCCGATCAGGTCCGCGCGGTCGATCCAGTGGTCGATGAGATCTGGTCGCATGGTAGAAAACGCCAGCCTTGTCGTAGCTGATATACCATTGAAGTCGAGTATCTCCGTTTTCGGAGGTGCCAGAAGGAGAGATATGTCTAAAAGATTATTCGCCGTGCTCGCCGCGGTTTTCCTCTCGGCATTCTCCATTCCGACCATTGCCCAGCAGGGCGTTCTTGTCTATGAGACAACATTACATGTGCGGCCGCCCTTCTACAAAGGAGAGATCCCATTAAAGTACTTGGAGGGTAAACGATCGCTTGGTGGCGGCTTCGGCGGTACACTCGAATTAGTATATTGGCAGAAATTTCCCGACTGAAAAACCAGCTTCGCGTACAACTCGACGTTAATTCTGGAGCAGGCAAAAGCCGAATCGTTCTCGGGTCAATTGCTTGCCCGAGCAATAATGAAGGAAATCGATAAGGATCGACACCGGATCATCTTTCGTGAAGAGCATTACGGCCCTGGCGGCAAAGTTGTCTTTGAATGCTTTAGCGCCTACAGTGTTGGGACTGGGTTTAAAGTTGAAGAATATGGCCGGCGCGGTGTTAAGAAACGCGACCTCTTCTTCTTGCTGCCCGTGTAGGTGATCGTGTATCGCCCTTGTCGGTCTTGACGAAGATGGTGTCCTCGTAGGTCTGCCATGGCGCTGAGAAGATCAGGCCCGGCTCTGTCTCGATGGTCTCGGGAGAGCACGCGAGGAGTTCTGGGTCAATCGACCGCGTTTCAGGAAGTGCTGCTGGCCAAGAGTTATTTGACAGGCATACCGTGCAATACAAGAGGAGTGAGAGCATGACACTTCGCAATTTGGCCTTACGATCGGTAGTCCTAAGTGGGGTGTGTGCCCTGCTCCTCGTTGGCGCCTCCGCGTCGCGCTTTCGCTTCTACGACGATCTCTTGAGGCGGGCCACCAAGCTTCTCGCAGAAGCGGCCAAAGTGGCTCCCATGAAGATAACCGAAGATGGCCTAGACAAAAGTAGCGCTCCCCCGGGACATGTCTCCAAGCTGTTAGTACTTTCCAAGCTAGGCAGGCCACTGCAAGTTCACTACTTCCAGGATAGAAGTCTGTGGATCATTGAATATCTGGGCGAAGGAGGGGAGTTGGTGAGGCGCGACATCTACCATAAGCAAGGAATACGCGTGAGGCAATTCTATGATCAGGAGGGCCGCCTTGCAGCGGTCAACTTTCTCGACGAGAAAGGGATAATCATCCTTCGGCAGACACCATCGGTCGCGCCACCCCCCCCGGGCTGGGTCTATTGACTGGAGCCCCAAAAGCATGACACCTCCGCGAACGCGCCATCTCTTTGCAGTTTTGCTCCTTGCAACCTTTGGGGTCATCAACCTTGCAATTTTCAAGAGCACTCCGATCTCCCTTAATCTTGCGGGTCTCATCTATGCCTGGCTTCTTGAGGTGGGGGCATTCGCCTTGGCATATGATATGAGCGAGCATATTCTGTGCCTCATTCTCGGTGAATATCACCTCCCGAGCTTGCCGCGACTGGACCGCCACCCGGCAGTGGCGCTGATATGTGTAACATGTGACGATGTTGATGTTGGCGTTCTTCGCCTCCTGGGTCGGCAGGGGTATCCAAGTCTAGATGTTTTCATTCTTGATGACTCGGAGAAGCGCGAGTCCCGTGACTCTATCGATAAGTTGGGCTTCAAGGTGGTGCGACGCGAGGGTCGCAATGGTTACAAAGCAGGGAATCTCAATAACTGGCTATTCAAGCACGGATCCGTCTACGACTACTTCATAGTCGCTGATGCGGACAGCATTTTTCCTATAGATTTCGTTGACAGAATGATAAGAGTCGCCGAGTGCCCAGAGAATCACAAAATTGCAATCATCGAAAGCACGATCTATCCTTGGAACAAGCAACATCCATTTGTCAAGCCCCAGGCCGTGCTGGCTCCATTCCAGAAGGTTCGACAGCTACGCCTCCTCAATCGGTTAGACTCAACTCTCTCGGTTGGTCATAATAATCTCTATAGGACTTCCGTCCTCCTAAGCATCGGTGGATTCTCAGAACAATACATCGCGGAAGACTATGCCACAACGATCGCAGTCCTTCAGCGCACCTCTTGGAAGTGCAGAACAGCCACCATAGAGTCGTTCGAGCGAGCGCCTGCCAATATCACCGAGTACGCACGCCGCCAGTCTCGTTGGGCAGCTCAAACCTTCCAGCTCTGCTCTCTTACCACCACTAGACTTCCGTGGGAGACGAGGCTGGCCCTCGTGCATTCCTTACTCTACTTCTCTATGCCTGTAGTCACGTATGCTGCGATGCTTTGGTTGGTAGGTGTCAATGTAAACTTCTGGATGTCATCCGTGCCTGGACAGTCACAGGTCGCGCTCATCGCCAGCTTTGTCGGACATCCAGCTTTCATGCTCTGGGTGTCTTGGCTGATAGGACCCGCTGCCCTACGCTTGGCCCTCCTCTATCGAGAGGGGGCATCGGTGCGAGCCTACATTCGAGGTACATTGTTTCAGGCGGCACTCTTTTTCGCCACCACTTGGCCTGTTATTCGGCGCATCACGAGCTTCAGGCAGCCTGACCGCCAGCGGTTCACCGTGACCGGGATGTCGGAAGACCCACACCTTTGGGACATCTTTAAGCTAGGTGCTCCTGGTGTCCTGCTAGCCTGGTGCACTCTACTCTCTTTCATTCCAGTTCCACACTATTTGGCGCTGAACCTAGTGTGGCTTATCCCAGCCTGCCTATCACCATTCATAGTCCATAGAGTCGAGGACTCGAGCGATGACGCCTAAGAGCGCCGAAGAAGATGAACCCAAAGGAAAAGTTATGGCCAAGAAGTGGCTACGCCTCTCTGCCGTTGCTGCCGTGCTGAAGAAAATGAGCAGGGTCTGGCTGTATCTGGCCTCCGTTGCTGGCGTCGTGAGCATATTTGTCAATCTTGGTAAACTATATGCATTCCTGGGCCTTGCTCTCGCGCGCATGGATGAGTCACTGTTCGAAGGACAGATTGCAACTTTATCGGCAAACCGACCTGATTGGCTTATGATCAAGTTGGGGCAACTCTTTATCATAGGGATCACAGGGGTTGTTGCGGTTGCTTTTGCGTGGGTACGATTTTTCACTAGAACCGCACGTGAAGAACGCTGGCGTCGATTTTTGCACTTCCTATTAGGAGCCATAACTACTGTTTTGGTTTCGGGTCTTATGGCCGTACTGGCTGTTGGACTGACAGTGGGTGGACCCTACAGGCATGGGAGCATGAATTCCGTGGTGGCGGTGGCGGTCGTCTGCCCCCAATGCGCTCGAATGGGCATGTGCGCCATTCGCACCTATGCTAACAATGGCGAAAGCCATTATCTTATTGACGCAAGAGGCGAGGTTGGTGGGCCACGAGGACATGCGAAGGTGACGCTGCAGGCGTATCAGCCATACGACCAGTTCGGCGCGGGTTGGGCAATTTTTCTTCTCCGGGGTTCCGACCTCAGTGGTTTCAAGGAGTTTAGATTTTTTGTACGGGGTGAAAGCGGCGGCGAACGGATAGGGGTGAAAATGAAGGATGCCCTAGGCGTTGAGGTTCCTGTCGAGGTGAATAGTCAGTACTTCGTGGGGGGGGCCGCAGGTATCACTCAGAGCTGGAGGGAGATAAGTATCCCTTTGACGGATTTCCCCAGGGTAGATTTCAGGTTGATGGACAACTTCAGCATCTATGTAGACGGGCGGATAGCAAGCACAAGGGCGGAGACGATTTATATAGGCGGGGTTGAATGGCGATAGGGTTCACTCGCTACTGGGACAAAAGCCGCCACCATGGCGTCATGCGTTTAGTCAAGCCTTCCCACAGCCTCGAACCTCGCCTGTCGCGGGGGCCGCACAGTCGGTCAGTCACCCCGCAAAGCGACGACCGCCACATTCAGCCAAGGCTTGGAGGGGCGAAGGGGCAGGAGTCTTCGAACTGGTCGAGGGGCATCGAGGCGATGCGTTCCGGGCCGGCTATACGGTGCGTTTCGAGAAGGCAGTCTATGTTCTTCACTGTTTCCAGAAGAAGTCGCCCTCGGGCGTGCGTACTGCCAGGCAGGACGTCGATCTGATCCACGAGCGGCTGAGAACGGCCCAAGCAGACTACGAGGTGTGCTATGCCACAAAAGAAGGCTGAGACGGTCGATGCGGGGACCGGCGACGTGCTGGTGGATCTTGGCTTCGCGGACGCCGAGGAGCGGAAGCTGCGCGCGCAGCTCGCGATGCAGGTGAATGAGCTTACCGCCGCCCGCAGGATGAATCAGGCGCGCGTGGCCAAGTTGTTCGGCATCCCGCAGCCGCACGTCTCCGAGCTCAAGCACTACAAGCTGAGCCGGTTTCCTCCGAACGGCTGCTGCGCTTTGTGACTCTTCTGGACGGGCACGTTTCGCTTGAGAACGAGGGCGGAGCGGCGCTACACTCCTCCCTCATGAGCCCACTCTCCCGTCGCGAGTTTCTCGGTGCCACGGCCGCGTCTGCGGCTACTCTCGCTTTTCCACGGATTCTGCGGTCTGACGACCGCCTCGATGCGATTCAGGCGGAGATCGTCAAGCGCCATGGGGAGGGCGTCGCACGCCTTCAGGAGTGGGTGCGGCAGCCTTCGATTGCCGCCGAGGGGCGGGGGATGAATGAGGGGTGCGACCTCTTGATGCGGTTTGCTCGGGAGGCCGGCTTCCAGCAGGTCAGCCGGATCGCCACGGATGGCCAGCCGGGGGTCTTCGCGACTCTGGATGCCGGCGCGGCGCGGACGGTGGGGTTGTACTTCATGTATGACGTCAAGCAGGTCGATCCGGCAGAGTGGTCGTCGCCTCCTTTTGATGCGGCTCTGGTCGACAAGGCCGGCTTCGGCAAGGTGCTGATGGGGCGCGGCGCGGTGAACCAGAAGGGGCCGGAGGCGGCGTTTCTGGCCGCTCTGCATGCGATCCATGGCGCGGGCCGGAAGTGTCCGGTCAACCTGGTGCTTGTGGCGGAAGGGGAGGAGGAGATCGGCTCGCCGCATTTCAAGCAGGTGGTGCGGCGGCCCGAGGTGCTGGCGGCTCTCAAGCGGTGCACGGGGGTTTTCATGCCGGCGGCGTCGCAGGATCCGGACGGCTCGGTGACGGTGACGCTGGGTGCCAAGGGAGTCGTCGAGCTGGAGCTGGTGTCGAGCGGCGAGAAGTGGGGGAGGGGGCCCAGGAAGGATGTCCATTCGAGCAACCGGGCCCGGCTCGACAGCCCGGCGTTCCATCTCGTGCAGGCGCTCTCCACGCTGGTCAATGCCGACGGCGATCCGGCGATCGACGGTTTCGCCGATGCGGTGCGTCCTCCTTCGGCGGCTCAGCGCGCGATGCTCGACGCCGCGGCGGCTCGGCTGAGCGAGGACACCGCCAAGAAGCTCCTGTCGGCCGATCGCTGGTCGCACGATCTGGCCTGGCGGGCTTCGCTCGACCGCTTCGAATTCACTCCCACGGTCAACATCGAGGGCCTGGTCGCCGGCTATACGGGACCGGGCGGCAAGACCGTGCTGCCGCACCGCGCGGTCGCCAAGCTCGATCTTCGATTGGTGCCCGACATGACGTACGACGGCGCCGTCGCTTCCTTGAAGGCCCATCTGGCGAGGCGGGGATTCGGGGACATCGAGGTCAATCCGAGCGGCGGTTACGATCCGACCAGCACGGAGGCGGACGCGGCGGTCATCCGTGCCGCGATGTCGGTGTATCGCCGTGCGCAGCTCGATCCGATCCTCTGGCCGCGCAACGCGGGCTCCTATCCCGGCTACGTGTTCACCGGCGAGCCGCTCAAGCTGCCGGCGGGCCATTTCGGGCTCGGTCACGGCAGCGGCGCCCACGCTCCGGACGAATATTACGTGATCGAATCGACCAATCCGAAGGTACAGGGCTGGGACGGCGCGGTCCGTTCGTTCGTCGATTATCTCCACGAGTTGGCGACGATCGCCTGAGGCGGCGTTTTAGTCGGGAACCGTGATCATGTACACGCTCCAGCGGTCCGCGCCGTAGAGAGTCCGCGGATTGCGGGGGTCGAACGTCAGCACCGCGGGACTCCAGGAATCGGTCACCAGCGTCCACGTGGCACCGCGGTCCCGGCTCCGCCAGAGCGTGGGCGCGGTATACAAGACGTTGGAATCGGTGGGATCGATCACCAGGTCGTAGGCGTCATTGGGTGTCCGGCCGATCGATTTCCAGGTTTTTCCTCCGTCATCGCTGGCGAGGAGCTGGCGGTCCCGGACTCCGTAGAGGCGGGAGGTGAGCGCATCGACCGCGAAGGTGCGGAGATTGAGCGTCATTTTCTTCCACGTCTTGCCGCTGTCCGTGCTTTTCCACAGGATCGAAGGCCAGTAGCCGGCGAGGGGACCGTGAGGGAGCTCCAGATTGGCCAGGAACGTGAGCGCGTACACGGTCGACGGATGAACGGGATCGACCACGATCTTCTGGGTCCACCGCCCGGTGTCGGTGCTCGTGGGAAAGCCGGACAGCACGGTCTGCCACGAACGCCCGTTGTCGCCGCTGCGATAGATCCCGGCGCCGCCGGCGAGCAGGGTTTGCGTGTCCACGCGGGTGAGGAGCTCGAGATACCACAGGGACTCGCTGCTCGCCCGCTGCCAGGTCTGGCCGGCGTTCTCCGAGAGATAGATCGACGACTGGGTGGCTGCGATCAGCCGGTTCGGATCGGATGGATCCAGGTCCACGTCGTAGACTCCCCAGAGCGAGCTGCTGAGCTTCCAACTCGCGGCGCCGTTGACGCTGCGGTACAGCGTGAAGCCGACAGCGAGAGCGGCGCGTGTCGGGTCGCCTGGCCGGAAATTGATCTGTGCTGCTTCGCTTTCGGAGCTCGGAGGTGTCAGGACCGTCGTCCAAGTGGCTCCTCCGTTGAGACTCCTCTGGAGCCCGCCGCGGTTGCCGAAGGTAGAGCCGTACAGCACGCCGGCGGCAGAATCGATCCGCAGAGCGCCGATCGCCGCAGGCCCGGCCTTGGTCCAGCTCCCTCCGGCGTTGCGGCTCACCCACAGACCGGAATCCTGCGCGTTGCCCGAAAAAAAGCCGGACGCGTAGAGGGTGCGCGACGCCCGCGGATCGACGGCGACGGAGAGAACGTCGAACTGCCGGCTCAGCGTGCCGCCCAGCACCGGCCGCCAGGTCCGCCCCAGATCGGTGCTGCGCAGGAGCCCGGCCGCGTTGCCGGCGACGGCCACGTAGGCCGCGGTGGGGGAAAGGACGATCTGCTCGACCACCGGGGGACAGCTCGTCACGGTCGCCCAGGTCTGCCCGCCGTCGAGGCTCTGCAAAAGGCTCGACGGATCGGCGCTGAGCGAGAGATAGAGCACCCGCGGCGCCGCGGGATGCGTCGCGAAGCTCACCAGGGAGCCGTTGCCGGCGCTGTCATAGAGGATCTGCCAGGTCCGCCCGCCGTCGGTGCTGGCGAGGAGCCGCTGGAAGGTCACCACGTAGAGGACTCCCGGAACGGTGACCAATCCGTTCGGCGATGCCTTGTTCAGCGCGGCGGTGTAGCTCGCGCCGTTGAGCTGGACCCAGTGGGCACCGCTGTCCGTCGTCCGGAAGACGCCGGTCTGCGTCGCCGCCCACAGCGCACCGGGACGGGACGGATCGGCGGTCACGACCGACACGCCCGCGGTCTGCCAACTGACGAACGGACCGCCGGCCCACTGCCAGTTGACGCCCCGGTCCGAGCTTCTGTAAAGGCCGCCCTGCGGCATTCCCACCCAGACGGTTCCCGGCGAGCCGGGATGGACGGTGATGGAGGCGATGCCGCTGCTCCATCCTGTGCCCGGACCCACCGGCGTCCAGACGCCGGTGCCGGCTTGGACGGGATTGGACCCGAGGAGAATCGCGAAGATCAGCGGGAGGGAGACACGGCGCGTTGTGGCTGACATGGAACACCTCGCAAGCACAATCAATTCTACGCTTCTTACGCACTCTTGAAAACGTGCGCCGAGGTAGGTCCGTCTATGGGGCGCCTGCCCCAGGGGGCGAGTTTCACCGCGTCACGTCCACCGCGATCCGTGGCGGGTTGGCCAGCTCCAGGACGCGGTAGCCGCGGCGGCCGGCGACGCCGAGGATCCAGGTGACCTCATGCTCGAAGTCGCAGACCTCCTGGGCTTCGAGCAAGACTTTCGTGCCCGTTCCCCTCTTGCGCAGGGTGCCGACGGTCGAGCCGCCCTGGGCGTTGTGCGCCTGCGCGGGATGGAGCCGCACTTGCAGCCAGGCCGTGCCCCGGACCTCGACCGGCAGGTCGGAGCCGCAGTGCTTCGGGTGATCGATGTACTCGATGTGATAGCCGGGGGTGGTGTCGGCGTCGAATTCGAAGACCGCGCGGTCGAAGTGCTCCTGCGGGCCGAGGCGCACGGCGCGCAGGGTGAGCGCCAGGCGGTCGGGTGGCTGCTGGTCGGAGGGGCCGAGGGTGCCGGTGAACTGCGCCGGATAGGCTTCGACCGGGGGCGCGACCACCACCGGCTGCACCAGGGGAGCGAGGTGGAGGAGGATCAGCACTTCGCCGGCGGTGCCTTGCGCCGGCTGCGACTCGACGCGGCGGCCGGTGAAGCGCACCTCGACCTTGTCGCCCAGGCGAAGGCTGTCGAACGGCACCGGGCTGCGTCCGGATGCCTCCCGCTGGTAGATCCGCGTCGCGGGCGTGATGGTGACCACCGCCTTGTCGTACCGGGTGTCGGCCTGCTGCCCGCCTTCGATCCGCAAGGTGCCGACCTCGCCGCTCCGATCGCCAGGACCGCCGCGGGTGAGCGAGACGACCACGCCGCGGACGTCGGCGCTTTTGGTCTCCGGCGCCGGAGCGCCGCAGGCGGTGAGGAGAGTGAGAGCGGCGATGCAAGCGCCGCCGGCGAGGGCGGGGATGGACATTCTTCGGATAAGATACCGCGCCATGATCCCAATCGATCTCAACGGCAAGCGGGGACTGGTGATGGGGGTGGCGAACGCGCGCAGCCTCGGCTGGGCGATCGCCGAGCGGCTGGCGGCGGCCGGCGCCGAGCTGGCTTTCAGCTACCAGGGCGAACGGCTCAAGGAGGATCTGGAGAAGCTCACCCGGGAGATGCCGGGCACGCGCCTCTACCAGTGCGACGTCACGCGCGAGGAGGAGCTGGCGGCGCTGTTCGACGACCTCAAGGCAGCCTGGGGGACGCTCGACTATGTCGTCCACTCGATCGCTTTCGCGCCGCGGCCGGCGATGGACGGCCGCTATATCGAGACGACCCGGCAGGACTGGGTGACCGCGCTGGAGATCTCGGCCTATTCGCTGGTGTCGGTGGCGCGCGCCGCCGAGCCGCTGCTGGCGGAAGGGGGCGGCCTCGTCACCCTCACCTATTACGCTTCCGAGAAGGTGGTGCCCAAGTACAACGTCATGGGCATCGCCAAGAGCGCGCTGGAGGCGAGCGTCCGCTACCTGGCATATGAGATGGGCAAGAAGGGCGTGCGGGTCAACGCCGTGTCGGCCGGCCCGGTGCGCACGGTGGCGGCGCGGAGCATCCCCGGCTTCATCAAGATGTACAGCAAGGTCGGCGAGATGGCGCCGCTGGGCCGCAACGTGACCCACGAGGAGGTGGGCAACCTCGGTCTGTATCTGCTCTCGCCGCTGGCCAGCGGGATCACCGGCGAGACCGTCTACGTCGACGCCGGCTACCACATCATGGGCATGGAAGTCGCCGAGTAATCGAGTCGCCGGTCACTCTCCGAAGGCGCCCGCCGCGCGCGCCAGCTCCTGGTAGGCGCCTTCGATCTCTTCGGCCTGGCGGGCGAAAGCCATCGCCGCCCGCGCTTCGCGGGTCTCACCGCCGAGGCCACAGTCCGCGAACGCTCCTGCCGCTTCGCCGGCCAGGCTCTTGAGGTCGGCCGCGCGCTCCTGGCGCGCATAGAGAACCGCCAGATCGAGCGCGGCGAGCGCCGCTTCGAAGCGGGAGCTGAGGGACAGGAAGCCGGCGCGGGCGCCGAGCAGCTCGGCCTCGGCCTCCGCGGGCTGGTCGAAGCCGAGGGCGATCCGGCCGCGCAGCCAGCGCAGGTGGCTCTGCATCCAGGCATCGGACTGCCGGCGGTAGAGCGGGCGGGCGCGGACCAGGGTACCGCGGGCTTCCATCAGCCGTCCGGCGGCGGCCAGGCAGTCGGCCAGGGTGTGCTGCGCGAGAAGCAGCAGGCGCGGCTCGAGCTCGCCGTCGATGCGGTGCAGCGCCTCCTGGAGCAAGGGGAGGGCCAGCAACGGCTCGCCTTCGTCGCGGTGCACGGCCGCCAGGCTCACCAGGGCGCTCCCCACCCGCTGGTCCTCGCCGTTCTCGACGAAGATCTCGATCGCCTTGCGCAGCAGCTCGCGCGCCGCGCCGGTCCGCCGCTGGCAGAGGCGCAGGCCGGCTTCGCTCTCGAAGAGGACCGCCCACTCCAGGGAGTCGCCGGTGCCGGCCAGGAGCTGCCGGCGGGCGGCGGTGAACGCCGCGTCGGCGCCGGCGAAGTCGGAGCGCATCCGCCGCGCCTCGGCCTGGATCGTCCAGGCGCGGGCCTGCATGTCCGCGATGCGGGTCGATCCATAGTAGACGGGATCGAGGTGCTGCGACTGCGCCAGCACGAGGCCGGCCAGGCGCTCGCTCTCGCGGCTGTCGGTCAGCAGGCGATCCCGGCTGGTCTCCAGCAGCTTCTCGAGCACTCCCCAGGTGTGGAAGCGGCGGTCGGCCCGCACCCGCTCGGCCTGCCGCTCCGGCGCATGGGCCAGCAGATCCTGCTCCAGAGCCTCCGCCGCCTCGCGCTCCCGGTCGACGGCGGCCTGCCGTTCCAGGAGCTTCTGCGCGCTGCGTTCCAGGGCGCCGGCGTAGTCGGGCGCGGGCCGCGGCAGGCGCAGCACCTTGCAGGGCTCGCCGCCGGCGGGGCGGCCTGCAAGCAGAGAGCGCAGAAAACGCTTGAGAGGTGAATCGGAATTCGAGCTGTGCACGTGCGGATCGCCGGTTGCTCCCGAGGTGGAGGCCAATAATTATAGTGGTCTCAGGGGCGATCGGCCGGGACAAAAAAGCGCCGGATCGAAAACCCGGCGCCGGAACAGGATCGGAACGCCGGGAGGGGTCAATGGCCGCCGGAGCTGGTGGTCGCGGCGCCGGTGCCGCCACCCGTGAGGCAGCCGTTCGGATCGATGCCGCAGCCGGACTTCAGGATGGTGTGCCGGCCGGCGGCGGGCGCCTGGCCGGTCAGGGCGTTCCAGGCCCGCTCGGCGAAAGTGAGCAGGCGCTCCAAGGGACTCTGCTCGGCGGCGACCGCGCGCAGGGGCTGAGCACCCGCCAGGGACAAGCCCGGCGCGAGGAGCAGGGTGAGCACGAAAGCGAGCAGGGTGAGGCGGCGGCGGTTGAGCATCGGTTGTCCTCCTGAAAAAATGGGAAAAGGAGGGGCGACGGTTCCCGGCGCGAGACCCTCCTTCCTACTGATAGTGCCGCGAACCGGAAAAAGAGGGCAGCTTCCTTGCCGGTCCCTTCGCGGTGCGCGACGGGTATACTCCCGCGGATGCAGCGAGCGACCCCATCCATGCAGGCGCTGATCCTGGCCGGCGGCAGCGGTACCCGTTTCTGGCCGTTGTCGCGCAAGAGCCGTCCCAAGCAGCTCCTGGCGCTCGAAGGCGACCGCACTTTGCTGCGCGACACGGTGGAGCGTCTGCATCCGCTGGTGCCGCCGGAGGCGGTGTGGGTCTGCACCACCCGTGCCCTCGCCGGCGCCGTCCGCCGCGAGCTGCCCGAGGTCCCGCCGGCGCAGGTGCTGCTCGAGCCCGAAGGGCGCAACACCGCGCCCGCCATCGGCTGGTCGGTGCGCTCGCTGCCCGCGGAGGCGCGTCGCGGCGTCGTCGCGGTGCTGCCGGCCGACCACCGGGTGGGCGATCCCGCGGCGTTCCGCGACACGCTGGCCCGCGCGGCCCAGGCGGTGGCGGCGGAAGACCGCGTGATGACCCTCGGCGTGACGCCGCGCTGGCCCGAGACCGGCTACGGCTATCTCGAATTGGCGCCTGAAGCCCAAGGGCCCGGCGGCCCGCGCCGGGTGCGCCGGTTCGTCGAAAAGCCGACGCTCGAAAACGCCGAGCGCTTCGTCGCCTCCGGGAATTACCTGTGGAACGCCGGCATCTTCGTCTTCCGCGGCACCACCTTTCTCGACGTGCTGGCCCGTCTCCAGCCCGAGCTGGCCCGCGGTCTCGAAGAGATCGCGGCGTCACCGGACCGGCTGGCGGAGATCTACCGGCTCCTGCCGGCCGATTCCGTCGACTACGCGGTGATGGAGAAGCTCGACGAGATCACCACTCTCCCCCTGGACTGCGGCTGGAGCGATCTCGGCTCGTGGTCGGCGCTCGACGAGGTCCTGCCGCGGGACGCCGCGGGCAACACCGGCCGCGGCGACACGGTGGCGGTCGACGCGGGCGGCAACCTGCTCTTCTCCGACACCGGCCTGATCGCGGTGCTCGGGGTGCGCGACCTGGTGGTGGTGCGCACCGGCGACGCCGTCCTGGTGATGCCCAAGGAGCGCGCCCAGGAAGTGCGGCGGATCGTCGCCGAGCTCGCCGGCCGCCGCCGCGAGGACCTGCTGTGATTCAACCCATCCGGGTCTCCTCCGCGGCCGGTGACGCCGGGCTCGCGGAGCTGGGGGCTCCTCTGCCTCTGGACGCCCTGGCGCCTGGGAGTGGCGATTGGGAGGTGGAGATCGGTTTCGGCAAGGGGCGCTATCTGGTCCGCCGCTCTGCGCAGGAGCCCGGCCGCCGCTTCCTCGGCATCGAGCTGGCCACCGAGTACTATCGGATGCTGGTCGAGCGGGCGCGGCGGCGCGGGCTCACCAACTGGGTGGCCCTGCGCGGCGAGGCTCTCTACCTGCTCTCCGCCGTCCTCCCCGCGCGCTTCGCCGCCGCCGTGCACGTCTACTTCCCCGACCCTTGGCCGAAGAGCCGCCATCACAAGCGCCGCCTGTTCGAGCCCGAGACCGTCGACCTCGTCCTCGGCCTGCTGCGTCCCGGCGGCCGTCTTCTCTTCGCAACCGACTTTCTGGAATATGGTGAGCTGGTGACCGAGATCCTGGAGTCCTATCCCGGCCTGCGCGTCGAGCGGCACGACCGTCCCTGGGACGAGGGGCCGCGGACCAACTACGAGGCCAAATACGAGCAGGAGGGCCGGCCGATCCTCCGCCTGACGGGAACCCTGGAGGGCGCGCCTGGCCTGCATCCCCGCGGCGCGGCCGGTGTCCTCGTCGGACCTGTCCGGGTCGAGCCGACCGGAGCTGCCGATGACTGAGCCGACTTCTGGAGCGCCGCCGCCCGAGCCGCCACCTGGATTGACCTGGGGAGCCCGCTTCTGGCTCGTCGTGGTGATCCTGATCGGCCCCACCTACCTGCTCTGGATGACCGGCGTCGAGGGGCGCCGGCTGTGGATCGTCGTCGGCCTCGTCTTCCTCATCGCCGGCTTCGCCACCCTGGCTCACTGGCTGATGGGTCTGACGCGGCGCTGATCGGGCTACTCTCCCATCAAATCCACATCCCTATCCAGCGTCGCCAGGATCGACTTGTCCTCCCGCCAGTCGGGCTCGACGCGGACGTGGAGGTCGAGGTAGACGCGGCGCTCGAGGAACTGCTCGAGGTCGAGGCGGGCGGCGGTGCCGATGGCTTTGATCATCGAGCCCTGACGGCCGACGACGATCTTCTTCTGGCCGGGACGGTCGACGAGGATGGAGGCGAAGATGCGGAGGAGGTCCTTCTCCTCGTCTTCTTCCCAGCGGTCGAGGACCACGGCGGTCGAAAAGGGGAGCTCTTCGGTGGTCAGCTCCAGGACCTTTTCGCGGATGCGCTCGGCGACCAGGAAGCGCTCGGGGTGGATGGTCAGCAACTCGGGATCGTAGAGCGGCGGCCCCTCGGGGAGCTTCTCCCAGAGGACGTCGAGGAGGCGGTCGCAGCCGTCTCCGCTGAGGGCGCTCACCGGCACCAGGTCGGTGAACAGGGCGCTCTTGGCGTAGCGCTCCATGAGCGGGAGGAGGCGCGACTTGTCGCCGACGCGGTCGATCTTGTTGAGGACGAGGACGCGCGGCTCCTCCGCCTTGCCGATCAGGTCGAGCATGAAGGCTTCACCCTTGCCGAACTTCTGCGAGGCGTCGACGAGGAGGCAGACGACGTCGGCGTCGCGCAGGGCGTCCATCGCGTGATGGACCATCTGCCGGTTCAGCCGGTGCAGCGGCTTGTGGATGCCGGGCGTGTCGTAGAAGACCATCTGGCCGCGCTCGTTGGAGAGGATGCCGACCATGCGGTGACGGGTGGTCTGCGGCTTGTCGGAGACGATGGACACCTTCTCTTTGAGCAGACGATTCATCAACGTCGACTTGCCGGCGTTCGGCCGGCCCACGAAGGCCACGGTGCCTGATTTGGCCATCAGCTTGCGCGCTCCTCTCCCGCGGCGGGCGGAATCCTCTCGACTTTGACGGTCTGGATGCGGCGGTCGGCCACCGCCTCGACGGTGAAACGCAGACCGAAGCAGTCGACGGTCTCGCCGGGTTGCGGCACGTGGCCGAGGGCGCTGAAGATCAGGCCGGCGACGGTTTCGTATTCCGGGTCCTCGATCTCCACTTCGAAGAGGTCGTCGAGCAGCTCGATGTGGGCGCGGCCGTCCAGCCGGTAGGCGCCGTTGTCGAGCGGCTCGAGCTCCGCCACCAGCGCCTCGTGCTCGTCCATGATCTCGCCGACGATCTCTTCGAGCAGGTCTTCGACGGTCACCAGGCCGGCGGTGCCGCCGTACTCGTCGACCACGATGGCGACCTGCTGGAAGCGCGCCTGGAGCTCCTTGAGCAGCTCGCCGAGCGGCTTGGTCTCGGGGATGAACAGCGGCGGCTTGATGAGGTCGCGGACCGGCGGCGGCGTGGGCAGGCGCAGAGCGCGCAGCGCATCGCGGATGTGCAGGATGCCCAGGATGTGGTCGATGTTTTCCTGGTAGAGCGGGATGCGCGAGTGGCCGGACTCGACGAAACGCTCGGCGAGCGCGTCGAGGGTCGAGTCGACGGGAGCGCAGATCATGTCGATGCGCGGCGTCATGACGCTGCGCGCCAGGGTGTCGCGGAAGTCGACGATGCTCCACAGCCACTCGCCCTGCTCCGGCTCCAGGATGCCCTCCCTGGTGCCGACGTCGATGAAGGCCTCGATCTCTTCGTCGGTGGCCGCGGTGTCTCCTTCTTCGTCTTCCTCGCGCCGTTCGAGCGACTTCTTCGGCACCATCGGCGCGACGAGAGCCACCAGCGGCGCCAGCAGGAAGAGCACCACGCGGTAGAGACGGGTGAGCCAGCGCAGCGCTCCCTCGGGGTCCTGCGCCAGGACGGCGCGATTGCCGGCCTCGGTCGCGGTTACCAGGAGCAGCGCCACGGCGAGCGCCCAGGTGCGCGGGAAGGCGCGGCTCCACCCGGTCAGCATCTCGGCCAGCACGAGGTAGACCACGATGGGAGCCAGGCGGCCGGCCACGGAGAGGAGGTAGCGGTAGACGCCGAAGCGGACCGGATTTTCATAGAGGCGGCGCAGGTTCCCGCCCGCCTGCTCGGCCCAGTGGCGCAAGCGGATGGGACCGCTGCGCTCCAGCAGCGCCGAGAGGACGGCGGCGGCCACGGCCACCGGCAGCAGCAGCGCAAGGAGCCAGGCCAGCACCTCGGGGCGGAGCACGGTGTGGGGCTCAGTCATGCTCGTCCACCCACGTCTTGCGCAGCCGGCGCTCCAGGCGCTTCATCTGCCCCTGGTCGGTCTCGTGATCGTAGCCCAGGCAGTGCAGCACGCCGTGCAGGAGCAGGGTCCGGATCTCCCGCTCCGGTTCGTGGTGCGCCTCGGCGGCCTGCCGGCGGGCGACCGGCACGGAGATCAGGATGTCTCCCAGGTGCTCGCCGTCCGCGCTCTCTTCACCCGGGAAGGAGAGCACGTCGGTCGTCTTGTCCAGATTGCGGTACTCGCGGTTGGCGCGCCGCATCTCGCGGTCGCCGCAGAAGCGCACGCCGAGGCTCCCGGCCCGCGGTGCCAGCTCGTCCAGCAGCCGCTCCAGCCAGGGGCGCAGGCGGCGGAGGCGCACCTCGGGGTAGTGGCTGGGGTTCTGGAGGACGAGGTCTCGGTCTGGGTCTCTCATCCGGGCCGTCTCACGAGGCGCGCGCTGCATCCGCCAGGGGCCGCTTCTCCCGCTTCGTTCCGGCGTTGAAATCGAAGCCCGGGTAGTCTACCCGTTGGTGGAAGATGTTGGCGAGCACGCGCAGGAAGGCCTCGGAGACGTTGTGCAGGTCGGACAGGGTCAGGTCGCTGTGGTCGAGCTGCCCGTCGTTCAGGCAACTGTCGAGGATCTGGCGGATCATGCCACGGATCTTGAGCGGCGTCGGCTCGGTGAGCGTGCGGCTGGCCGCCTCGATCGCGTCGGCGAGCATGAGCACGCCCATCACCTTGCTCTGCGGCTTGGGGCCGGGGTAGCGGTACTTGTCCTCCGTCACCTCGCCCACTTCCGGATCGCGCTGTTCCAGCGCCTTGTTGTAGAAGAAGGTCATCAGGCGCGTGCCGTGGTGCTGGCGGACGGCGTCGCGGATGACCAGCGGCAGGTTGTGCTCACGCGCCAGCTCGACGCCGTCCTTGACGTGGTTGACGATGATCAGCGCGCTCATCGAGGGGAGCAGCTTGTCGTGGCGGTTGTGCCCCGGGCGCTGGTTCTCGACGAAGTAGTCCGGCCGCAGGACTTTTCCGACGTCGTGGTAGAGGCCGCTCGCATAGGCCAGCACCGGATCGGCGCCGATCGCCTCGCACCCTTCCTTCGCCAGGTTGGCCACCATCAGGGAGTGCTGGAAGGTGCCCGGCGCTTCGAAGGCGAGCCGGCGCAGCAGCGGCAGGTTGGTGTTCGACAGCTCCACCAGCTTGATGTCGGTGGTGATGTTGAGCATCGACTCCAGGATCGGCACCGCGAAGCTCGCCACCGCGGCGACCAGCAGGCCGCCGGCAAAGGCGCAGAGGACGTCGAACCCCACCTGCCACACGCCGCGCGCCTGGGTGGAGATCGCGGCGAGGATCAGGGCCAGGACCACGTTGACCAGGCCCACCACCGAGCCGACGCGCGCCATCACCAGGCGCTGGCGGAACTGGTAGCGGTCGAGCGCGAAGAGCGCGGCGAGGGAGCCGGCCAGGCAGTAGAAGACGATCCACGAGGTGTCGGTGTCGCCGAGCAGCCGGCTGGCCAGCACGGAGAGCAGAACCGAGAGGAGGAGCGTCGCGTTGCGCCCGAAGAGCAGGCCGGCGAGGAGCGCCAGCGAGGCGAAGGGGGTGGCGTAGGACCAGCTCCGCGCCGAAGAGAGAGCCGCGACGTCGAAGACGCCGGACAGGGCTCCGGCCACCACCAGGAAGAACTTCGCGCCGAGGAGAGAGAGGAGCAGCAGCAGGATCCCTTCGCCGAAGCGCCGCCGCGGGCCGTGGTCGGCGACGCGCTCGCGGTGCAGACCGAGCCAGACCACCAGCGCGGCGAGACCGAGGAGGCCGAGGGTGGCGGCGAGCGGCGGGATCAGCGTCTGGAGCTGGCGCTCGCCGCGCATCTGGGAGACGGCGCGGGCGGCGGCGGGGCTCACCACGTCGCCCTTGCGGATGATCACCTGGCCGCGGCGGATCTGGTTGAACACCTGGCCGGCGCTCGCCGCCGCGGCCTCGCGGCGGTCCAGGGTCTCCCGCCGGTTGGGCAGCAGGTTCGCCGGCAGGTTGGCGAGCAGCAGGTCGCTCAAGGCGCGGCGTTCCTGGGAGGTGAAGCCGCTCCAGTCGCGCACCTCGGCCTCGATCATCTCGCGCGCCTGCGGAGAGCCGAGCGGACCGAAGAGGTCGAGTTGCACCTGCTCAGTGCCGGTGCCGAGGTTGCGCAGGGCGATGCCGTGGAGGCGGTTTTCGAGGAGCTGGGTCTTGTTCTCCACCACGCCGCGGCGCAGCGCCTGCACCAGCACGCCGCGCAGGCGGTCTTCGAGGTCGGACGAGAATTTCTTGCGCGCCAGGAGATCGAGCTGCTCTTCGGTGAGGTGGAGGCTGTCCGGCTCCTGCAGACCGGCGGCGAGCTCGCGCAGGGCTTCGCCGCGCGCCGCGGCCTCTCCAGCCGCGGTCTGGCGGGCGGCGGCGGGTGCCGGGGCGCGGGCGAGAAGACGCCGGCCGTCGGCGAAGAGCTGCGCCACCGCCTTTTCCCGCTGCGCCGCCACTCCGGGATCGAAATCGTAGACCTGCAGGACTTCCGCGCGCGCCTGCTCCTCCTTGCTGCGGGTCGCCTCGTCGTCGAGCAGGAGCAGATCGCGGTTGGCGACGAAGTCGCGGTCGGCGATGGTGTTGGGCACCGCCCGCGGGATGAAGCGGAAGATGCCGGGCATCAGCGCCCAGGTGCCGAAGAGGAGGAACAGGGTCAACCACAGCCACGGCACCTCGAGCGCGCGGAACCAGAGGTCGGACGGCCGCAGCCTGCGCTTCAGGTTGAGGGTTCCGGTGCTGATCAGCTCGAGACGGGAAGGCCGCGTCTTCGCCGTGGAGGCGGGGCCGGGTGTACCGAAGGGAGGCGTGTTGGAGGCCATGGGACACACACAACAGTGCAGCCGAAAGAGTTGCAAAAGGCGCGCCGGCCGGCGTCAGGGGCGCACGGCCCCTGGGGCCGCGGCCGCCGCGGCGCGCGCTTCGCGCTCGCTCTTCTCCCGGTCGCGCCGGTCGTAGGCCGTGACGATCTTCTGCACCAGCGCGTGGCGCACCACGTCCGACTGGTCGAAGTAGAAGAAGCGGATGCCTTCGACGTCGGCGAGCACCTCCTGGGCCTCGCGCAGGCCGGACATCTTGCCTTGCGGCAGGTCGACCTGGGTGACGTCGCCGTTGATCACCGCCTTGGAGTTGTAGCCGATGCGGGTGAGCACCATCTTCATCTGCTCGGTGGTGGTGTTCTGCGCTTCGTCGACGATGATGAAGCTGTCGTTCAAGGTCCGTCCGCGCATGAAGGCGATCGGCGCCACCTCGATGATGCCGCGCTCCAGCATCCGCCCCACCTTCTCGAAGCCGATGATGTCGTGCAGCGCGTCGTGGAGCGGGCGCAGATACGGATTGACCTTCTCCGCCAGGTCGCCGGGGAGGAAGCCCAGCTTCTCTCCCGCCTCGACCGCCGGCCGGGCGAGGATGATCCGCCGTACCCGTTTCTCCACCAGGGCGGCGGCGGCCATCGCCACCGCCAGGTAGGTCTTGCCGGTGCCGGCCGGACCGATGGAGATGACGATGTCATAGTCGATCATCGACTGGATGTAGAGCTGCTGCTTGAAGCTGCGCGGCGCCACCATGCGGCGCACGGCGGCCATCATCCCTTCCGGAAAGAAGAAATCGGTCAGGGAGGTGTCGGGCGCCTCGGCGGCCACCCGGATGGCCGTCTGCACGTCGCCGGGGCGGAAGCGGTAGCCCCGCTCGGTGACCGCGGTGAGCTCGGCGAGCAGGCGTTCCACCGCCTGCACGCGCTCCGGCTCGCCCTGGATGTGCAACTCGTTGCCGCGCGCGGTCAGGCTCACGTCGAACGTACGCTCGATCCGTCGCAGATTCTCGTCATGGGTTCCGAAGAGAGTGTCGAGACCCTCTTCGGCGAGGGTGACTTGAGTCATCGTGTCAGCGCTTTTTCAAGGGGAAGGTTTCCGGTCAGGAGCGGCCTATGGGCCGCTCCGTCCCTTTGAGTCTAGCAGACCCGCGGCCTCTACTTCTTGGCGTGCTCGTAGAAACCGCGGCCGCTCTTCTTGCCCAGGCGGCCGGCCTGCACCATCTGCTTGAGCAGCGGCGGCGGCGCGAAGCGCTTCTCGCGGTACTCCTCGAACATGATATTGGCGATGTAGTAGGTGGTGTCCAGGCCGACGAAGTCGAGCAGGGTGAAGGGTCCCATGGGGTAGCCGCAGCCGAGCTGCATCCCCTTGTCGATGTCCTCGACGCTGGCGACGCCCTCTTCGAGGGCGCGGATGGCGTCCAGGAGATAGGGGACGAGGAGGCGGTTGACCACGAAGCCCGAGTTGTCGCGGCAGGCGATCGGCTCCTTGCCGAACGAGCGCGCCAGCTCGAAGGCGGTGTCGTAGGTCGCGTCGGAGGTGAGCAGAGTGCGTACGACCTCGACCAGCTTCATCACCGGCACGGGGTTGAAGAAGTGCAGGCCGACGAACTGGTCGGGCCGGCGGGTGAACATGGCCATCTGGGTGATGGTGAGCGACGAGGTGTTGCTGGCGAAGATCGCCTCGGGCTTCACCACCTCGTCGAGGGCGGTGAAGGTCTTCTTCTTCTCGCTCAGGTCCTCGACGATGGCCTCGATCACCACGTCGCAGTCGGCGAGGGTGTCGAGGGTGACGGCGCCGGAGAGGCGGCCGAGGGCGGCGTCGCGCTCCGCGGCGTCGAGCTTGCCCTTCTCGACCGCCTTGCCCAGCGAGCCGTGGATCTTCTTCAGCCCCTGGTCGACGACCTCCTGGCTCACCTCGCGGACGACGGTTTCGTAGCCCGCCCGCGCCGCCACCTCGGCGATGCCCGACCCCATGAGGCCGCAGCCGAGGACTCCCACTTTACGAATCTTCATTGAATTCTCCTGTCTGTTCCATGATCTCCCGCCCTCCCTCCGGCCGCCGCGCCATGCGCAGAGCCGTGGCCCCGGGCACCGGGAACGGCAGCCGCTCCGCCCATTCCACCACTTTGACGCCCGGTCCCGCCAGTAGCTCTTCGAGGCCGAGGGCGCCGGTCTCTTCCGGAGCGAGCCGGTAGAGGTCGGCATGGACGAGCCGGCCGCTGTTCTCGCCGCTTCCCCGGTGCTCGCGGATCAGGCTGAAGGTCGGCGACTGCACCTCGTCCGGATCAATCCCCAGCCCGGCCGCGACGCCCTGCGCCAGCACGGTCTTGCCCGCTCCGAGGTCGCCCGACAGGAGGAGGACGCCGTCCGGCGCCAGCTCACGGGCGAGGGCCGCGCCGAGAGCGCGGGTCTCCTCCTCGGAGTGGGTGATCCAGGATCTCACGAAGCAGCCAATCCGGCGAGTCTCGAAAAGGCGGCCCCCAACGACTCCACGAGGTCGCCGGCTGCCAGGGCGTTCTCACCCGTCTTCTGGACCGCGAGATCGCCGGCCAGTCCGTGCAGATAGACGGCGAGCAGCACCGCGTCGAGCACCTCCAGGCCGTACGCCTCGCGCTGCGCGATCAGGCCGGCGGCGAGGCCGGTGAGGACATCGCCGCTGCCGCCGGACGCCATGGCGGGATTGCCGGTGGGATTGACCCAGACGTCGGCGTCAGGGGCGCCGATGAGAGTGCGGCTCCCCTTGAGGACCACCACCGCGCCGGTCTCCTTCGCCGCCCGCCGCACCGCGGCGAGGCGGTCGGCCTGCACGTCGGCGGTGGAGATCCCGAGGAGCCGGCCCAGCTCGCCGGGGTGCGGCGTCAGCACGGTGGGCGCCTTGCGTCCGCGCAGCTCTCCAGCCCGGCCGGCGAAGGCGTTGATGCCGTCGGCGTCGAGGACGAGCGGCGGCTCGGCGGCGAGGACCATGCGGCGGATGGCGGCCGCGGTCTCCGGCTCCTGGCCCAATCCCGGTCCCAGGGCGACGACCGTTTTCCCTTTCGCGGCGGCGAGCACCGCGCCGGCAGCCTCCGCGGCAAGCTGGCCGGACGCGCCGGCCGGCAAGCCCAGGGTCATGGATTCCAGCGAGCCGAGATCGACGGGATTCAGGATCGGCTCCGGCACGGCGACGGTCACCAGGCCGGCTCCGGCACGGACCGCGGCGCGGGCGCCGAGGATCGCGGCGCCCGCCTTGCCGGGAGAGCCGGCGACCAGGAGGACATGTCCGAAGTCGCCTTTGTGCGCATCGTCCTCCCGCGCCGGCAGCCACCCCGCAAGCTCCTCTCCGACCAGCAGATGCAGCCGGCCGCCGGGCTCGGCGGCCTCCTCGATCAGCCGCGGCGGAATGCCCAGATCGGTGACCACCAACTCGCCCACCGCGGCGGCGGCCGGCACCAGCACATGCGCCACCTTCGGCGCGGCGAAGGTCACCGTCAGGTCCGCCCGTACGTGCGGCCCCATCAGCTCGGCCCGGCTGGCATCCAGGCCGCTCGGCAGATCGACCGCCACCACCGGCCGCTCCAGATCGTTGATCCCCTCGACGAGGGCTGCGAAAAGCCCGGACAGCGGCCGGGCCAGACCGGTGCCGAAGAGGGCATCAAGAAGAAGGTCGGACTCCGCCGCCTCGGCCAGCGCCGCCCGGGCGTCGTCCTCCGTCGCCAGCTCGGCGAGCGGAAGATCCATCTTGCGGCAGATGGCGAGCTGTGCCGCGGCGTCGCCGGAGAGCGCCTTGCCGCCGCTCGCCAGGAAGATCTTCACCTCCCAGCCGCGGACCGACAGATGGCGCGCGATCGCGAGCCCGTCGCCGCCATTGTTCCCCGGCCCGCAGAACACCGCCGCCGACTCCGCCGCGCCGATCGCTCCGGCCGCCTCGCCGAGAGCGTCCACCACGCCGAGCGCGGCGTTCTCCATGAGGACAAGACTCGGAATCCCCAGCCCCTCGATGGCCGAGCGATCCACCTCACGCATCGCGTCCGCGGTCAGGATTCTCATCGTCCGGGAGGACGCCCTTCACCCCGCAAATGTGCCAGCTCCTCTTCCAGGGCCTGCCGCGCCGCAGCCTCCCGCTCAGCCCTCTCCTCGGCAGCCTGTGCTCTCTCCTCGGCCGCCCATGCTCTCTCCTCGGACGCCCGGCGAGCTCTTGCCTCGGCCTGCCGGGCTGCCTCGAGCTCGTCCGACCAGAGGAGGAGCTCACCCGTGGCGGCATCGATCAGACGCAGCCGTGTTCCTTCCCCGCGGAGCAACAACCCGGCGGTCTTGCTGGGCAACGAGCCGTCGGCAAGCCGCGGAATGGACGCGTAGCCATGCGCGGTGAGCTCAAATCCCTGAAGGCGCGGTTTCAGGGATTCGTTCAGGGGATCGAACAGGAAGTACTCCACGACCCCCATGGCCTGGTAGATCAACTTGTTCTGCCCCGTATCCTTCCCCTTCGTATCCTTCGAGGTCGCCTCAAGGACGAAGAACGGCACGTGGCCTCCTTCTTCCCAGACCTTATAAGTTCTGCGGTCCCACTTCGTCACTCCGCGAACAGCCAGCACGTCCGGTGCGATGCCGGGCTTGTCCTTCTCATAATAAAGGAGGAGATTGCTCCCCACCCACATGTCCGGCGCCTCCTCGTACCAGCGCACGAGGACCTGGGTCGTGTCGACCATCACCTTCCAGTGAACGGTGGTTTCCGCCATCGGCTGGCCGTCGGATTCCGGATAGTCGTATTCGTGCTGGAGGGGCATTGCGCCCATATGTGCCATCCTTTCTCCAACAGACTCCGGATCAAAGCACGAGAGTCCGTCGCGAAGCAACCCGTCCCGGGTATGGTAGCACCGGGAGGCGTCCTTACAGCCGGTTCAATTTTCCCCACGCCGCCAGCAGCGCCCGCGTCCGCGGACACCCCAGATCGCCGTCCGTCATCGCCGCCGCCAGGCGGCACAGATCGTCCGGCGTGTCGACGTCCGACGCCGTCGGCAGCAGCTCCAGGCGCAGACCCAGCTCGGCGATGCGCTCCAGGGTGGCCGGGAAGACGCGGTCGGTGCTCCAGGCGATGTCCTCGAACAGGCGCCGGGCCACGGCTTCGGCACGGAGCGCGATCAGATAGTAACCGCCGTCCTCGGCCGGACCGAGCACGACGTCGGCTCCTTCGTCCAGGAGATCGAAGGCGCGCTCCACCAGTGCGACCGGCAGCGTCGGGTGATCGCTCCCCAGAGCCGCCACCGTGGCGCCGCCCGCGGCTGCTTCCGACAGCGCGTTGTACAGCCGGTCCCCCAGGTCGTCGCCGCGCTGGCGAATCCCCGGGATCGGACCGTCCAGGACCTCATCGTCCGGATCGAGCGCCCAGGCCAGCGTCACCGCAAAGCGGCCGGCGTGCAAACGCTCCAGCAGATCGTCCAGGAACGCGGCGTGCAGCTCGGCGGCCTGGACCGGGGTAAGATCGCCGATCAGACGCGTCTTGACCCTTCCCGGCCGCGCCGGTTTGGTGAACAGGAGCAGGCGGCGGGCAGACAGGTCGGGCACGGGCGGTGATTCTACATGCCTCTCCTCACTCTTCTCACCGACTTCGGGCTGGACGACTACTACGTCGCCGCGGTCAAGGGCACCGTGCTCCGCCTGGCTCCCCCCGTCCAGATCGACCAGATCGTCCAGATCGTCGACATCTCCCACCAGGTGCCTCCCGGGGACGTCGAGACGGCCGCCTTCCTGCTCGCCGCGGCCTTCCCCAGCTTCCCGGACGGCACCGTCCACCTCGCGGTGGTGGACCCCGGCGTGGGCAGCAGCCGGCGCATCCTCGCGGCGCGAACGCGGGGAGGAAGCTGGCTGGTGGCTCCCGACAACGGACTGCTCACGTCTCTGCTGGCCCGCACGGAGTCGATCCGCGCGGTGGAGCGCAGTGAACTTTTTCTCGCCGGGCCGGGACATACATTTCATGGTCGCGACCGCTTTGCGCCGGTGGCCGCCTGGCTGCTGCGCGGCGGAGGCGGACAGGGCGAGGAGCTGGGACCGGAGATCGCTGATCCGGTCCGCCTCGCCATCGCGCCGCCGCGCCGTGAAGGGGAGAGCCTCGCCGGCCGGGTGGCGCACGTGGACCACTACGGCAACCTGGTCACCGACATCCCCTGGGACTGGTTGCCCGCGGATATCTGCCGCGCGTGCCGCGCCGAGGTGGAGTCTCACCGCACGGACAGACGTGTCACCAACTACGCGGAGATCCCGCCGGGAGAGGCGGCGATGCTTCCAGGATCGCTGGGAACGGTCGAGCTGTCCCTATGCGGCGCGGACCTTGCACATCGATGGCATGTGGGACGGGGAGCCGGGGTCCGGATCTACCTGGACGGGAGTCCGGACAGGGAACCTGGACAGGGTGTGACCGATCGGTGACACCCTGGACAAGTCGGGCTACAATGAGCTTTCGTCTCGCGGCAGAAGCAGCCGGTTTGATCTTTGGAAGGAGCGTGTGGACATGAGCAAGTGGGAGTATAAGATCATCAATATCCGCAGCGAGAATTACCGCCTCGACCCCAACTCCGTCACGCAGTTGAACGCTCTGGGTGAAGATGGATGGGAGCTCGTCTCCATCACTTCGGTCAACTTCAAGACCGGCGCGACCGACAACATCGCGATGGTCTTCAAGCGTCCGGCTACCCCTGCCGCCTGAATTCTATGCCTTGAGCTTCCGCCTGCGGCGCTCCTTGCGGCCGCGGCGGAGAGCCAGGGCGAGACCGCCCGCACCGGCGGCCAGGAGCATCAGCAGATACTTCTTCTTGGGCGCGAAGCCCACCTCGGTCTCGATGGCGGTACGGACCTCGGAGAGGCGGGCCTCCGCCTCTCTCCGGCTCTGCTCCAGGCGCAGCTCAGCCTCGCGCCGGGCGTCGTCCAATCGGCTGCTCATGGCAGGTCCTCCTCGTCATCATCCAAATTCGTCGCTCCGACCCTGGCCGGCGCCACGTCGAGAGCCGGCGTCTCCCGCAGCAGATTGTTCTGCAACCAGTCGATGTGCTCGTCGACATGCCGCCGCACGGTCTCGGCGGGGTTCTCGACCTTCTTCATCTGCCGCAGGCCGAGCCAGCCCAGGATCCCGCCGGCGGTGGCGAACAGCAGACCGACGATCAGCAGCGCGGCCCAGAGCTGGAGCCAGATGCACAACACGGCCACCAGCAGCGCGATGAGCAGGCCGGTCATCCAGAAGAAGATGACCAGCGCTCCACCCATCAACCCGAGAGCCACCGCCAGATGGCGGCCCGAGCGGGTCAGGTCCTCCTGAAGAGCGGCCAACTCGGCCCGAAGAACTGCGAAGAGCGACTCACCCAGCGAGCGAAACTTGTCAATCCAGCCGCCCATCCCCTTCCTCCTTCCAACTGCTGACTAGGAGCCGACGCGGACGATGGCCGATATGTACGAGTCCTGGGCGGCGAGATCGTCCCGCACCCCCACGGCCACCTTCTGCTCACCGCCGCGCATCAACAGGCTCACCGTGTAGAGGTAATTCTTCTTCACCGCAACGTCGTGGTCCGCTTCCGGAATGCTGATCGGCAGCGGCACCTGCTGCACGTCCGAGGTGTTGCCGTCCGGATCGGACGCGGCGATGAAGAGGCGCACCCGCGCCTCGTACTTCCCTGCGCGCGGCACGAGCACCAGCTTGCCGATGGGCACTTTCACCTCGACCGGCTGCAAGAACATGCCGTCGGGGCGCCGCTGCGGCGTCCCGAAGCTGACGTCCACTCCCATCGGGTTGTTGTCGATGGCGAACTTGAGCGCCGCCAACGTGCCATCGCTCATCCGGGCCTCGACGTTCTTGTCGCGGTACCCCTCGCGATGGCGCACCTGGAGACCCTTGCGCTTCATCTTGACGTCGATCTTGTGGTACCGGCCGTCGCCGAAATGGGTCGGGGTGTAGCCCAGGGAGTAGAAAGTATTGAAATCCTGCGCGATCTTTTCGAGCTGCGGCGTCACCACGTTCGAGTTGAGGATCGCGATGCCGCCGGTCTTCTCGGCGATCATCTGGATGGAGCTCTGCAGGTTGGCGATCTGCACCGAATCGATGAACACGCCGGAGCCCGCCGACTGGTTCTCGGCGGTCACCGAGGAGTAGACTCGCAGGCCGGCGGCGTCGATGGTGTAGAAGGTGACGCGGTTGGCGTTCGCCTGGGCGGTCAGCTCGGTGAGGCGCTTCGAGGTGTCCCACTGGAACTGCTCGGTCAAGCCGGTGCTCTGCTCGCCGTACTTGTTCTGCACGGCGTAGAAGACGTCCTGGCCGGCGATCATCTGCAGACCGTCGCTGACGTAGAGGACCGCCTTGCGGCCGGGCAGGCCGGCGAGCGAGTCGGTGATGTTCTTCATCGCGTCGATGGTGAAGGAGAGGTCGTTGTACGTCGACTCCGCATAGGCGCGGGCGTAGCCCAGGGCCTCGCTGACGCTCCGCGAGTCCTCGATCTTCTGCAGCGCGTCCTTGCGGTCGGAGTCGCCGTGCACGCCCTGCGCCGAGATCTTCTCCATCTCCAGCATGTCGGTGGCGATCAGCGAAGGATCGCTGGTGAAGCCGTGGCGCACGTGCAACTCGCGATCGAAGGAGACCAGCATCATCTCGTCGTCGCGGCCGAGCTTCTCGTTGAGGAAGGCGCGCACTTCGCGCATCACCCGGTTGCGGTCGAACGGCCGCAGGTTGAAGTTGTCGATGTACACCACCAGGCGCAACCGCTGGTCCTCGGGGGTCGGCGCGCGCTCCACCGGCGCGGCCGGCACGCCGGGAATCGCCGGCGGAACCGACGTCGTGGCAAGCTGCGGCTCCACCGTCGTCGACTTGCCGTTCTCGACCGCGTAGAAGTTGGTGATCGCCACCGGCCGGCCGTCCTCGTACAGCTCGAAGTCGTTCTTGGTCAGGCCGTTGACCCGCTTGCCCTGCTTGTCGGTCACGTAGACGTCGACGTTGACGACGGAGACGTTGACCGTGTCGATGAAGAAGCCCGGCTCCTCGCCGGGCTTGGCGCCGGCCGCCGGCTTGGCGGCCGGAGCAGGCGCGGGCTTGGGAGCGGCCAGGCCGGGAACAGCCAAGAGGAACAGCAGACCCGTTACGGCAAGCCCGCGCTGGGCCGCCGGATTTTTTTTCGATGACTTCATAGAATGCTCTTCTCCTGATCTGCGTTTCCCACCCTCGTCCCCTTCAAGGCACGTGCCATCGCGGGGCCATCGCGGGAATTATACGGGGGACGCGAACGGGACGCCTCACTTCTTCAGCGGCGGCGTCACCTCGGCCTCGGCGGTGAGGATGTGGTTGCTCAAGGGATCGAAGATCGCCACGACCAGGTGTTGCTTGACGTCGCGCAGCTTGAGCTTGGTCTGGTATTTGAAAAATGCGCCTTTGGGCGGCGCCGTGGGCGAGGAGAGCTTGAGCGGCACCACGGGGATGTCCGACTTGTCGCCGTTGACGTCGATCGCCGCCACCCGCAGCTCCAGCTCGGCGACGTATTTCCCCTCGTAGGGGACGACGGTGACCTGGTCGCCGGGGATGCCGAGGGTGATCTGCATCTCCATCTCGTGCCGGCCGGACTTGACCGGCGCGGCGACCTGGAGAGGCATCGGGCTCGCTCCCGGCGCGTTGCCGAACAGCATCGCGCTCTCCACCATCATGGAGACCTCGCTCTTGCGCGACAGGTCGAGGAAGCCCGCGCGCGAGCGCACCTTGAAGCCGGGGCGTGTCACGTCGACGGTCACCTTGTGGCGCTGGTCGTTCTTCTGCCAGCTCGGGGTGAAGCCCAGCCAGTAGTACGAGCGGGTGTCCTCGGAGGCATTGGGCAGCGCCTTCTCGCGCAGGCTGTTGAGCAGCGCCTTGCCGCCGGTCTGGCTGGCCACGAACTCCAGCGAGCCTTTGATCTCCTGGTCGCGGATGTTGAGGCCCGCAGGCGCCGGGCTGGTCTCCGAGGCGTCGGGGTTGTTGCTCTGGAGGCCCGGCACGTCGACCGTGTAGATGGTGTAGCCCAGGCGGTTGGCGGTGTCGGTCAGTGGCCGCAGCAGGTCCTCGCCCTCCGGCACGTCGCGGTCGACCACCGGCCGGTTGGGGTCGTTGACCACGTAGTCGGCGGGCGAATACGGCCAGCCCCCCGCGAGCAGGATCATCACCTTGCGGCCCGGCGGCGAGGCGAAACCGCGCATCGTGCTGACCGCCGCGCCGACCACCCGGCTCACCTGGTCGCCGATGTGGCGCGCGAAGGAGACCTCTTCCAGGCTGAGCTGCTGCGAGAAGGAGGTGCGCGGACCGCGCACCACGCCCAGGTTCGCCGAGAGCCTCTGGGTCGACTCGAAGCTGTGCAGCTCGGAGAGGCGCTGCAAGCCGTACGATTCGCGCCCGATCGCCTGATCGAGGGCGCGGTTGAGCGCCCGCTCCGAATTGGACCACGAGGTGAGCATGGTCACCTGCTTGCCGTCATACGCCACGATGGCCATGCGATCGTCGGGACCGAGCAGGGAGAGATCCTTCTTGAGCGATTTCAGCACCTCGTCGCGGCGCGGCCCGAGGGGAAAGAAGTCGTCGATGAAGACGAGATAGCTGGTGCCGACCGGGCTGCCCGGAGCGATGCTCGGCAGGCCGGGAACCGGCGGCGCCGAGTCCGTCGGATCGGCGACCGGGGAGACGGCCTCGCCGCCGCGCACCTCGGAGAAGTAGGTCACCGGCACCTCCTTGCCGTCGACCCGCAGGCGGAAGTCACCGGGGCGCAGGCCGGCCACCCGATTCCCCTGCTTGTCGGTGACCACCACCTCGACGTTGACCACCCGCACGTCGATCTGCTCCCCGAACACGCTCGCCGGTGCCTCGGCCGGTTTCTGCGCCGGAGCCTGAGGTGCCTGAGGTGTCTGAGGTGTTTGAGAAAGGGCCGGCACCGCCGCGGCCAGCAGCGCCACGGCATGGAAGAACCGTCGGCTCGATCGCATCATCTCCTCCTGGGGCTTCTTTTCATCATCGTCTACAACCGGCAGCCCGGCTGTTTTCTTTCGCTGTTCGTCGAAGCTTGTCATGAATCTCGGCTCACCGCACCGCTGATGGTACGATCCTCATCATCCATCGTAGGCTTCTGCTGAGCCTCCTGGGAGGGAGCGACCTCTGCCACCTCATGAATGGCCGTCCTGGTGGGACTGGGATCTCGGTCTCAGTGTCCATCTGCTCAAGCGAATGGAGGACCGCGACTTTACGAGGTGGACCTCCGTCGTTACGGCCTATCCTCTGAGCTGACCTATGAAAGAGCCCTATCTGGAAATCACCTTCCGCCACGGTCGACCACTGGCGGCCTATCTTTATCTTCCTCGGGAGGGCGATGAGAAGAGCGTCCGAACCGAACAGGCCGCTCCGGGCCTGTTGATCGACTTCGCCGCAGGGGGCCGGCCCATCGGTCTGGAGATCACGGCCCCCGGCAAGGTCTCCGCATCCACGATCAACCGCGTCCTGGCCGGTCTCGGCCTCGCTCCACTGCCGGACGCCGATCTTGCCCCGTTGAAAGCCGCCTGAGACCGATCCGGGCGGGATGAAAAGTCCACTCGCCCAGGTCCTTCCATCTCGCCCTACTTGGCCGACTTGCCGCCGCCGCGGCTGATCGTTGCTTCTCCCCAGAGCAGCTTGTCGTGTACCGCGTCCTGCACCGTGAAGCGCAGCACCCGTTCTCCCCGGCGCACGCGGAAGGTCGATTGAAAGCGCACCAGCTCGCCGGCCGGCGGCACCTGCTTCACCACCGCGCGCAGGACGACCGGCGGCAGGTCCAGCGGATCGTTCGAGTCGTCCAGCGAGGTGACATGGAGCGGCAGCTCGGCCTGGTAACCTGCCGCCGTCTGCACGAAGCTCAAGGCCTCGGAGGGAACGCCCAGGGTGATCGGCACCTCGACGGCGGAGAGGCCGGACGACGAGGTGCCGCCCAGCTCGACGTAGAGCTTCTTTTCGGGCACGGTGCGGCCTAGCATCAGCTCGCCTTCGATCGACATCGCGCTCTCCGCCGCCCGCGAGACGTCGGTGAAGCTGCGGCGCGACCGCACCCCGATGCCGGAACGCCGCGACTCCAGGCGGACGCTGTGCCGCCGCCCGTCGCCGCGCCAGGTGGGGGAGAAGCCGATCCAGTAGTAGGTGCCGGTGTCGGCCACCAAACGGTCGAGGGCGGTCAGCCGGTTCGAGTTGAGCGAGCTCTTGCCGCCCGTCCAGTTGGCGAGCAGCTCCATGCCGTACTGGGAGTCGAGCTCCCAGCGCGAGGAGATGAATTCGCCGTGCGGCGCGCCGTGGCGGAAAGGACCCTGCTCGGACGCCTCGATCGGCACCGGCGAGGTCTCGATCCCCGGCACGTCGACCGGATAGAGGGTGTAGCTCAGCCGGTTGGCGGTGTCGATCAGCTCCGGATACAGGCTCGGCGCGAGATCGACCGGCCAGCCGCCAGAGAGGAGGAGCGCCGTCTTGCGGCCGGGCGCGCCGGAGAAGCCACGCAGCGCGGCGACCGCGGCGGCGAGCGTCTTGTGCGCCTGAGCCACCGCGATCCAGGGGACGCCGGAGTAGTTGCGCGCGAACGGCGTGCGGAAGGAGGAGTCCGGCGTGCCGTCCGGCCCCACCAGCACCGAAGCCATGTCCACCGCCTCCGGCACGCCGTTGGCGAAGCCGAAGAAGTCGCGGTCGCCTTCGCCGATCCCGCTCTCCGCGTCGGCGAGACGGCGCAGCGCCGCGTCGTTGCGGAGCGACGTCCGCTCGACACGCATCTGGGCGCCGCCGGCCGCGCCGTGCGACGCCTTGTCCAGCGCGGCATGCACGACCTTCTTGTCCGACGTCCAGTCCGCCAGCACCGACAGCTTCTGGCCATCGAAAGCCACCACCGCCACCTGGTCGCCGGCTCCCAGCCGGTCGAGGTCGCCGTTCAGCCGCCGCACCACCTGCTCGAGGTGGGTCTGCAGACTGAACGCCTGGTCGACGAAGATCAGCACGCTCCGCCCCACCGTCCCCTGCATCGGCGCCGGCACCGACCGGTCGCCGGAAGCCGCCGCGGCTCCGGCGGGCGCGGCCGTGCCATCCACCACCTCGGTGAAGTAGTCGATCGGCACTTCCTTGCCGTCCACCAGGAGGCGGAAGTCGGACGCCTTCAGGCCGCGCAGCCGCTCGCCTTTGCGGTCGGTGACCACCGCCTCGACGTTGACCACGCGCACGTCGATGGCTTCGGTGTAGCCCTGGTCCGGAGCCTGGGCCGGCTCGGCGGGTGGAATCACGTCAGCCGCCGCGGGCAACGCGGCCGGGACCATCAAGGCACCGGCGAGAAGAATTGATTTCAGAGACTGAACAACCATGAAAACCTCCTTGAGGTACCTGCGTCAATCACAAGCTCACCCGGGTTTCGCCCCACAGCACAGCGCCGGCGACCGGATCGTCGACCGCGAAGACGACGTGCTGCTGCTCACCGCGGCCCGCCGGGCGCGCCGCGCCGAGCTCGACGCGCAGGCGCCGGTCCTTCTCCTCGCCGCTGAGACCTTTGACCCGTTTGCCCTGCGCGTCGGTGACCACCGTCTCCACGTTTACCACGCGGACGTCGATCGTTTCGTTGATGACCGGCGGTGTCTGCTCGGGAGCCGGCTGCGCGGCAAGAGACAGAGAGGCCACGACGGCGACCAGGACCAGCCCAGAAATCCGAACACGTGGAGCCATGCCACCTCCTCGGGGAACACAGCTTCACCAAAGCAAAGAAGATGCCGGAGGATCGGAACGGCAATCCCCCGGGAGCGATCGAGCCTTCAGCGTAAGGGACCGGACTCTGAGGAGGAGACGGGCGACCTCGGGAGAGGACGGGAGTGACTACTTTGGGTTGAGCCGCCCCACCAGGTGTTTCACGATCTTCGGCCCGTGGTCCCGCGAGTTCTCGATGAAGATCTTGTCGGTGGCGCGGCCGGCCTGGATGGTGCCGGCGACGTAGAGGCCGGGGACGTTCGACTCGCAGGTCTCCGGGTTGTAGACCGGGATCAGACTGGTTGGATCGAGCTCGACGCCGCAGCGGCGCTCGAAGTCGGCGTCCGGGGTGTAGCCGATGAGGATGAACGACGCCTGGGCGGGCACGATCTCGCGGCCGTTCGGTCCTTCGACCTCGACACCTTCGCCGTCGCGGAAGGCGCGCACCACGGTGTTGAACCGCGCCGGGATCGAGCCCTCCTCGATGCGGTTCTCGATGTCCGGCTTGACCCAGTATTTGACCCCGGGCTTCACATGCGTGCCGCGATGGACCAGGCTCACCCGCACGCCGTTGCGCCAGAGATCGAGAGCGGCCTCGGCGGCGGTGTTGCCGGCCCCGATGATCACCACGTCGCGGCCATAATAAGGATAGGCCTCGGTGTAGCGGTAGGAGACCCATGGGAGGTCTTCCCCCGGCACGCCGAGATGGCGCGGGTTGCCGAAGTAGCCGGTCGCGAGCGCCACGGCCCGGGCCCGGTAGGTGGTCTTGCTGGTGCGGATGGTGAAGAGCCCGTCGCCGTCCTTCTTCACCTCGATGACATCTTCATAGAGGGCCAGCGGAACCTGGTACTGCTCCACCACGAAACGGTAATAGGCGAGCGCCTGCCGGCGCGTCGGCTTGGCGTCGGGGATGCTGAACGGCACGCCGGCGATCTCCAGCCGGTCGCGCGTGGTGAAGAATTCCATGAAGACGGGGTACTGCTGGATGGCAGAGGTCAAGGGGCCGCGGTCGACGAGCAGGACGGAGAGCCCCGCCTGCCGCGCCGCGGCCCCGATGGCGATCGCGGTGGGGCCTGCGCCCACCACGAGAAGATCCAGGATGTCGCTCACGCTTCCTTCCTCCACTGGTAGAGATGATCCACGGGTCCGGTGCCGCCGCCGAGCGGGTATGCCGCCGCGAGAGCCCCGCGCAGCCAGGCGATCGCGCCTTCGACCGCGCGCGGTAGCGAGTCTCCCGCTGCAAGACGCGCCGCGAGGGCGGACGACAGGGTACAGCCGGTGCCATGGCTGGAGCCGGCGGCGAGGCGCGCGCCGGCGTAGCGGACCACCCGACCCTCCTGCAACAACAGGTCCACCACCTCGTCGCCTTCCGCATGGCCGCCCTTGGCGAGCACCGCGATTCCCGCTCCCCGTGTCGCTAACTCCGCCGCCGCGATCAGCCGTTCCTCCTCGGTCGCCACAGGGAGTCCGGTCAGCCGCGCCAGCTCCGGCAGGTTGGGAGTGACCACGGTGCAGAGCGGGAGAAGATCCTGGAGGATCGCTTCCACCGCGTCGTCCTGGAGCAGCGCGTCGCCGCTCTTCGCCACCATCACCGGATCGAGAACGACGGGGATGGCACGTCCTTGGAGATGAACCCGCAACCGGCCGGCCACGGCGCGGACGATCGCGGCGTTCGCCAGCATGCCGATCTTCACCCCGTCGACTCCGATATCCTCGAACACGGCGTCGATCTGCGCCGCCACCATCTCCGGCGGCACCGCGAGCACCGCCCGCACCTCGCGTGTGTTCTGGGCGGTCAGCGCCGTGATCGCGCTCATGCCGTAGACGCCGTGCGCGGCGAAGGTCTTGAGATCGGCCTGGATGCCGGCACCGCCGCCCGAGTCCGAGCCGGCGATGGTCAACAGCCGGGCTGGGATGGGGATCGACACGCGAGCCCCGGCGTCAGGCCGGCTGCGAGGGCGCCGACAGCGACCGCCGGGAGCGGACGAAGGCGAGGGTCGTGACGATCAGGAAGACGGCCACGCTGATCACCTGCGCCAGGGTGAAGCCGGCGAAGAAGCGGTCGTCCTTGGCGCGCAGGATCTCGACCAGGAAGCGCTCGACGGCGAGCAGGCCGAGGATGATCAGCGCCGTCTGCCCCTTGCGCAACCCGCGGCGGAAGAGCCACAGGCCGATCGCCCAGATCAGCAGACAGGAGAGCGTCTCGTAGATCTGCGTCGGATGGACGCGCAGGAGCTGATCGTCCGCAATGTTGGGCGCGATCGACACGCCGAACATCTGGCGCAGCTCGCCGGCCGTGGTCGGCGGCAGGCCGACCGGGAAGGCGACACCCCAGGGGAGACTGGTCGGCCGGCCGTAGTCGTCGCCGACCAGGAAGCAGCCGATGCGGCCGATCGCATAGCCGAGCGCGAGCGCCGGAGCCACCGCGTCGGCCAGCTCCCAGACCGGCAGCCGCCGCTTCCTGATGGTGAACAGCACCGCCGCCGTGCCGAGGATGAAGCCGCCGTACCAGACCAGGCCCGAACGGTCGAACAGCAGATGCCAGTCGTGGTTCAGGATGGCGTAGTAGATCTTGGCGCCCAGAATGCCGCCGACGCCGGCGGCGAAGATCAGCGCGCTCGCGTCCTCCTCGTCGCCGATCCCGAGCTTGCGCATCCCCCAGCGGAGCTGCATGAAGCTGCCGAGGAAAGCGAAGACCAGCATCACCCCGAAGGGGCTGACCGAGAAGGAACCGATGTGGAAGAGCTCACTGATCATGGTGGCGTGGTCGCGGGCGGCGCAATGGTAGCACGCCGGGAGACTGTACAATCGGCGCTCTTATGATCGCCGACGCGAGCCGCGAGCAGATCGCCAGGCTGACGGAGCAGGTGCAACGGAGCAAGGGCGGCCGCTGGCTCGTCCTCACCCACGACAATCCCGATCCCGACGCCCTCGCCTCCGCCCTCATCCTCGCCCGCGTCCTCCGCGCGGCGTTCCAGCAGAAGGTCACCACCGCCTACGGCGGCATCATCGGCCGGGCCGAGAACCGCGAGATGTTCAAGAGCCTGCGCCTGCGCTTCAGCCACATCCGCAACCTCAACCTGAAGCGCTACCAGCACTTCGCCCTGGTGGACACGCAGCCGAAGAGCGGCAACAACCAGCTCCCGCCGCGCGTTGTGCCGGACGTTGTCATCGACCACCACCCCCTGCGCGCCGCCACCCGCAGCGGCGCGTTCTTCGACGTCCGGCCGGAGTACGGCGCCACCGCCACCATCCTCGCCGAATACCTGCTCGCCACCGGCGTGCGCTCCACCCACGCCATCGCCACCGCGCTCATCTATGCCATCCGCTCCGAGACCCAGGACTTCGCCCGCGAGTACACCGGGCCGGACAAGGCGATCTACGACTGCTTCTTCCCGCAGGCCAACCACCGCCTGCTGGCGCGCATCCAGAGCCCCCGCCTCCCCCTTACCTATTTCAGCAACTTGCACAACGCGCTGGAGAGCCTGGAATCGGTCGACACCCTGATCCTCACCCATCTGGGACCGGTCGAGCAGCCGGACATCGTGCCCGAGATCGCCGACCTGCTGCTGCGGATGGAAGGGAAGACCTGGTCGCTCTGCACCGGCCTGTTCAACGACCGGCTCTATCTCTCGATCCGCACCAGCAACCCGCGCGCCGATGCGGGCTCTCTGATGCACCGCCTCCTCGGCCGCCGCGGCAAGGGCGGAGGCCACGGCATGATCGCCGGCGGCTGGATCGATCTGAGCAAGGTGACCGCCGACGCCGACCGCCACAAGCTGCAACGGGAGCTCGGTCTCCGGCTCGCCAAAGAGCTGAAGAAGAACCCGGAGAAGATGATGCGGGTGGCGCTGCGGCTGTAGGGGCGGTGGGCTCAGCCGACCTTCCCGACCGCCACCGGGTCGAGGCTCTCCATCAACTGGCGCGCCGCCTCGACGCGGTTGTTCGCGACGTACACCACCGCCACCTGTGCCCCCGGATTCCGCGGCAGCCGGCCGTCGCGCGGCAACACGCCGAGCGACTCCTCGCCCTGGACGAACCACGGGATGTTCGCTTCTTCCAGGCGTGTCGTGATCAGCGAGAAGAATCCCACCTCCGTGCTCTCCACGAGAGGAGAGAACTCCACCGCTCCACTCTCATGCTCGTCCTGTTCGTCCGCGCTCTCGGCAACCAGCGCGACGTCACAGTCGGCGCAGACGGAAACGCCCTCCTCAAACTCGGCCCCGCAATCAGGACAGAACATCCGCTTCCTCCTCCTGGCTCAATGATTGACCCACGAACGGCGGCAGGAGCCCGACTTCTATCTGTCCATAGTGTCGCCAGACGCCTTCGCCGGGACGAGTGGGACAAAGATCGACCCAGGCCGCGCCGGCAGCGGCGCCTGCTCGACGTCGTTCAGCCGGCTGACGTCGATGCTCAGCACTCCTGCGGGCGTCGGCGGATTGAAGAGATTCGCGAAGCGGGCTCCCCAGAGGACTTCGTTCCCCTGGTAGGACGAGCGGCTGTGGACGGTCTGCGAGAAGGTCTCGTCGATGCCGGTCAGCAGGATCAGGAACTCGGCGTTGCAGGAGGTCAGCTCGTGCTCCGTCACCCCCCAGAGCGGGCTCTCCTCGTCGATGGGGTGGACGATCGTCCAGCTCAAGGGGAAGAAGACCACTTTCTCGCGCTCCAGCCGCAGCGGAAAGAAGTCGCGGATGTGGGAGCCCGGCTTGAACCAGCTCAGCAGGACCTTGGCATTCAGCTCGATGATCTGGTTGCTGCGCGCGTTGGCGATGCGGAACTGGAAGGAGGTGTGATCCTTGTAGGGCGCGATGAGCGCCTTCTCGCTGAACAGGATCCGGGCGGTCGGGCGCGAGAAGCGCGCGAAGAGGAGGCCGGTGGCGAGCGCGAAGCCGAGGAGGCCCACCAGCGATTCGAGGATGACCAGGAAGTTGGCCGGCAGGCTCTTCGGGGTCAGCGAGCCGTAGCCGATGGTGGCGAAGGTCTGGATGCTGAAGAAGAAGCAGTCCAGATAGCGGCCGCCCAGCGTCACCGCCTGCGCGCCGTTGAGGGCGCCCGGGCCGCAGGCGAGGTAGGCCGCAGCGAACACTCCGTTGATGCCGAGATAGAAGAGGATGATCAGCCCCAGGAAGTGGGGCCAGCTCATCGACAGCAGGTCGTGGTAGAGGCTCAGCGAGGCGAAAGGCTTCAGGCCCTCGCGCACCACGTTGAAGCTGCCGTCGCGGTTGAGCAGCCGCTGCCGGCTCTCGCGGGCCACCACCGAGCCGAAGCCCAGGTCTCTGTTCGGATCGTCTGGTTGGTTTGCCATCTTGGGTACGATAAGGCATCCGGGCGCGAGATCGGATACCATGGAGCCGCGACCGACGTACTGTAACCATGGAGGGTTCGCGATGCAGAGCCGTGGGAAGGACAAGACGACCGCCGGCATTCTGGGGATCCTGCTTGGATCGCTCGGAGTCCATCAGTTCTACCTGGGATCGACGATGACGGGAGTCATCGAGATCGCCCTGACCTGTGTCACCTGTGGAATCGGCAGTCTCCTCGGGCTCGTCGAAGGGATCCTGATCCTGGTCATGGATCAGAACGAATTCGACCAGCGCTACAACTTCCGGACTCCGGAATCGGTTGAGTTCGTCTTCATGAAGCCGAAGACGATGACGCCGCCGCCGTCGGCTCCGACGCCGCCGTATCAGGGTTGATCCACATGTGCCGGAGCGCCGGCCGTACGACCGGCGCTCCACTGTTCCCCGAGGTCTCCCCGTGACGCTGATCACCGCCGAGGCGCTGCTCCTCGACGTCATGGACCTTCACGACCGCGATCGGATCGTGACCTTCCTCACCCGCGAGCTGGGGAAGAAGAAGGGGGTCGCGAAAGGGGCGCGGACGAAGCACAGCCGCTTCGGCGGTCAGCTCCAGCCGCTCGCCAAGGTGCAGGTGACCTGGTTCGAGAAGGAGGGGCGGGATCTCGGCCGCATCTCGTCCGTCGAGCTGCTGCGGCCGGCGCACCGCCTGCTGGAGGATCTCGACGGCATCCTGCTCGGCAGCTATCTGGCCGATCACCTGCTCGAGTTCGCGCAGGAGAACGAGGCGTCGGATCATCTCTACCGTCTGCTCGACTCGACGCTCGAAGCATTGCTCGCGGGGGTGGACCGCGACCTCGCAGCGCGATATTTTGAGTCCTGGGTTTTGCGCCTGGCGGGAGTCTTCCCCTCCCCCCGCGCCTGCCCTGCCTGCGGCCGGCCGTTCGAGGAAGCGGGCGGAGCCGGTGCGGTCCTGCCCCCCAACGACGAAACGCTACTCTGTTTCGACTGCGGTGGACGCGCCGGTCTCGTGGTGACGCACGAGACGCTGGATTTCCTGCGCCGGATCGGCCGGGAGAGCCTGCCGGCGGTGGCCGCGGAGGGCTCGGGAGCGTTGCCGTCCGTGGCGACCCTGCGGCAGGTGGAGACCCTTTGCGTGCGCGTGCGGCGCCAGTTCCTCCAGCGCGAGCTGCGCAGCTACGACGTGATCCAGAAGACGCGCGCGGGGATTTGAGAGGAGACGATGAGCTTATGCAGACTTTACAGGACCTGATCCTCCGGCTGTCCGAATTCTGGGCGCGCGAGGGATGCGTGCTGCAACAGCCGCTCGATCTGGAGGTCGGCGCCGGCACCATGCATCCGGACACCTTCCTGCGCGTCCTCGGGCCGGAGCCCTGGCGGGTGGCCTACGTCCAGCCGTCGCGCCGCCAGGCCGACGGACGCTACGGCGACAACCCGTTCCGCCTCGGCAAGCACCTCCAGTTCCAGGTGGTCCTCAAGCCGGCGCCGCTCGACGTGCAGCGCCTCTATGTGCGCAGCCTGGAGGCGATCGGTCTCGATCTGGCCGATCACGACCTCCGCTTCGAGGAGGACAACTGGGAAGCGCCCACCCTCGGCGCCTGGGGCGTCGGCTGGCAGGTGATGCTCGACGGCATGGAGATCACCCAGTTCACCTACTTCCAGCAGGCCGGCGGCCTGGAGCTCAAGCCGATCAGCGCCGAGATCACCTACGGCCTGGAGCGGCTGACCATGTTCCTGTCGCTGTCGCGGAGCATCTATGAGATGGACTGGGTCGAGGGTCTTCCCTACGGCCAGGTGCGCAAGCAGGAGGAGTACGAGCTCTCCCGCTACTACTTCGAGGTGGCGGACGTCGCCTTCCTCCAGCAGCAGTTCGACGGCATGGAGCGCGAAGCCGGCCGCTGCCTGGAGGCCGGGCTGGTGCTGCCCGCCTACGAGCACGCCCTCAAGTGCTCGCATGCGTTCAACGTTCTCGACGCGCGGGGGGCGGTCTCCGTCACCGAGCGCGTCGCTCTCATGAAGCGGGTGCGCGACCTCGCCGTCGGCTGCGCCCGCGCCTATGTGGAGAGCCGCGAGCGGCTCGGCTTCCCGCTGCTGCGCGGCGAAGGCGATGCGGTCGCCGCGGTCTCCGAGGAGGTGGTGGATCATGCAGGGTGAGCATCTGGGTGAATATTTGTTGGAAGTGCGCAGCGAAGAGATCCCGGCGCGCATGCTGGAGCCCGGCGTGCGCGAGCTGGCGACGCGGGTGTTCGAGGAGCTGGTGTCGCGCAACCTGGCGCCGGCCGAGGTGGAGACCGGCTATGCGCCGCGCCGCCTGATGCTCGTCCTGACCGGCCTGCCCGAGCGCGAGCCGGACCGCGAAGAGCAGATGATGGGCCCGCCCGTGCGCGCCGCCTACACCGCGGACGGCGCGCCGACCCCGGCGCTGATCGGCTTCGCCAAGCGCTGCGGCGTCGAGCCGGACCAGCTCGCCCGGGTCAAGACCGACAAGGGGGAGTATCTCGCCGCGACCAAGAAGACCGCGGGGAAGCCCACCGCCGACGTGCTCGCCGAGATCGTGCCGCGCACCCTGGCCGGCATCTCCTGGGCGAAGACGATGCGGTGGGGGAGCGGCGAAGGGCCGTGGGTGCGCCCGGTGCACGGTGTCGTCTCCCTGTTCGACGGTGCAATCGTGCCGTTCACCTTTTTCGGCATCGACGCCGGCGACACCACCGAGGGTCATCCCAACCTTTCGCCCGCACCGTTCCAGGTGACCGGCGCCGCGGCCTACCGCCGCGAGCTCGCCCAATGCGCCATCGAAGTCCGTCCTGCCGAACGCCGCAAGACCCTGGCCGACACCATGCGGCAGCGCGCCGAAGCGCTCGGCGGCATTCTGGTGGACGATCCGGCCCTGCTCGACAAGCTGGCCGCCATCTGCGAGATCCCCGGCGTCATGGAAGGCCGCTTCGACGACGCCTTCCTGGCGCTTCCGGCCGAGGTCCTCGCCACCAGCCTGCGCGATCACCAGAGCGCCCTCACCGTCGAAGCGCCGGGCGGTGGTCTGCTGCCGTGCTTCCTCACCGTCATGGACCGGCCGGACGATCCGAAAGGCCGCGCGCGCTCCGGCAACGAATGGGTCGTCGCCGCCCGTCTCGCCGACGCCCGTTTCTTCTACGGCGAAGACCGCAAGGCCGGCCTCGCGCACCGCGCCGAGCAGCTCGACCGCCTCGCCTTCCACGAGCGTCTGGGGAGCTACGCCGCCAAGGCCGAGCGGCTGGCCGCCCTGGTGACCGTGATCTGCGATGCGCTGGGTTGGGTGAAGGAGAAAGACGCGACCGTCACCGCGGCCCGTCTGCTCAAGGTGGACCTCGCCACCGAAATGGTGAAGGAGTTCACCTCCTTGCAGGGGATCATGGGCGGCATCTACGCCCGCGAGGAAGGGCACCCCGAAGCCGTCTGGCAGGCCGTCTACGACCAATATCTGCCCGCCTCGACGGAAGACCGCCTGCCGCGCGGCCACGCCGGCCTGGTCGCCGGCCTCGCCGACCGCCTCGACACCATGGTCGGCATCTTCGGCCTCGGCCTCATTCCCACCGGCAGCAAAGACCCCTTCGGTCTGCGCCGCGCCGCCCAGGGCATCGTCCGCATCGCGCTCGAAGGCAATCTAGCCCTCGACCTCGAAGCCGTCGCCGCGGAAGCCGTAAAGCTTTTTGGGGATCGCGTGAAACGGACCGCAGCGCAGATCCTCGACGACCTGCGCCCCTTCCTCCACGATCGTCTCCGCTACGTCCTCGGTCTCCGCGGCTACGCCTACGACGAGATCGAGGCCGACCTCGCCGTCGGGGTCACCACCCTGCCCGACCTCGCCGCGCGAGTCGACGCCCTCCACCGCATGCGCGAAGAGCCCGGCTTCCTCACCGTCGTCCAGGCCGCCAAGCGCATCGCCAACATCGTCAAGGACGCGGCGGAGAATCCCCTCGACGCCTCCCTGCTCGCCGAGCCGGCCGAGAAGGACCTCCATACCGCCTTCGCAGGGCTGCGCCACGAAGTCGAAGAAGCCGCAGGCGCCCGCGACTATGACCGCTGCCTGCGCCGCATCCTCGACCTCGCCCCGGTCCTCGACCGTTTCTTTGTCGAGGTGCTCGTCATGGCCGAAGACCCGAAGGTGCGGCAAAACCGTATCGCCCTGCTGCAAGCGATCGGCAGGACCGTCTCACGGACGGCGCGGTTGACCGAGGTGGTGGTGGACAAGGCGGAGGCGCGGGGGAAGGGGTGAGGGTCGAGAATGAAGCCAAGCGAGCGACACCTCCCGTCTCCGGCGTCGCGTGCGACGAGGCGTGAACCACCCCGCTTGCTACGATGCTCAGCGAATGCTAGCATTGATAGCATGAAAGGAGGCTCAATGAGCCAGTTGGTTGTGCGCAACTTGGAGGAGGAGGTCGTCCGTGAGCTGAGGCTGCGGGCGGCGCGCCATGGCCGCTCGGCGGAAGCGGAGCACCGGGAAATCCTACGCCAGGCGCTCCTCCCCGCAATGGAGAAGAAACCCCTCAAGGAGATTCTCCTGGCGATGCCTCCGGTCGGTGAGGATGCCGACTTCGAACGGACTCCCGACCTCGGCCGGGACGTGGAGCTTTGAGCTATCTCCTCGACACGAACGTGGTCTCCGAGCTCCGCAAGGGCCGGCGTTGCGATCCGGGTGTGGCCGGCTGGTTCGCTGGGGTTGCTTCCGACGAGATCTACTTGAGTGTATTGACGTTGGGTGAGATTCGGAAGGGCATCGAGAACATCCGGTGGCGTGATCCGCGAACCGCGGAGGTTTTGGAGGCTTGGCTGACGGAGTTGGCGGCCACCCACTCCGACCGCATTCTCGCCATTGACGAATCCATCGCCGAGCAGTGGGGCCGTTTCAACGTTCCCGATCCCCTATCCACGCTCGATAGCCTGCTTGCCGCCACGGCCAGCGTGCACGGCCTGACGTTGGTCACTCGCAACCTCAAGGACGTGGAGAGAACCGGGGTCGCCTGCATGAATCCCTTCACGGCGTGAGACCAGACGACCAGATCTCCCCCAAGGGCGCCGCGGAGATCTCGACTCCAGATCGTTGCCTCAACCCCGCCGGGCGCCCGCCGTCAGCCTGAAGGTGGTCCAGAGGATGGCCGCAACGACGGCCACGGCCCAGATCCAGAGGGCCTGCTGCAAGCATGTGCAGTCCTTTCAAAGCTCCGGCCGGTTGAAAGCTCTTCTGATGGAATTCATTGTAGCGCATCGCTCATCGACGCCCGCGGGATTGACTCCTCAGCCGTCAGGCGGTAGGCTCAAAAGATTGCTGTAAGTTTGTTTCACCTGGGGAAAAACATGCCTGACCGTAGACTGGCCGTTGGGTTCGGCCTGCTGTCCTCATTCGCGGCGCTTGCCGGGGCTCAAACCTGGACACCGCTCGTCCACCAGCCCACTTTCGCCGCCAGCACGCCTCTCCTGCTCACCGACGGCACCGTGATGGTGCAGGCTGAGGAGAGCAGCTCCTGGTGGCGGCTGACACCGGACAACACGGGCAGCTACGTCAATGGCACCTGGTCGCAACTGGCGAGCACCTCCGCCAGCTATGCACCGATTTATTATGCGTCGGCCGTGCTCCCCGACGGCAGGGTTGTGGTCGAAGGGGGAGAATACAACATCAGCGGCGATCCGGTGTGGACGACGCTCGGCGCCATCTACAATCCCGCGAGCAATACCTGGACGCCCATAACCCCACCCTCGGGCTGGGCCGCCATCGGCGATGCGCAGAGCGTTATCCTTCCCAATGGCACGTTCATGCTGGCGAATATCGAGTCGGGCAAGACGGCTTTGTTGAACGCCTCCAACCTGACTTGGTCTCTCCTTGCCGGCACAGGCAAGACGGGAGGCAATGACGAAGAAGGTTGGACGTTGTTGCCGAACGGCAAGGTCCTGACCGTCGATTGCAACAACACCTCAAGCCTCACAAATTCTGAGCTTTTCAATCCCGCGACGGGGACCTGGGCGAGCGCCGGCAGCACGATCGTCAAATTGCCGGACCTCTTCCCGGATGGCGGCGGCTCGCACGAGATCGGGCCTGCCGTCCTGCGTCCCGACGGGACTGTTTTCGCGACCGGTGCGACTCCCAATACGGCGATCTACAACTCGACGACCGGCGTCTGGACGGCCGGGCCGACCTTTCCCAGCAGCCTTGACGTTGCCGACGGTCCCGCCGCCTTGTTGCCGAATGGCAATGTTCTGGTGGATACCAGCCCGGGGATTTTCAACTTTGGTGTCCAATTCTTCGAATTCAACGGCACAAGCCTGACCATGGTCCCCAATCCGCCCAATGCTCCTCATGAGCCTTCCTACGCCGGGCGTCTGCTGGTGCTTCCGACGGGTCAGATCCTGTTCACCGATGGCTCCTTCGACGTCGAGGTCTACACGGCAAGCGGAACCTATCAGACCGCCTGGAGGCCGACGATCGGCGCTTTTCCGTCCTCCGTGACCGCCGGAGTCACCGGCTATTCCATCTCCGGCACGCAGCTCAATGGTCTTTCGCAAGGCGGCGTCTATGGCGATGACGCGCAAACAGCCACCAACTACCCCTTGGTGCGGATCACCAACAGCGCGACGAACCATGTCTTCTATGTCAAGACCCACAATCACAGCACGATGGGAGTGGCGACCGGAACAGCGGTCGTGTCGACTTTTTTTGACGTGCCCGCCGGCATCGAAACCGGAGCGAGCAGTCTGCAAGTGGTCGCCAATGGAATCCCCTCGACCGCGGTGTCGATCGAAGTGGTCAGCAGCCCGCCGGATTTCTACACGATGACCCCGTGCCGTCTCGTCGATACCCGAAACCCGATCGGTGCGCTCGGTGGCCCGGCGCTGGTGGCGTCGGCCCAGCGCACCTTCGCGCTCGCCGGAGTCTGCGGCGTGCCGGCCGATGCGCGAGCGGTGTCGCTCAATCTCACCGTCACCCAGCCGCTCGCCGGCGGCGATCTGCGCATGTTCCCGGGGGATCAGACGGTGGCGCCGATCACGAGCGCGATCAATTTCGCCACCGGGCAGACGCTGGCCAACAACATGATCCTGGCGGTCGACGCCAGCGGTTCGATCAGGGTCCAGAACGACGCACAGGGAACCGTGCATCTGATTCTCGACATCAACGGCTACTTCAAATGATCCCGGGGCTCTGTCTTCTCTGTCTGCTCTTCTCGGCTGCCGCCGAGCCGCTCCCGCCGGCGCCGGCCGAGGCGGTCACTCTCCCGGCGCCGACGGGTCCTTACCCGGTCGGCACGACGGTCTGGCGCGTGACGGACGCGGCGCGGCCGGAGACGTTCGCCGGAGCCGGCGTGCGGCGGCAGGTGGAGGTGCTGGCCTGGTATCCTGCGGCGGCCGCGTCAGCCGCTGCGGCGGATCGCGGTGAGCCCGCGCCCTACCTGCGCGAAGGGCTCGCCGAGCTGCCGCCCGGGCTCCGGTCTCCGCTCGGCTCGTTGGCGAAAGTGCGCACCCACGCCATTCTCAACGCACCGCCGGCCGCCAGTCCGAAAAAGCTTCCGGTCCTGGTGTTCTCGCACGGCATTGGAGGCATCCCCAGCTCCTACACCGCGCTGCTCGAGGATCTGGCCAGCCATGGCTACGCCGTCCTCAGCATCGTCCATCCCTATGAGGCGACGGCCGCGACGCTCGCGGACGGGCAGGTCATTTCGCTGTTCGACGACGCCGGCAAGCCGCGCCAGACGTTCAACGACGTCATCGCGGAGTGGAGCCGCGAAGACGAAACGATGGCCGCGGTGACCCGCGAGGCGAAGGAGGAGGACCAGCTCCGCCTGCTCCGCGGGTATCTCGCGGGTCTCCACGCCACCCAGGCCACCGTGGATCGCTGGGTGGCGGACACCAAGCTCGTTCTCGATCAGCTTTCCAGCTTGCCGAAGACCGGCGCCGCCGGCCGCCTGGCCGCCCGGCTCGACCTGGGACGCCTGGGAGCGTTCGGGCACTCCATGGGCGGTGTCGTTTCGGGGGAATTCTGTCTCGCCGATGGCCGTTGCCGGGCCGGCCTGAACCTCGACGGCATTCCGCAGTACGGGACCATGATCGACCGGCGCCTGTCGCAACCGTTCCTGATGGTCTACTCGGCGCGGCCGGGGCGGACCGGGGCGAGCGACGCCATCTATCGCCGAGCCGCGTCCCGATACTACCGCTGCGACGTCCGGAGCACCCTCCACCTCGACTTCAGCGACATGATCCTCTGGGACGGCCCGCTCCGCCAGAACGGAGCGCTGGGAACGCTGGCTCCGGCGCGCGCGGTCGAGATCACCCGTACGATCGTGCGCGAGTATTTCGATCAGGAGCTCCTGGGGAGGCGCTCCGCCTTGCTGGCGGGGACGTCGAGCTTGCCCGAGGTCACGGTGAGGATTCTCCCCACGAAAGTCTCGAAGCCGACAACGCCGCGAGCTCACGCGGACGGCGGCTGACCGCCATCCGCGGCTTTGGCGCGCAGCAGGGGCACGATGCGTTCGACCTCGCTCCGGAGATGGCCGAGGATCTCCTCCGCCCCCGGCCATTCCATCCTGCGTCCGCGCGCTTCGAGATCGTGACAGATCTGCGCCAGCCGGCGGGCGCCGAACTGCGCGCCGCTCCCCTTGAAGGCGTGGGCGACGAAGATCAATGTGCGGTCGTCCTTGGCGGCCAGCGCCAGCCGCAGCTCCTGAAGGCGCTGCGGAGCCTCGGCAAGGAAACGGTGGATGATCGGTGACACCAGCTCCTGGCCGGACGCGGCCTGGAGTTGCAATAACTGATCGATGTACTTCGGATCGAGCGATTCCACCTCGTCATTGGCACTTGGGTCAGGAGGTTGCGCCGGCATGGCGGCTCCCGCTCCGCGGCACAACACCGCGCTCAGATCCTTCAGCAGAATCGGTTTGCTCAGGTAGTCGTCCATCCCGGCGGACAGACAGGCCTCGCGGTCCTCGCGCATGGCGTTGGCGGTCACCACGATGATTCGCGGGCGCTCCGGTGATCTCGATGACCCGGCAGCGGATCGGAGCCCGCATTCGGCGCGCTTTCCACCCAGATCCGTCCTCCCAACGCCTGGGCGAGCCGGTGGCAGATCGCGAGACCCAGCCCGGTGCCGCCATACAGCCGGCTGGTCGATGAGTCCGCCTGGCTGAACGGGCGGAACAGGCGGTCCATGCGATCTGAGGAGATGCCGATCCCGGTGTCGCGCACGGCAAAACGGAGGCGCCGGCCAGGATGTCGAGGATGTTGTTCGACTCCTCGCGGTTCGGCATGTCGACCGTCTTCCAGAAACGGCCGTTGTAGACCGCCGCGCCATCCTGCGTGCCGGTCCAGAGAAGGCCTTGCGCGTCGAGAGCGAAGGCCTGGGGCGAGCTTTGGGGCAGGCCCTGCTCCGGAGCCGAAGAAGCGGAACGACGGACGGCCTTCCGAGATGCCGGGGGAGATCGGAGGCGGCGCGGGCAGGAGGCGCGGCGAGCGCGATCAGAGCCACTCCCGCAAGAAGGCGAAGAAAGACTCGGCCCAGGGCCGCATGGCGCCGCGCAGAAGAATCCATCGATGAGACCGTGCCCTCACCGCAGAGAGGGAAGTGCCCTTATTCTGCCACGGCCTCGATGAGATGCCCGGCTGAGGGCCAGATGGAGCGTTCAATAGTCTGCGAAGGCGTCGTCCGGATAGCAGTACAGCCAGCTCTCCCCAGGCTCCGCCGAGGCGACCACGGGATGCCCGCTCGTGTGCGCGTGGTGGCTGGCGTGCCGGTTGGGCGAGCTGTCGCAACAGAGCGTCGTGCCGCACTCCTGACACGTCCGCAGATGGACCCACCGGGCGCCGATCTTCACACACTCCTCGCACACCCGGTGCTTGGCGTGTTTGACGGTGGTGATCGCAGTGAGATGAGAACAGATGGGATCGGCCACGATGTTTCTCCCTTGAACGCGGATGCCGCTTGGAGTCGTCACCCGTGGCTCCGGAGCATACATGAGATCCCTCACCCCTTCTTTCCCGCCTTCTTCTTCAACCGCTCGTCGATCTGGGTGACGATGTCCTGCGCGGACTTGGCGAGGGTGGGGTTGAGCGGGTTGGCGGCGATTTCCTGAAAGATGGCGCGGGCTTCGGGGAGCTTCTGGGCTTTGACCAGGGCGACGGCCTCGTTGTAACGGGCGACCAGGGCGTTGCTGTCGCGGACGCGGCGGATGGACGCGGCGCGGTCCGCGGCGGGCTGGGCCAGACCGGCCGGCGCGCGCTTCTGCAGCGCGTCCAGGATGGCGAGGGCGTCGTCCAGCTTCTGGTCGCGCACCGACCGCTCGGCGGCGTTCATTCCTTCGTCGAGCCAGAGCTGCCAAGCCTCCTGCACGAGCTTCGACGGGGCGGAGCCCATGTCTTTTTCGATCACTTGCGCCGCTTTCTCGCGCTCTCCGGTGCGGGCATAGGCGAGGACGAGGTTGTAGGCCCCCGTGCTGTCGGCCGGCTGGAGGCGGTGCGCGGTCTCGAAGGCGGTGATCGCCTCGGGGGGGAAGGTCTTGTCGAAGCTGTAGGTGTAGGCGAGCTGACCCCAGGCGCGGGCGCTGTCCGGCTGGATCGCGACCGCCCGCTGCAAGGCGGCGCGCGCTTGCTGAAGGGTGTCGGGCTCGTGTCCCCGGGACAGCAGATCCATCGCGTAGCCGTATTGCACCTGAAAGTCGTTGGGAGAGGCCGCAGCCGCTTTCGCGACGGCGGCCTGGGCCGCTTCGGTGTGGCCCGCCGCGGACTCGATCCGGCTGAGGCCGGCGAGGGCGAGCCCGTCGTCGGGCTTCGCCTTGAGCGCCGCCTGATAGTGCTCGCGCGCATCGCTCAGATTTTCCGGACCCAGGGTGCTGGCGAGATCGCCCAGGCGCGCCAGGGTCTCGGGCCAGGGGAGAGGCTCGATCTTGACCGGAAGCTTCTCGTCCGGCTCCGCCGGCAGCCGCACGTAGTTGAAGAGACTGCGGTGGACGTAATCCCGCAGCTCCTTCTCCAGGACGGACTCGTCGGCCTGGAAGGCGCTACGGAAGGCGTTCTCCGGCTGGGCGCCGCGAGCGATGGCGCCGAAGTATTGGATGGCCTGCACCCGCCGCTCCGGGTTGCCCACCAGCAGGTAGTGCACCAGGGCCCAGGACTCCGAGTAGAAGACGCCGCGCCGGTAGCCTTCGTTGTAGTCCTTCGCAGCCGCCGTCATGGCGAACAGCTCGCGCAGGGGGATCAGGTTGTTCTCGCGCAGCCAGCGGATGTGGTCCGGATCGGCGTGGCCGATCTCGACGAAGGGGCCGCTGGACTTGAAGGTGCTGTAGAGCTCGGCGAGCCCCTCGTCGAACCAGAGCGGGAGATGGCTGTAGTTGGCGTGCAGGAGATAATGGGTGTACTCGTGGTAGAGGATCTTCGTGGTGTCGTAGCTCATCTCCGCGTTGACCGCCACGTAGTCGGCCTCGGAGCGGGCCGCGAAGTAGCCGACGAGGTCGACGCGCTTGCCGTCGCGCAGCGGCTTGTAGGGGGTGAGCGCCGCCTCGTTGCGGAAGAGGTAGACGAAGGTGGGCCGTCCGGCGTCTTTCTTGAGGTCGGGATTGAGCTGGCCGAAGACGGAACGCAGCCGCTCCAGGTCGGCCGCGACCCGGCGGGTGCTCCGCTCGCTGGCATTGCTGAAAAAGGTGAAGTGCTCGCTCTGCAGGCGGATCCAGTCGCCCTTCTCCCGCTCCGCAGGGAGGGCGGAGACCGGCGAGGTGGCGGAGAGCAGCAGCAGGACCGGGATGATCGAGATGACCAGGAGACGGCGGACAGGGACCGGGAGACGCATGACCGGATTGTACCCGGAGGCGCGCGAGGCGCACACGACGCGTCTCGCGGCCTGCAAGGATGTGGTATCCTCGGGCGTTTTTGTCAGGGTGCTTTTGTTAGGGTGAACAGGGTGACCTCCTCAGGCGCAGGACCTTCGACTCGGATGCCGGGCTTCCACCGGACTGCCCGTGCCCGCTCCGCCATTCTCGTTTGGGCGGTGGGGGCTCTGCTCGCTTTGGCCGGGTTGGCCACGGCGGCGCTGGAGGACATCTCCTTCGGCCACGAGCACGTGGTCGGCGGGCAGGTCGTCTACCACTATCACTTCCACCTCGGCGCGCACGAGCACCCGGATGGTGACGACGACGATCATGATGGCCACGACCATGATCACCACGATCACGACGGCGACCACTCCATCCCGGACCATCACGGCGCACCGCGGAGAGCCGCCACCATCGCGGCGTCTCCGGCGCTGTTCCAGCCTCTCGCCATCAGCACGCCGGCCGTCCAGCCGGCGACCCTGATCTCCCTCCTTCCCGGCGTCTCGGCTCCCGTCGCCCGCCGCAGCGTCGCCCGCCTGACCGATCCTCGCGGCCCTCCCTTCTCCCACGCTGTTTCCGGACTCTTGGACGCAACGACCAACTCCTGATCGCCAGAGAGCGATCGGAGCGTTTGCGCTAAACGGATTCATCTCCCGGCCCCAGGCGGGGCTGGAGAAGGGATAGCAGCATCATGTTGAACTCGCTCGGCGGGCGAGCTGTGCTATGTCTCGCCCTCGTTTCGCTCCTGTGTGCGCCGAGACTCGCGGCACAGGAGCCCTCACCAGACGTAACGAAGACCCCCGCAGAAGCGGGGCAGCCCGCGACGGAGGATCCGGCCAAGCCGGACACCACGGACCCAAAGGGCGAGAAGGACAAGGCGGCGTTGACCGTCTATGACGAAATCCAGGTCACCGGCCGCGGCGACGACATGTTGGGCATCGCCGACTCGGCGACCGAGGGAGTGACCGGCCAGACCGAGCTCGCCGAGCGCCCGATCCTGCGTCCCGCCGAAGTGCTGGAGACGGTGCCGGGCCTGATCATCTCCCAGCACAGCGGCAGCGGCAAAGCCAATCAGTACTACTTGCGTGGTTTCAACCTCGACCATGGCACCGACTTCCGCATCACGGTCGACGGCATTCCCGTGAACCTGCCGTCGCACGGCCACGGCCAGGGCTACAGTGATCTCAACTTCCTGATTCCCGAGCTGATCGATTCCGTCCGCTACAAGAAGGGGCCGTACTACGCCGACGAAGGCGACTTCTCCGCGGCCGGCGCCACGCACATCCAGTATCTCGACAAGCTGGAGCACAACCTGGTGGAGGTGAGCCCCGGGGGAGACGGATACCGGCGCGGGCTGGTGGCGGGCTCGCGAACCGTGGGGAACGGCGATCTGCTCGGCGCCGTCGAATACCTGCACAACGACGGTCCCTTCCTGCGCCCGGACGACTACCAGAAGAAAAACGGCATCCTGCGCTATCACAACGGCGACGCGGCGCACGGGTTCACCCTCGGCGTCGAGGCCTACGACGGCACCTGGAATTCGAGCGATCAGATTCCGCTGCGCGCGATCGAGGACGGCCAGCTCTCGCGTTTCGGCCTGATCGATCCGACCGACGGCGGCAGAGCCTCCCGGTACACCCTGAACGGCGAGCTGCGGCGCGGCGACGACCATTCGCTGACGACGTTGAGCGCCTTCGTCACCCGCCAGAATCTCCAGCTCTTTTCGAACTTCACCTACTTCCTCGACGATCCGGTGCACGGCGATCAGTTCGAGCAGATCGACCGCCGCACCACCTATGGCTTCGCCGCCGAGCGGCAATGGAGCCTCTCCCTCGCCGGTCATGACGTCGAGAACGTCGTCGGTCTGCAGGGGCGCGGCGACCACATCCACAACGGTCTCTTCCACACCGAAGCGCGGGAGGTCCTTTCGACCACCCGCGAGGACACGATCGATCAGCTTTCCGTGGGCCCGTACGTGCAGTCCAAGGTGCGCTGGACGAGCTGGCTGCGGACCATCGCGGGGCTGCGCGCGGACGCCTATCACTTCAAGGTCGACAGCGACCTGCCCATCAACTCGGGAGTGAAGAGCAGCTCCATCCTGTCCCCCAAGCTCTCCTTCCTGCTGGGACCCTGGCAAAAGACCGAGCTATACCTGAACTTCGGCGAAGGCTTCCACAGCAACGACGCGCGCGGCGCGACTCTCCGGGTCGATCCCACCACCCACGAGGCGGTGGAGCCGGTGTCTCCCCTGGTGCGCGCCAAGGGGGCCGATTTCGGCGCGCGGACCTCGCTCATCCCCAACCTCGAAACCTCGGTGACCTACTTCATCCTCGACCTCGCCTCAGAGCTCGTCTTCGCCGGAGACGCCGGCACCACCGAGGCAGGCCGGCCCAGCCGGCGGCAGGGGATCGAGGTGCAGACCTTCTACCGGCCCCTCACCTGGTTTGCCATCGACGCCGACTATGCCCGGGCACGTGCCGAATTCACCAACTTCGACCCCGTCGGCTCGCATATTCCCGGCGCCATCGAGAGCGCGCTGTCCTTCGGGGCCACGGTGGCGAACCTGCACGGCTATTCCGGGAGCCTGCGCTGGCGGTACTTCGGTCCGCGTCCGCTGATCGAAGACAACAGTGTGCGTTCGCGGGCCACTTCGCTGGTCAACCTGGAGCTGGGGTACGCCTTCCCGCACGGGCTCAGCGCTGGTTTCGAGATCTTCAACCTGCTCGACTCCAAGGCGAGCGACGTCGACTACTTCTACACCTCGCGCCTGCCGGGCGAGCCCCTCGCGGGCGTCGCCGACATCCACACCCATCCGACGGAATCGCGGACGGTGCGCCTGGTCCTGCGCTACGACTTTTAGACGAAGGGAGCTGTTCGGTGGGGAGAACCGCGAGGCGCGCTCTGCGCGCCTCGCGGTTTTTGCGTTGAGAGGGGGTGTTTAGAGGTTGAGGCGCCGCACGGCGAAGAGGCCGAGCAGGGCCGCCAGGGCGAGCAGGCCCCAGGTGCCGAGGGTCGGGATCTGGACGACATAGACCGGCAGGATGAACACCGTCGGGGTGTTGTTGTCGCCGGACTGGCCGTTGTGGTTCGGATCGGGATCGCCGCCGTCCTGCGACAGGTCGGTGACCGTGACGGTGGCCGGGCTCTGGCCGGTGCCCATCACCTGGTTGGTGTAGGGGCCGGGCTTGCCGCCGCTCACCACCCGCACGTTGAGACGCAGGGTGCCGGTCGCTCCCACCGCCAGCGTGTTGCCCGGCGCCAGGAGGGTGGTGGTGCCGGCGCCGTTGAAGCCGCCGTTGACCGTGAAGTCGGAGCTTGTCAGCGAGGTGACGCTGAACGAGGCCGCGGCGGCGAAGGTGGCCGCGAGATTCTCGATCGCGTTGACCTGGGAGAGCGGCACGTTGCCCAGGTTGGTCAGGCGGATTTCGAACAGCACCTGGAAGATGAGCGGATCGGAGTTGTCGCGGGTGATCGAGATCACCTGCTTGGCGGCGCCGATCTGCGGCATCTCGATGCCGATCGGAGCCAGGTGGTCTTCCACTTCGCCGTCCGGCGCGAGACCGGTGACGCCGAGGCCCGCCTGGGTGCTGATGCGGCAGCGCGACGGGGTCTGCCCCTGCGGCGAGCCCACCGGCACCGGGAAGGTGTGCGAGCCCGAGGAGTTGGCGGCGATCGGCACGTCGGAGAGCACCTTGTCGCCAGCGTCGGCCCAACTGCCGTTGTGGTTGAAGTCGATCCAGCAGCTCACCAGACCGCCGGTGGCGCCGGTCGAGATGATCACCGTGCCGTTCGTCCCCGGAATGAGATCGCCCGGGAAGATGACGCCGTCCTCGTCGTTGGTTCCACCGTTCGTATCATCACCGGTCAGGGTCGCGTTGGGCTGGCCGTCCGGCTCGGTGTCGACCCGCGCGCCGAGGGTCGGGTTGTTGACCGGCAGCACGGCGTGGCGGGCGCCGTCCGACTTGAGCAGCGTCGGGTAGGTGGGATCGGGCGCGTCGCCGAAGTCGAGGCCGGCCACGGTCACCAGGTAGTCCTCGACCTCGCCGTCCTGCGCCAGGCCGCCGGGCCCGGAGACGCCGGTGGAGCTCAGGCGGAAGCGGGCGTAGGAGAGAGCCGACTTAGCGTCGCATGGCACATTGACGGTGACCGTGTTGGCGCCGGAGGCGAGCGCCTGGCCGCTTGCGATGCGGTCGCGCGGATCGTCGAAGTGGCCGTCGCCGTCGAAGTCGATCCAGGCGTCGAGCTTCGGAGTGGCGATCCCCGCCGTGTTGGTCAGGCTGACGGTGACGTTGGCGGTCGAGCAGGCCACCAGCGCGGTGGCGGGAAGGGTGACGCCGTCCTCGTCGGCCGTCCCATTGTCATCGCCATCGGCGTTGACCGACGGCTGGCCGTTGGGCTCGCTGTCCTCCGTGGCACCCAGCGAGAAGCCGGCGACCACCCGGTGGTAGGGGCCGTTGTTGGCCAGCGTCGTGCCGTAGATGTCCGGCGCGTCGCCGAAGTCGACTGAGCCGATGACCAGCGTGTAGTCCTCGACCTCACCGTCCGGCGCCTGGCCGGTGGGTCCGAGCCCGCCGGCCGAGGAGAGGCGGAAGCGGGCGTAGGAGATACCTGCCGACGCCGTGCATGGCACGGGGAAGCTCAGGGTGTTGGTGCCGGCGACGACCGGCTGGCTGGTGAAGATGTGATCGGTCGCGTCGAAGGTGCCGTTGCGGTCGAAGTCGAGCCAGGCGTCGAGCTTGGCGCCGGCCGCGGCGGTGACGAAGACGTTCACCGAAGCCGAGGCGCAGGCGGTGACCGGGGTGGTGAAGGTGACGCCGTCCTCATCGTTGAAGCAGGCGCCGATGTGGCTGGTGCCGACCGCTGCGTCGTCGCCCGAGGCGGTGGCGTTGGGCTGCCCGTCGGCCTCGGTGTCGACGCAGTGGCCGAGCATCAGCGGATTGGTGGGATCGACCCGGTGGCTCGCCGCGCCCGCACCCTGGGTGCCGTAGCTGGCCGGCGCGTCGCCGAAGTCGTAGCCGATGACGCCGACGATGTAGTCCTCGACCTCGCCGTCCGGCGCCGGACCGGTGGGTCCGAGGCCGGTGGCGGAGGAGCAGCGGAAGCGGGCGTAGGTGAGGCCCGGCACCGCGGCGGCGGGCACGGTCGGCGAGAGCACCGTCGGCGGTCCGTTGGGCACCGTCAGGTCGGTGGCGATCTGCTCGCCGGGTGAGTTGCCGAAGATGCCGTCCCGGTTCCAGTCCACCCAGGCGTTCAGGATGCACGGCGAGGGGCCGCCGGCGGTGACGGTGAACTGCGCCGTGTTGCCGGGGGTGAAGGGGCTGGTGAAGGCGACGCCGTCTTCGTCGTCCCCATTGACACAGGTGCCGACGACGAACGTCGAGCCGGTGGTGTCGTCGGCGGTCGCGCCGGCGTTCTGGTTGAAGCCGTTGTCGGCGTCGACGCAGGAACCCAGATACGGCGCATTCGGGACTCCGAGCAGATGGGAGGCGCCGTTGTCGAGCACCGTGGTGTTGTAGTCGCCCTGGCTGGTGCCGGCGGTGACGTCGGGCGCATCGCCGTAGTCGTATTGCGGCTGCGGCGCCGCGGCGGCCGGCACGAAGCCGAAGTCCACCGTCAGGTTGGTGTTGGGATCGCCGTCCTCGCTGGTCGGCTCGCCGCCGGTGGTGAGAGTGACGGGAAGGCTGCCGATCACCGCGCCCAGTTGGGTGCCGTTGTCGTCGCCGTTGACGTCGTCGTCCGGATCGGGCGCCGGGTCGTTGCCGGTCGAGGAGACCAGACCGGCGAGCGCGCCGCCGCCCGCGAAATTGGACGGATCGACGACCACGATGTAGTTGCCGGGCGCCAGGTTGCTGAAGCGGTAGCGGCCGGAGAAGCCGCCCTGGGTGGCGGTGAACGTCGTGCCGGCGTACTCGTTGAGCGTCGGCAGGCCGTCGTTGTTGGCGTCCAGATAGAGGTCGAGGCGGACGTTGTCGATCCCCGTCTCGCCGTTCTGCGGCTCGAAGATGCCGTTGTTGTTGATGTTGGTGTCGAGCCACACCTGGTCGCCCAAAGCGAGGACGCCCGTGGCGGTCACCAGGCCGGCGTCGATGGTGCGGTTCACCTCGCTCGGCGCCAGGGTGACGATCTGCGATGCGCCGTTGGCCGGATTGGCGTCGGAGTCGACGGTGTCGTCACCGCCCGCGTTCTGGGTGGTGAAGGCGGTCGCCGAAGCCGGCCGCACGAACTGTACGAAGTACGGCAGCCCGGGGATCAGGCCGTCGAACAGGTAGTAGCCCGGCTGGCCGTAGACGTCGTTGGCGGTGACCGTGGTCGCCACCAGCGCATCGCCGGTGCCCGGCTCCTGCGTGCCGTTGCCGTTGTCCACATAGAGCCGCACGGTGACGCCGTTGGCGCCGTCCCAGGTCGACTCGTTCTGGATGCCGTCGCTGTTGCGGTCGAACCAGACGTAGTTGCCGAGCGCCGCGAGCTGGGTGGCGATCAGGCCGGCGTCGACGTCCGGATTGTTCTCGTTCGCCGCCAGCGTCACCACCGGCGTGCAGCCGGAGACCGGGTTGGCGTCGGAGCCGGTCGCCGCGGTGCCCTGGCCCGGCGTAGTGAAGATAAAGGTCGGCGGCGCCGTGAAGCAGACGAAGTAGCTGCCCGGCGCGAGACCCGGGAAGTTGTACCAGCCGGCCGTGCTGGTCGGGCTGGTGCCGGTCGTGGTCACCGCCACCGGCACGTCGTCGAGGGTGCCCGGAATGCCGTCCGGTCCGGGCTGGAAGAGGCGCACGTAGACGCCGTTCAGCCCGGTCGGGCCATCGTTCTGGATGCCGTCCTTGTTGACGTCCACCCAGACGAAATCGCCGAGGCTCGCCGCCGGGCAGCTCCCGAGCGACACGCCCACCTTCTGCGGCTCGGCCGCGAGAGAGCCCAGGCCGTCCGCCCGGTCCGCCTGGTAGGCGAAGGAGTTGAACGCCGGCGACGCGGGCGGTGTGTCGCCGGGCGCCGTCAGGTTGAAGGTGAAGCTCACGAAGTCGAATGGATTCACTACCCGGCTGCCGAACTCCAGCTTGAACGAGCGCACGGAGGAGATCGGATCGGGCGGCACCGTCGTCCAGTTGGGCGGATCGCAGCTCGTGGTGGGGCCGCCCACCTCGCCGCGGCACGGATTGCCCGAGGTCGAGTAGTAGAGCGTCGTGCCGGCCGGCGGGATGATCGGCGCGGCGAGGAGCGGAGTCCACGTCGAGCCGCGGGGAGTGGTGTCGCGCACGCCGGTGTCGCCGACGAAGGGCAGGATGTCGATGATCACGAAGTTCTGCATCGGCACCGTGCCGTCGTTCTGCACCTTGAGCTGGTACTGCACCTTGCCGCCGACCAGCGTGCCGGCCGAGGAGGCGCCGAAGCCTCCGTCGCACACCCCTTCCACCAGCTTGCTGGAGATCAGATGGGCGACCGGCGCCACGGTGATCGTGCCGGTTCCGGTGCAGAGCGTCTCCGCCGTGTTGCCGTCGCCGTCGAAGTCGAGGGAGTCCGCCGCCGAGCCGCCGGAGCAGCGCTGGGAGAGGCCCGGCGCGTTGCTCTGCAGGTCGAAGGTGTTCGACAGGTTACCGAAGGCGGCGCCGTTGCGGATCGTGGTGGAGATCAGGATCCACACCTGCTGGTTGACGCCGAGGTTGCCGGAGCCGGCGTTCCACGTCCACTGCAACAACGTGCGGCCGGTCCCCTTGTAGTTCGGGATCTGCTGGAAAGTTTGCGGCGCCGGCAGTCCTGTCCCCTGGTCGTCGAAGCTCCAGCTCACGAACACGAGGTCGACCGGCAACAGGTCGGTGGCGACCAGGTTCTCGATCGGCACCGGATCGCTCGACTGCGGCGCGCTACGTACCCGCAGGCGCCAGGAGACCGTCTGCCCGGTGTTGAACGGTCCGCCGCCGGAGAGGTTGTCCTTGGCCGGGTTGAGCTGCACGAACGGACCGCTCAGCGTGAACGTGTTGCACGAATTCTTGCTCACGTTCGTCGGCCCGGCGGTGTAGACGGCGGTCAGCGCGGCGCAGTTCTGGATGCTGGCCCCGAAGGCCACCGGATTGCCCGCATTGTCCGGGTTGATGATCTTGCCGGTGATGACCGGCGAGCTGCTTGTCGCCATCCCCACCTGCGCTTGGCCGTACTCCCACTTCACCTTGGTGACGTACTCGCCCGCCCCGAGGCCCGGCGGCGGTGTGGTGAGCGTGGAGTTGGTGGCCGCGTTGGGAGAGCTTCCCCAGAGCGTGAAGACGCCCGGCGCCGTGTTTTTCTCGTAGCTCACCCGCACGCCTTCGCCGGCCGCGAAGTCGGAGAGATTCGAATACGAGCCGGTGGTGACGCTGGCAAGCTGGAGGGCCACCGGCAGCGTGTCGATGAGGACCGGCGTGTCGAGCGGCACGTTGCCGCTGTTCGAGAGACCCAGGCTGTAGGAGAAGGTCTGGTTGAGCGTCGGCGGGTTGGGCGTGCCGCCGGTGAGGTTCTTCGAGAGGTTGGCGTTCGGCGCCGCCACGAAGGTGGTGACCGTGTGTGTCACCGTGCCCGGTCCGAAGCCCTGCGCCGGCTGGCCGAGCGGCGTGCCGGTCGCGGTGAAGCTGTTGGTGACGTTCGTGCCGCTGGTGAACGTCGCGCTCGGGAAGGTCACGTTCACCTGGATGTCGCAGTTGCCGCCCGGCGTGATGGTCGCCCCGCAGGGGCTGGTCCAGGTGACGGTCGCCGGCGTCGTGCCGTCGCAACCGGGCTCGCAGTCGGCCGCCGGGCTGGCGCCGTTGAACACCGTTCCGGGGGGCAGCGTGTCGACCACCGGGCCGACCGAGCTCAGATTGAGGGAGCCGGTGCTGTTGTTCGGCACCGAGATGCGCAGGCGATAGCTCTCCGGGATGTCCAGGTTCGCCGGGCTGGTCAACAGGCTCTTCGTGAGATTGACCTGGACCGACGCCTTGGCCGTCACATTGACCGGCGGCGTGGTGAACGTTCCCGGCGTCGCGCCGAGGTTGATGCCGTCCGCGGTGTTCGTCGCCACCGTGCCGTCCGGCGTCGAGCCGTTCGGGAAGCGCACGTTGATCAGGAGGTCGCCGCTGTTGCCGGCCGGCAGGGGGTTGATCATCACGAACTGCACGCGCGTGCGGCCCGAGCCTCCGAAGTTGGGGGTCACGTTGATCGCCGCCACGTCACCCGTGGGGCTGGCCGGCACGGTCGAGATTTCCTGGACCTCCGCCGGCAGCAGATCGACGACCTGGGCGCCGAGGCACGGTCCGGAGGTGCTGCTGCAGTTGTAGGTCAGCCGGTAGCCGAACGTCTGGCCGGTCTGCTTGGTGCTGCCGGCGTCGACCGAAATGGCCGACTTGATCAGCGGTTGCGAGCTCGCAGGAGCAGCGAACGAGAGGGCCATGGCGACAGCCATGGCGGTGAGCATCCGGAGCATACGTAGGGCCCTCAAAAAACAGGAAAACGTCACCAGGATGCCCCCCGGACCGGGAGGCCAGCACGGACGGCGCCGTGGGGGTTGAAAGCAGAAGAAACCTATCACCGGCGCGCCCGCGCGGGCCAGTTGCCGGCTTGCGTCCAGGCTGCGGATCGTTGTCTTGAGGAGGACAGCGTGAGATCTCGTCCTTCGCCTTAAATCATTGCGTGAATTCTCTTGCTAATCGGAGGAGCTGACTGGGCCGGCTACCGAGAGTTAGGCGTACTCGACTAAACTGGCCCGGCTTGGGGGAAGGCGCGGACGGTCATGAGCTACGAAATTGAATTCGCGGAGTCAGTGAAGAGACAGTTGCGTGCGCTGACCGCCCACCAGCGAGCGGAGATCTTTGACGGCATTGAGGAGCAGTTGACGTATGAACCCTTCATGGAGACCCGGAATCGGAAACTTCTGCGGCCCAACCCTTTTGCTCCCTGGGAGCTGCGAGTCGGCGACCTGAGAATCTTCTACGAGCCGGCGCCTGACGGCGCTCCTATCGTGAGAGTCTTGGCGGTCGGGGTGAAGAAGGGGAGTATCCTGAGGATCGGTGGTCAGGAGGTGAAGCTATGAAGAAGATCAAGCTCTCGGAGGCGTCTAAGCCTCTCGCAGAATACGCGGTCGAGCTCAGCGAAGAGATGATTATCGTCACGGCAGATGGCAAGCCGCTGGTCGCAATGATCCCATTGACCCACCTGGAGAGCCTCGACGAGGAGTCGCTGGCGCTCAGCACGAGCAAGGTCTTCATGGAGATCATCGAAGGCGCTCGGGCGGAGATCAAAGCCGGAAAGACTTTGAGTCTGGCAGAGATGAAGCGGGCTTTCCTGTCCTAGGGAATCAACTTCAAGCAGGATGAGATGCTGCAGGCAGTCCTGCTCTGGTCGCCAAAGCGGCTCACCCCCGATGCCGTGCGGCGAAGGCCGAGGGCCGCTCTCCGTAGCGGTCCTGGAAGGCGTTCGAGAAATGGGAGACGCTTTTGAAGCCGACGGAGTAGGCGACCTCGCTCACCGCTCCGGCTCCGGCGCGGAGTAGTTGCTCGGCGCGTTGCAGGCGGAAGGAGCGGATCAGGTTGGAGGGGGTCTCGCCGGTCAGCGCGCGCAGCTTCGACAGCAGGTTGCTGAACACCTTCTCGAGCTGTGTCGCGTCGTGCCAGACCTCGACCGGCTCGGCCGGAGCCTCCAGAGAGAGGGTCATCCCCCGCCGCTCCGAGAACGGGAGGAACGACTCGACCATGCGGCGCATGAGCTCCGTCAGGTTGCTGTGCCAGATCGAGAGGCGGAGGCGTCCGGACTCGATCCGCGCGACGTCGAGGAGTTGGTCCACTAGGCCGAGGAGGCGCTGCGCGTTGCTCACCGCCAAGCCGATCTGCCGCGCCAGGTCGCCGCTCAGCGGGCCGAAGTCTCCCGCCAGCGCGTCCTGGAGAGGCCCGATCATGAGGGTGAGCGGCGAGCGGAATTCGTGCGAGACGTTGGCGAAGAACTGCGACTTCAGCCGGTCTGGCTCGCGCTGGCGGGTGCGCACCCGGCTCCCCCGCAGTCGCGCGCCAACCACCGCGGAGACGACCAAGACCACCGCGACGAGTAGACAAACGAGCTGAACGGACACCGGAGCCCTCCCTTTCGGACTGGCGACAACCCTACCATGGAGAGGTAGCTCTCTGAGGGGGCCAGACCTTTAGAATGAAGCCATGGACGGCACACGCAGACAGGACATCCGCCCCGGGCTCACCGTCGACATCGTTCTCAAGCAGGACCAGGCGACCGGCAAGACGACCCGCGGCGTCGTCCGGGACATCCTGACGAATTCCCCGACGCATCCGCACGGCATCAAGGTCCGGCTGACCAACGGCCAGGTGGGGCGGGTGAAGAGCCTGGCGCCAAAGCCGGAATAGCCGCCGCTGCTCTTCCCCCAACTCGGGGGAGTGACTCCTTCGCGTTATTGGCGGACAGATCCGCGTTATTTCCGGACAGAGGTGAGTTATTGCCGGACCGCACCGAGTCGGGGAACGGCTCCCACCGCGTAATCGGCGGACCAAAACGAGTTATTGCCGGACACGGGTGAGTCATTGGCGGACCGTACCCGCTCGTTGGAGCGCTCCAACGAGCGGGTAGGGCGATCCCGGCGATCAGTGGGACGTCACGGTGACGATCGTGGAGGTTCCGACGTTCCCCCGCGCGTCGTACGCCTTCGCTTGCAGCGAGTACTGCACGCCCGCTCCCTTCGGCACGCTCCAGGCGCAGGTGTAGGGGCTCGTCGTATCCGTGCACTTGAGCGTCGATCCGACGTAAAACTCCACTTTGGTGACGCCGACATTGTCGGACGCCGAGGTGGTGATCGTCGTCGTGGCGTTCTTGGCCACCGATCCGCCGTTCGCGGGGCTGGTGATGGAGACCGTTGGCGGCGTCGCGTCGAGCACGGTGACCGCGATGATCTGCGAAGTCCCGGCGTTGAGCGCCGCGTCGTAGGCCTTGGCGTAGAGGGTGTGCGGCCCGTAGGGCACAGTGCCGGTGTTCCAAACCACGGAATAGGGCGCGGTGTTGGCGGTGCCGATATACCCGGCATCGCTATAGAAGTAGATGAAGCTCACTCCCACGAAGTCGCTCGCCGTGGCGCTCAGCGTCACCGAGCCGGAGAGGGAGGCGCCGGCTGCCGGCGCAGTGAGGGTGACCACGGGCGGCGTGCTGTCATAGACGTAGGCTTGGACGGTGAAGGACGTGCCGACGTTGCCGGCTTGGTCGTAGGCCTTGGCGAGGAGAGTGTGTGCGCCGGGGAGCACTGCGGTGGTGTCCCAGGTGATGCTGTATGGGGCCGTCGTGTCCGAACCGAGGAGGGCTCCGTCGCCGAAGAAGTCGACTCGCGCGATCCCTCCGGCGTCCGTCGCCGAGGCGGTGATCGCCACCGCGGAGCCGGTGACCGACTGGTTGTAAGAGGGCGCGGTGATCGACACGCTTGGCGGCGTGAGATCGGGAACTGTGACCGGAACGGTGGCGGAGGTCGCCACGTTGCCGGCCTGATCATAGGCCTTGGCGTAGAGCGTGTGCGGTCCGTAGGCGGCGCCGGCGGTGTTCCACGCGACGCTGTACGGCGGGACGGTCATGCTGCCGAGGAGCACGCCGGAATCGCTGTAGACCTCGACTCTGGCCAGGTCCGTCAGGTCGTCGTAGGCGGTGACGTTGACGGTGACGGTTCCGGACAAGGCCGCGCCGGAGGCGGGCGCGGGCGGCGGCCACGCCGGTGACGTGCGGCGCCGCCATCTGTAAGTCCCGCCGCTCCACGAGTTGTTGCTCACCCGCACGTTGACGCCGTGTCCGAAGACGGCGAAACGTTTCAACCGGGAGGCTTGAGGTTATAGAGTTGAAGCAGGACCGCCAGCGCTTCGCGGTCGACTCCCAGGCTCTTGAAGACCGGTATCACCTGATCCAGCTCCTGGTACAGGCTGTCCACATCGCCGAGTTTCAGGTAGACGGTCGCGAGGTCGAGGGAGACCAACGCCGCCTCGTAGACCAAGCCGCGGTCCCGGTAGCCCTGGCGGGTGCGCAGCAAGGTCTCCTCGGCAGCATTCAGATCGCCGAGGTCGCGCAGGAGCTGGCCTTCCTGCCAGGCGGCGCGCAGCGCGGCCAGCGGATCGCTGAATTGCTGGTACAGGGGCTTTGCCTTGCAGTAGGTGGACAGCGCCTGCTCCCGCCGGTCGAGATCAAGGTAGCAGCGGGCCAGGTTGTGGCAGGCGGCGAGCAACTGGTGCGGCTCGCGTTCCTGGTCGCCGATCAAGGGGATCGCCCGCTTGAGGACGCGTGCCGCAGCCTCCGCTTGGTCCGCAGAGAAGAGGGCGATCGCCTTCAGCACCAGCGTGCGGGCATACGCCTGGGTCTCTCCCATCTCGCGGTAGATGCGGCCCGCTTCCTGGGCCATTGCGACGGCCATGTCTAACTGTCTCTGGCCGGTGCGTAGCGACGCCGTCTGTTCAAGGAGCTTGGCGCGCAATGGCGGATCGCCAGTCCCTTCGGTGCTGAGCTGGAGCGACTTGGCGAGGGCCTCTTCCGCCTCCTGAAGACGGCCGGAGGCGCGCAAGGCATTGCCGTGGTGCCCCCACGCCCGGGCGCGGCAGTCGGCCAGGCGCCGCGCACTGCCGGCGGCCTCGACGGTGCAGCCTTCGGCGGCGAGACAGGAGAGATTGGAAAGATGCAGCATCCTCGCCGGGCTCTCAAAGCGCGAGGCGTGGCTCAAATCGCCCAGGTGCCGGACCATCTCCAGGCTGGCGAACCGGCTGTCGTGGCGTACGGCATGAGCCTGCTCTTTCCGAGGCAGAAGAGCGAGCCCGGCCATCAGCTCGTCCGGAGAGCGCTCCGCCGGCTTTCCTACGGCAAAAAATGCGTTGAGGACCTGCTCGGCCGCGTCGAAGACCTGGTTGTAGTCGTCGGCGGAATCCGGCGCCTCCGCGGGCTGCACCGGCAGGCCGAACAAGCGCGCCCACCGCCGAGGCCGCCAGCCCATCTGGTTGATGCGCTGCCGGCACTTTGCGCAGTCGGAGAGAAGATGACGAACAGGAAGCACGCCGGCGTGCCGGACGCCGCGCAGAGCATTCTCAAACTCCGGCTGGCTGAAGTGTCCCGAGAGATCTGCCATTCAGGACCGCCTGCTCCGCGGAAACAGGGACCAGAAGTCGCTCCCCTCGGCGCGGACCTTCTTTTCCTAGAATAGCTGTTTCAGCGCGTTGGGGCTAGCTTCTCCGGGCGCCGCACCACGACACCCCCACGCATCACGAAGCGGACGTCTTTCACGGCGGTGATGTCGCTCGTCGGATCGCCCGCGACCGCCACCAGGTCGGCCAGGAAGCCGGGGCGGATCTGGCCAAGGCGGTCCTGCCAGCCGAGGATGCGGGCATCGACCGCGGTCGCCGCCAGCAGCGCTTCGGCCGGTTTCATGCCGTCGCGGACCATCCAGTCGAGCTCGCGCCAGCTCGTGCCGTGAGCGAAGACCCCGACGTCGCTGCCGCAGCCGATCGTCACTCCCGCCTTGCGCGCCGCCCGGAACGCCCGTTCCGCCTGCCGCATGCCCTCGGTCGGCGGCGTTTTTCCCGGGACATCTCCGGGGACGTAGCCGTCGAAGTACTGCGCATAGGCGGCCTCGGCGGCGAGGGTCGGCAGGAAGGCGACGTGATGCTCCGCCATCAGGCGGAAGACCTCGTCGGTGCCGCCATAGCCATGCTCGATGGTGTCGACGCCGGCCAAGGTGGCGCGGCGCATCCCCTCCGCGGTCTCGGAGTGCGCGGAGACCTTGCGGCCGAGCGTGTGTGCCGCCTCTACCAAAACATTCAGCTCCTCCTGGGTGAACGTCGGTGACTGGGCGCCGCCCGGTCCGCAGCGGTAGTCGGCGTAGACCTTGATCCAGTCCGCTCCATGTCCGGCCTGCTCGCGCACCGCGGCGAGGATCTCCGGCGCGCCGCTCACCTCCTGGGCGCCCTTCGGCAGCTCGAGATCCGGACGGAAGCCGCGCGGACCGGGACCGTAACAGGAAGTCGCGACGATCGCGCGCGTCGCCACCTCCAGGCGCGGCCCGGCCACGATTCCCTCGTCGATCGCCCGCTTCAGCGACAGATCGGCGTAGCCCGCGCCCTCGGTGCCGAGGTCCCGCAGCGTGGTGAATCCGGAGCGCAGCGTCTCCTCGGCGTGGCGCACGGCCACGATGGTGCGGTAGTCAACCGGCTCCTTGAGCACCTGGTCGTTCCACAGCGTCTCGTCATAAGGGTGGAGGAAGAGGTGCGAGTGGAGATCCATCAAGCCCGGCAGCAGGGTCGCGTCCGGCAGCTCGATCGCCTCGGCGCCGGCCGGCACCTTGACCGCCGCCGCCGGTCCGACCGCCGTGATCCGCTCGCCTTCGACGACCACCACCCAGCCGGCATGGACCGTCGCGTCCTCCGCCGTGAACACCCGCGCCGGCCGCAATACGTAGGTGCCGTGCGGCGCGGCGAGCCCTCCGGTTGTGCCACCGAGCAGCAGCGCCGCCGCCAGGACGGCGCCAAAGACCGCGCCGGATTCTCCGAGTCTCCTCATCGTCGTCTCCTCCGCCAAAAGAAAACCGGGTGAGCCTTGGAAGGCTCACCCGGAAGGGTGTCAAGGCGGCGGGTGCCTCCTTACGGGGTGAGGATGACGCCGTTGACGACCGAGTTGGTGGCGTTGTCGAGCGCGATGGCGTCGTAGCCGACCTCATAGAGGCCCGACGCGGACATCGAGGTGATCACCCAGTTCTG
>DATARD010000409.1:0-2542 GCA_036264355.1 Thermoanaerobaculia bacterium
CGAATCCTACGCCGAAAGTACCCACAAAGTACCAGGGTGTCGCCGGCCCGGACGAGTCGCCGCTCTAACTCTTTGAAAATTCAGGGTGTTCTGCTCCAGCCGCCGGACCCAGGACCTCCGCGCCCCAGAGCCGTCTTTTAAGGGGGTAGTTCTCATTCCTCTCGAGTGAGACCTGCCCGAAAGGAGACGTCGCATGCCGCACCGTGCCCCCCTCGTCCGGGAGATTCTCCGGACTTTCCTCGCCGACTACCTCCGGCTCGTGGAGCCCGATTCAGCCCAGCACCTGGCGCTCGACCAGATCACCTTTCCTGCCTTGCCCGGCTGGAGCCCCGAAGAGCATCGGCAGCTCGGGATCGTCGGCGCAGCGCCCTCGCGGTGGGGCGAGCAGGTGACGCTCCTCCTCCGGGTCGAGCCGGAAGCGCTCGCTCCCGCCGAGCTGTCGCGGCGGATCGGGTTCTACTTCATGGACCTCGAGATCCACTACTGCCAGCCGGTCCTCCTCCATGTTCTCTATCTGCAGGGCGGCCGGCCCGGCATCAATCTGGAGACGGCGCCGGTCTGCCGCATCTTCAACATGGACGTCCTGCGGATCTACTTCACCGCCTTCGGGGTCGGCGGCTGCCGCGCCGAGTACTACCTGGAACGTCCGGAGCCGGTCGCCTGGGCGCTCTCCGCCCTCATGCCGCCGCTGCGCCTCAGCCGGGCACAACACCGCGAGCATTGCCTGGAGCGCATCGCCGGCTGCGCTCTCCAAGGGGACCACAAGGCCCTGCTGACGCGCTGCATCGACGCCTTCCTGGCGTGAGCCTGAGGCGTAAACCGGGCGCTCGGGGTTGACTCGGCTGCGGACAGTCGGATATCAATGGCTCCGCTAAAGTCGTTTGAAGACCCTGAGCCCCGCGGTGCAGCCTCGGCTGCCTCGTTTTTCCAAAAATGAGCTGCCCCACAGGGAGAGACATGTTGAGCAGACAAGTTTGGTGCTTCGCCAAGGGTACACGCTGCTATTCGTTCGGGTTCCTGGCCCTCGGATTCACCGGCCTGATGCAGCCCGAGCAGGTTCACCGCCTGACCGCCGCTCCACCCGGACCGCCCTTGGCGGCGGCCGTCTCCCCAGCTCCGGAGCACGCTCCACCACCTCTCCTCGCCGCCGCCCCCAGCCCGCCGACTCCGGCTCTCCAAGCTGCCACACCGCCTCAGACTCCCGCCCCGGAACCGGCTGCAACACCCATACCACCGGCGCCGCCCGCTCCCGAAATTCTCCTCCCGCTGGACTTCGAGGAGCACGGCATTCCGGAAGCGCCGTTCGGCACCTTGATTTACCAGATGGCGTCGCGCTACAAGCTCAATCCCTATCTCGTGGCGGCCGTGGTGCAGGTCGAATCGGCCTTCAACCCACGCGCCATCTCGCGCAAGGGCGCCCGCGGCCTGATGCAGCTCCTGCCCGCGACCGCGCGCCGTTTCGGCCTCCCCCGCAAGAAGGACCTGTTCAATCCGCAGAAAAATCTGGAAGCCGGCATCAAATATCTGAAGTGGCTCTCGGAGCGCTTCAGCGGTGATGCGGCCCGCGTGCTCGCCGCCTACAATGCCGGCGAGGGAGCCGTCGATCGCTTCGGCGGCGTACCCCCGTACCAGGAGACCCGCGACTACGTCACCCGGATCTTTGGCCTGCTCGGCCTGGTGCCGCCGGCGGAAAACGCGCCGGGCGTTCCAACCGTTGCGCCGGTCACCGACGAGTTCGCCATCGCGGCCGGGGGACGGTGAGTCTGTGCTTCGGCCTGCGCTGCCCGTCCTCGCCGCCGTCTCCCTGCTTCTCACCCTGACCGCCTCCGCGTCCGCGGCGGTCGATCCCGGTCTCCTCGCCGGCATGAAGGCCCGCTCCATCGGGCCGGCCGGCATGAGCGGCCGCATCACCTCGATCGACGCCGTGGAATCGAATCCGGACATCGTCTATGTCGGATCGGCCAGCGGCGGTCTGTGGAAGACGGTGGACGGCGGCGACACCTGGGCGCCTCTCTTCGACGATCAGCCGGTGGCCTCGATCGGCGCCGTCGCGATCTTCCAGGCCAACCCGGACATCGTCTGGGCGGGCACCGGCGAGGGGAATCCGCGCAACAGCGTTTCGCTCGGCGACGGCGTCTACCGCTCGCTCGACGCCGGCAAGACCTGGGCCCGGCTCGGCCTGGAGAAAACCGAGCGCATCCACCGCATCGTCCTCCACCCCTCCAATCCGGACGTGGCCTGGGTCGCGGCGCTCGGCAGTGCCTGGATCGACAGTCCCGACCGCGGGATCTACAAGACCGACGACGGCGGCAAGAGCTGGGCGCGGGTGCTCTCCGCCGACGCGCGGACCGGCGCCTGCGACGTGGTGATCGATCCGCGCAATCCGAACCACCTGATCGCCTCGCTGTGGACCTACCGGCGGCAGCCCTTCGTCTTCAAGTCCGGCGGCCCCGGCTCCAGCGTGCACATCACCTGGGACGGCGGGCGCACCTGGCGGAAGGAGACCCCGGAGGACGGCCTGCCGGCCGGCGACCACGGCCGC
>DATARD010000422.1:0-20803 GCA_036264355.1 Thermoanaerobaculia bacterium
AAGGAGGAGCGGGAGAAGGACTGATTAACCACGGCTGGCTGAGGCGTCTTGCCTGACCGCATGCGCAATTCAGATCTGCCTGAACTAAGGACGGCTAGGTGATGGCAAAGATGAAGATAATCAGTCCCTATCTTCACTACAGAGAGCAGCAGGGGCTCGGTCCATTCAGGGGCTCTCGAAAAGTGTGGCCTGCTCGGTTCGTGCCTTGTCGTTCTCTCGGGCCAGCCGGGTGATCTCCGGCCAACTTTGGACGAGTCCGTTGTACGAGAGAGCTTCCGCCGCCCGCTTTTTGCGTTCGCAGAGGGTGTAGAGGCGGTAGCAGAGCTCCCGGGCGACCTCTGCCTTGGTGCCGAGTTTGGCTGCGAGCACGGAAGCCCCGCTCTCGCCCTCGGCTTCGAGCACGCGGATCAGATGGTGGACCATCTCCCACGCCGTGAGACGTGCGTCGATGGTGGGGTCCCAATCCGCTGTCAGCTCCTCGGGCCGAAGGAGGCGCACTTTGCCGCCGGGCGACTTCTTGTCGAGGATGCCGGCTTCCTTCAGACCCTGGACGCTCGTGTTCTTGGCCTTGGAGAGCGTTTCAGCCACGCCGAACTCACCCTCGGCGAAACCGTATTGCTCGAACCAAGATAGTGCCCAGCGACTGTCAGCGTCGAAGTCGCCTTCCTGCTCGGCGAGCGCCTCGTCGAGAGTCTGGTTGATGAGTGCCAGCGCTTCGCGTACCGCGAGCGGCTTGCCCTCGGCGTCGAGTACCTTGGCATAGCGGGTGTAGACCGCCATGCCTGGGCCGATGACCGCCTGTGCGAGGTCCACCGGTGCGATATTGCCGCGCTGGAGGAGAGCGAGCGCTTTTGGCAACTCGGCCTTGAGTGTGGCGACGAATTCGCGGCGGGTGGCGGTGGGTGCACTTGCTTCTCGCGGGCGGCAGACGAGAACGATGCTGGAGGCGAGGGCATTGTTGCCTGAGCCGATCATCCGGTTGCTCAACTCGGTCCGCATCGGCCAGGTACCACTGATCGCAAATCCAGCTCGGATTACTGCTTCAAGGAATGTGTCCCAGCCGGTGCTGGCGGTACCATCAGCGCTGTCGCTTTCGGTCTGCTTGAAGGCGTAATAGATAGTGACTGGAAATGCAGGATGCGTCTGCTCAGCGAGGCGGTGCATCGCCTGAGTCATTCCATTCAAGAAGAACGCCTCTGCCTTTTCCTTGCTTCCGTGACGGTAAGGCGTGGCGACCAGTTCTTCTGCCTTGGGCACGGCGAGTGTAGCGAAAAGGTCAGGAAACACGGATCTCAGAGAGCGCTGGAGCCAAACGTAAAAGAAGTCCGCCAAGTCGGCGTAACCAATGTTGTCGAAGTAAGGTGGGTCGGTGGAGACGACCTTGGCTGTGCTGGCGCTCTGTGATGCCGCGTCTGCAATAAAGGAGCCGCCTGCACCACAAGCTGGTAGCCGTTCCAGCACATCCGAAACTCGGTCTATTGCACTCGCGACGCTTGCAGCGATCTCGGATAGTGGATTGGCCTCGGCGTAGTCCCATGTCATTGGGATGGCTTGGCGCGAGAACACATTTCGAATTCCCGGTTTCCGCCCCTGACCGTCTCGAATGTCCCATGAACAGATGCTTGAGCAACGGTCGGCAAGGCGCGAGACGGTAAAGGACAATAGAGTCCCGACCGCGTCTGCGTAGGCGATAGCTCCGGTACCTCCTGAGGCAAATGGTCCGCCATCGCCGGGTAGCCCGGCAGCTAGGGCGTCGAGCTTCGCGCACTCACGAGCCTCCTGCGCCAAGTCGGCAAAGGTCGTCAGCGCCACGAGTTGGCGAGACGTGAAAAGTTCTGCGAAAGTTGTCAGGCCGTAGTTTGGTGTCTTGAAGTCACGCGGATTCACCGGTAGCAAGTTGTCGGGTCTCCACTCCGGTTTCACCTGGAGCGCGTCGGCCTCTATCGCCTCAGTCGGCGCCAAGTAGACCCGCCCGCACTCTCCTTCGGCGACGATAGCCATCAGCAGTGCTCCCATCCGTCCTGCCTTTCCTTCGGCACGGATGTATTCATAGTCCATGGGTGACCCAGACATCAAGCAAAAAAAAGCGCTGCGTTTGCCAGCCGATGTGCCGTTCTTCGCCGCTGCAATGTCTTTGGGCGGACCTGATTTTACGGTAAACCTGTAGTCCCCGCCTTCAATTACTGCCTCAATGTGAGCTTTATTCGCCTTCATATTTGAAAGCATGAAGGTGGAGGCAAGTGGCACATCCACCTGCATGAAGGCGGGGTTCGGGCTCTTCACCGTGCGTGTCCAGATCCATGCAATTGCAGTGAGACTCTGACCGATATGAGGCTTCAGATCTGGCCTCTCACGGACCATCTCTACTGTGATCTCGATCTTCGGGTAAAGGTGCCCGATTCGCTTTTCCGCCTCATCACGCATCCACTGCCCGTAGTACCGAACGTCCTCTGCCAGTCCCTGTGCGCCACGCCAGCTCTTGCTGTGATCGAGCTTCCCGCGCGACTCGGAATTTACCGGCGGCCGGCCTGCGAACTTCGGCGGTATCTCGATCATCGCCTTGTTGATCAGCACCGCCACTGGATTGAGGTCGCTGGCGTAGCTTTCCAGCCCCAGGCGCTGCGCCTCCAGCGGCAGCGATCCACCGCCGGCGAAGGGATCGTGGAAGGCCGGGAGCTTATGCCGATCGAACAGCTCTTTGGCGCGGGGGTGGCCGGCGTTTTCGGCGCAGGTCCGCCGCCAGCTCTGCCAGATCTCATCGCGCGCCGCCTGCAGCACCTTCTCGTTGGTGGTGTTCTCCCACTGCACCAGATCCTCGATGATGCGGAACAGCCGCTGGCGCTCCTGGTCGGCCAGCATGTCGTCGAGAGTCGGTGCCGGGCCTGGCTCCGGGACCGGGAGCCCGGCCTCTTGAGCCTTCTCGGCGAGGGTCCGTGCCTCCTGCCACAGCTTCAGGCGGGCCTTGAGGACAGCTTCCGCCTTCCGGCGCAGCTTCGGGTCCGCCCGCAGCACATCCACGTAAGCCGACGGATCGTCCACCATCTGCGAAAAGATCACCGCCCGCGCCGCAGCCAGCGGCCGCCGTGCCCACCAGAGGTGGAGCGTGGAGGGGTGCCCGTGGCGGATGGACTTCTCGCGGGCCGAGGCCTTGTTGATGGCGTCGAGTGGGAGGGCGACTTCGATGAGCTTCTTCTTCATGGATTGCGGTCTGCCGGAGAGGACGGATCGGGCGAGAATCGGACGAATCCAGGGCTGGCTGCGCCAGGAGAACGATGGGGAAGGGTGACGATGGTGTCGACCCCCTCAAGACCGGGCTGAGATTGTCTCACCGCTGGTGAGACTTTTTGCGGGATCAGCACCGCCCGTGAAGCTCTCCAATCCCTGCTTCGAGACGGGAGGGTGAGGTCCAGCGCCTCGGGGTGCCTTTGTGCCACCGCGGTGACACTTTTGCCGGGCGCGAGGTCGAGCAACTCTCTGGGCCAATTGGCCGTGACGCAATCCGTTGTATCTAAGGGGCTTCCACCAGAAGCCCTGAAGGCGATTTGGCTCATTTGCTTGCTTTCGTCAGACTCGCTGGGCCAAAGGCGGCCTGCGCGCAGCGGGTCATGCGGTTTCCGTCGCATTCAGCGCGTAGAACTCATGCAGTTTGGCTTGGAGCAGCTTCTTCTCGGGGAGCCGCGTTTGATAGTCGGCGACCAGTGCCGGCGAAAGCGAACGGCTGAGAGCGTACTCCACCACCTCGCTGTCCTTGCTGGCGCAAAGCAGGACGCCGATGGACGGGCCTTCGTGCACCTTGCGGACATCACGATCGAGAGCTTCCAGATAGAATTCCAGCTTGCCGAGGTGCTCAGGCTGGAACTCACCGATCTTGAGCTCGAAGGCGACCAGGCAGTTCAGACCGCGGTGGAAGAAAAGCAGATCAAGCGAAAAGTCCCTGCCGCCGACCTGGAGCATTACCTCGCTGCCGACAAAACAGAAATCGCGACCGAGCTCGGCCAGGAAATGGCGCAGGTTGCGTACCAAGCTTTTGTGCAGATCGACCTCATGGTGCGGGTCGGGCAGATCGAGAAACTCGACGAGGTAGGAGTCTCGAAAGACCGCCTCAGCGCCGGGGTGTAATTGTCTCAACGCTGTTGAGACTTTTGGCGGATTCAGCACGGCACGCTCGAACAGGGCGCCGGCGAGCTGCCGCTCGAGGTCACGGCTCGACCACTTCTCCTGTACGGCAAGACGCATGTAGAACTCCCGCTCCTCGGCTCGCTTGCATCGACTCAGAATCAGGAGGTGGTGCGTCCAGGGCAATTGTGTCAGCAGTGCTGACACTATTTCGTCCTTCGTGTAGGTCTCGAAGAACTGCCGCATTCTGAACAAGTTGCGACGGGTAAAGCCCCTGAGGCTCGGGTAACGTCGCTCGATGTAGCGCGCCAATTCGTCCACCACGCCCTCGCCCCACGCCGCGGTCACGAGCTTGCTCGAGATGTACCCACCGATCCGCCAATAGAGATCGACGAGAGTGGTGTTGACGGCCGCTACAGCCTGGCCGCGGGCAGCCTGGATCATCTCTACGACCTCGGCGAAGGTCTGTTCCTCAGGCGGAGCGGCGAGCGCGGATGTCGTTTCGGGCCGCTTGCCCCTTGGTTTGGACGGCTTCATCGCGGCTCCTCCGCCCGCGCCAACAGCTCCGCGAAGTCGTAGTTCACGCTGGTCACCCCGAAGTCGGGCTCGCGCCGGAAGGGCTGGCGCAGGTAGTGGGCACGGTGCGTGTCTTCATCGATGAATTCGATCATGGCGAGGATGAAATCGTCGGGCTTGTTGAGCGAATAGAGGATCTCGTTGCGCGTCACGGTGATCGTCTCCGCGCCGGAGATGCGGCCTTTCACCTCGATGAAGCGCAGCTTGCCGGTGCCGGGGACGCGGCTCTCGATGTCGTAGCCGACCTTGTCGAGCTCGCGGTCGATCGGCTCGAAGCCGAGACGGCGCTTGATGTCCATGATGATGGCGCGAGCCCGGGCGGCGCTGGCCTGGGTGTCGACCGGTGCTGTCGACTTCGGAGCCGCGCGTTCGGTCATGGCGGCGAGGAGGCCGGCGGGGATCACCAGCAGACCGCCGAGCACGACGGGCGGCAGCGGCGAGATCTGTGCTTCGAGCTTCAGATCCTCCAGACGCTTTTCCAGACGGCCTTGCAGGATGTCGGCGCGCTTCCTGGCTTCGCCGGAGTTGAGCCTTGCGTTGGGCTTTCCGGCTTGCTCCTGGAGCTTGAGCTGCTCGGCGCGGTGATCCCAGTAGGTGATCTCTTTGGTGAGGCGGTCCTTCACCGCCGCTTCGGTCTTGGCGATGAGCTTGAGCTTGCGGTCTCTCACCTCTTTCAGGTGCTCCGGCACCACTTGCGCCACCGCATAGCCCTGCGCTTTCTGTTCGAGCCCGCGGCTGATCCACTGGCATTCGGGCCGGTCGAGGAGGGTCTCCACGCTCGGCTCGCCCTCGGCCAGCGGCCGGTAGTCGAGGTAGGGCGCGTAGTGGACATGGCGCGTGGTGCCGGCGGCGTCGAGCTCGACGTAGAGCATGCGCTTGGAGATCACGCGGCGGGCTCCCGCGCGAGTCTGGCCGGCGTCCTGGAGCGCGTGCTCGAGATAGAAGAGCACGCGGGGCTGCATCCCCATGTCGCGGTCATCGACGAGCACGGCGCCGCGCTTGAGCAGGTCGCGGTGGCGATCCAGAGTGAGATCGATGACCGCATCGAGCAGCGGGTGACCCGGGCAGAGGAGGGGGGCCGGCGGCAGCCCCTGCGGCGTCAGCAGGGATTTTTCAAAGGCGATGCGCTCGTAGCGCGGCAGGACGGTTTCGCCGAAGCCCATCAGGCGGTCGCGGTTGCGGATCGGGGCGGGAACGTGGGTGATCTCGTAGCGCCGCGTTTCGCGCTGCTTGGAGACGCCGCCCAGTTTCTGGAAGGCTTCGAGGAAGAACGACTCGATGTAGTGCGGCTGGAGGCGGCGGGCGTCGGCGCGCTCCATGTCCTCGCGGATTTTGTGGACACGGCTGGCGTCCATGGCGTCATGGGCCAGTGCGTGATCGTCGAGCAGGTTCTGGAGTTGGCCGCGGTCGAGCGCCTGTTCCACCACCGTCGTGAGGTAGGCGCGCACCTCCGGCCGGTCGCCGTAGCGGACCGCTTCGATGAGCAGATCGCGCAGCGACTTGCCCTCGAATTGGAGCTTGCCGAGCACGTCGAACACCTGACCGCCGAGCGCTGTGCGCGCCTCCTCCAGCTTCTCCAGCAGCTTGCGGTAGACGTCGCCTTCGCGGGTCTCCTCGGCGACCAGGTTCCACAGATGGCACACCTCGGTCTGGCCGATGCGATGGATGCGGCCGAAACGCTGCTCCAGGCGGTTGGGATTCCACGGCAGATCGTAGTTCACCATCAGGTGGGCGCGCTGGAGATTGATGCCTTCGCCCGCGGCGTCGGTCGCCAGCAGCACCTGCACTTCGGGATCGTACCGGAAGGACTCCTGCGTCTTCACGCGGTCCTCGCGGCCCATCCCGCCATGGATCATCACGACGGCCTCCTTGCGGCCGAGAAGAGTCGTGATGCGGGTCTCCAGGTAATTCAACGTGTCGCGATGCTCAGTGAAAATCACCAGCTTCTGGCGCGGCGACGGATGGAGCTGCGGGATTTCAGTGGAGACCGCGGCACCCGAGAAGATCACGCCGAGCAGGCCGGCCAACTCGCGCCACTTGGTGTCCGTGCCGCTGCTGCGAACGGCGAGGGCGAGGGATTCCAGCTCCTTCAGCGTCGCGATCTCGATCTTGAGCTCGGCGATCGAGCGTGCCGCGGTCGCCTGATCGAGGATCTCGTCCTCGGCGGCCTCGACCTCATGGTCCGGCGCTTCCTCCAGATCTTCGATCGCCTCCGCGTCGAGCACCGGGACGGTGAAGGCCAGGACCTGCTGAGCCTGGCCGCCGCGCTGGAGCACCTCCAACTCGCGGAGGCGAGCCTCGAGACGTTCGCGGCGGCGGCGCAGCGACTGGTAGATCGCCTCGGGCGAGGAGGCGAGGCGGCGCTGGAGGATGGTGAGCGCGAAGCCCACCGTGCCGGCGCGTTTGTCGTTCTGGAGCGCGTCGGCGCGGTTGAACTCCTCGCGCACGTAGTCGGTGACGGCTTTGTAGAGATGCGCTTCGGCCGGCGAGAGCTTGTAGGGCACCGTGGTGGCGATGCGCTCGGGGAACAGCGGCGTGCCGTCGAAGGTGAGCAGGCTCTCCTTCACCATCCGGCGCATCAGGTCGGAAACGTCCGCGGTGTGGACGCCGTCGCGGAAGCGGCCTTCGAAGCGGTCGCCGTCGAGGAGCGCCATGAAGAGCTGGAAGTCCTCCTCCTTGCCGTTGTGCGGCGTCGCCGACATCAGGAGGAAGTGCCGGGTGAGAGTCGAGAGGAGCTGGCCGAGCCGGTAGCGCTTGGTGAACTTCGTCTCGCCGCCGAAGACCGTGGCCGACATCTTGTGGGCCTCGTCGCAGACCACGAGATCCCAGCGGCAATCCGGCGTCTGGAGCTTCTGCTGCACGTCCTCGTTGCGGGACAGCTTGTCGAGGCGGGCGATGACGAGATTAGTTTCCAGGAACCAGTTGCCGGTGCGCGCGGCTTCGAGCTTGTCGTTGGTGAGGATCTCGAACGGCAGGTGGAAGCGGCGGTCGAGCTCCTCCTGCCACTGCTCGGCGAGGCTCCCGGGGCAGACGATGAGACAGCGCTGGAGGTCGCCGCGCGCGATCAGCTCCTTGATGAGCAGGCCCGCCATGATCGTCTTGCCGGCGCCCGGATCGTCGGCGAGCAGGAAGCGCAGCGGCTGGCGCGGCAGCATCGCTTCATAGACCGCCGTGATCTGGTGCGGCAGGGGAACGACGTTCGAGGTGTGTACGGCGAGCAGAGGATCGAAAAGATGAGCGAGGCGGATGCGCTGTGCTTCGGAGACCAGGCGGAAGAGAGCACCGTCGCCGTCGAAGCTCCAGGGCCGTCCCAACTCGGCGATGGCGAGGCGGGGCTCGTCGTGCCGGTAGAGCAGCTCGCTGCCGAGCTTGCCGGCGGCGTCCTTGTAGGTCAGCTCGAGAGCCTCCGAGCCGAACCACTGCACGTTGACGACGGTCACCAGGGCATCCGGGAGGACTCCCCGGAGGGAGGCGTTGGGCTGAAGGTCTTCGAGATGGGTCATCGGGATTTCGCGATTACATCATGAGAACGGCACCGGACGCGAGCTGGGCGCAGAGACCAGGGAGGCTGTCGCGCCATAGCTCGTTCCTGGTTTTCGGGCAGCACCCGGCTCCCGTGATAGGCTTGAGCGAGTTGCCGGCGAAGAAGGAGAGGAGACAGGGCATGCGGCCCTCTACGAGCACACCTGGAGGCGGGACCGCTTGCTGCGCAGCACGCTAGATACCGTGGCCGCCGACCCCGACGTCAGCCTGTCCGGTCTGGAGCCCAGATGAGCGTCACCGACCGCCTGGCGGCTCTGAGCCCCAAGCAGCGGCGAGCCCTGTTCGAAAAGCTGCAGGAGAAGGGGCTCAAGGCCGCGCGCACGCACCAGACGGCTCCTCCGATCCTCCGGGTGCCGCGAGACGGTGACCTCCCTCTCTCCTTCTCTCAGCAACGACTCTGGCTCATCGACCAGATCGAGCCGGGCAGCCCCGCGTACAACATCCCACAGGTCCTGCGTCTGGTTGGTGAGATCGAGCCCAGGCTGCTGCAATGGATCTTCTCCGAAATCGTCCGTCGGCACGAGTCGCTTCGCACGACGTTCGTCTCTCGGGAAAACGGTCCCGTGCAGGTGATCGCCTCTCCGGAGCCACTCGATCTGTCGCTCCTTGATCTTTCTCATCTGCCCGAGAAGGAGCGCGAATCCCAGGCGCAGGATCTCGCGCGTGCCGAGGTGCGGCGCCCGTTCGACCTGCGGCGGGGTCCGCTGCTGCGCCTGCTCCTGGTGCGCTTGGCCGAGAGAAATCACCTCCTGCTCTTGACCATGCATCATATTGTCGCTGATGGCTGGTCCATTGGCATCCTGGTCCGCGAGATTACGGCACTGTACATGGCGTTTGTCGAAGGCAGACCGTCCCTGCCGGAGCTGCCGGTGCAGTACGCGGATTTTGCGGCTTGGCAGGTCTCCTGGTTGCAGGGAGAGGTCCTGGAGAACGAGATCTCCTTCTGGCGCCGGCAACTGGCGGGGTTGCCGCCGCTTTTGGAGCTGCCCACGGACCGGCCGCGTCCGACCGTGCAGACCTTCCGTGGTGCCACCCGGCCGCTTCATCTCGGGTCTGACTCCTCGGACGCCGTGCGCGAGCTGTGCCGGCGCGAGCAAGCGACCCCCTTCATGGCCCTGCTCGCTGCCTGGGCGCTCCTGCTGGGGCGCCATGCGGGACAGGACGACGTGGTCGTGGGTGCACCGGTCGCGGGGCGCAACCGGCTGGAAGTCGGAGGGTTGATCGGGTTCTTCGTCAACACCCTGGTCCTGCGATCGGATCTGTCCGGAAATCCGAGCTTCAGTGAGTTTCTGCGCCGGGTGCGCCAAGTGTCCCTCGCCGCCTTCGCCCACCAGGATCTCCCGTTCGAACGGATCGTCGAGGAGGTCGGGGGCGAGAGGAACCTGGCGATCTCTCCGCTCGTTCAAGTGCTCTTCGTTCTTCAGAACGCCCCGAGGGGGAGTCTCACCGTGCCGGGGCTTGCGCTCTCGCCGGTCGATGTGGACGCAGGCATTGCGAAATTCGATCTCTCCCTGTCCCTGGCTGACACGGAGGCCGGGCTATCGGGCACTCTCGAATTCGCCACGGACCTGTTTGATCCGACGACCGTGGACCGGCTTCGGGACCACTTCCAGACCCTGCTGGCAAGTGCCATGTCCGATCCGCAACGGCGCTTGGCGGAGCTGCCTTTGCTGTCGATCGGCGAGCTGCATCAGATCCTTTGGGAGTGGAACGACACAGCGGCGGACTCTCCGGAGGATCGCTGCCTGCACGAGATCTTCTCCCTCCAAGCCCGGCGGACTCCGGGAGCTCTCGCCCTGGCGGCCGGCGAAGCCGGTGTTGCCGATGTCGCCGATGTCGCCGATACCGAGCGCCTGACTTTCGCCACGCTCGACGCCGCAGCCGAGCGGTTGGCGGCGCGGTTGCGGATCCTCGGGGTCGGTCCGGAGGTGGTGGTGGCGCTTTATCTGGAGCGTGTGGTGGTGCTGGGAGTTGCGGTCCTGGCCGTGCTGAAAGCGGGAGGCGCTTTCCTGCCGATTGACCTCGCCAATCCCCGGGAACGCCTGGCCTGGGTGCTCCAAGACGCCAGGCCGCTGGTGGTGCTGACGGTGAGCGGTCTCGCGCCGCGCTTGCCGAACGGGCCACTGGTGATCTGCCTCGATGTGCCGGCAGAGCCGGAGGCAGGGGCTCCTCGGAGCGCTCCGCCGCCGATGCCGCCGATGCCCCCGACATCGCCGGACAACCTCGCCTACGTCATCTACACCTCGGGGTCGACCGGCCGGCCGAAAGGCACGATGATCCCTCATCGTGGCGTGGTGAACTATCTGAGCTGGGCGGTCCGCGCCTATCGCGTCGAGGAGGGCTGCGGTGCGCCCGTCCATACCTCGCTCGCCTTCGACCTGACCCTGACCAGTCTGCTCGCGCCCTGGCTGGCCGGACGCTGTGCGCTCCTGTTGCCCGAGTCCGAGGGAGCAGCCTCCCTCGGCTTGACACTGGCTGGCCCGCCGCCGGCGGCGACCGGCTTCAGTCTCGTCAAGCTCACTCCGGCCCACTTGCAACTGCTTGCGGAGCAGCCCGGGGCGGTCGCGGCCGGCCGGACCCAGGCGCTGGTGGTCGGTGGCGAGGCCTTGTTTGGAAAGAGCCTGGAGGCTTGGCGCTCGGCGGCGCCGGTAACCCGTGTTTTCAACGAGTATGGACCCACCGAGACGGTCGTCGGCTGCTGTGTCTATGAGGCGCCGGCCGGCGTCCTTGGCGACGGTCCGGTGCCGATCGGCCGCCCGATCGCCAACAGCCGTCTCTATCTCGTCGACGACCAGTGCCGGCCGGTACCGCTGGGCACCCCTGGCGAGCTGCTGATCGGCGGCGTCGGCCTGGCGCGCGGCTATCTGCGCCGGCCTGGGCTCTCCGCCCAGCGGTTCATCCCGGATGCGCTGGGCGAGGCGCCAGGCGGAAGGCTCTATCGCACCGGCGACCGCGTGCGGCAACGCCCGGACGGCATCCTCGAGTACCTTGGCCGTCTTGATGACCAGGTCAAGATCCGTGGCTTCCGCATCGAGCTGGGGGAGATCGAGGCCGCTCTCGCCCGGCTCCCCGGCGTACGCGAGGCGGTGGTGCTGGTACGGGAGGACGAGACGGGCGACAAGCGCCTGGCCGCCTACGTCGCCAACACCGCCAACTCCGCCAACACCGCTTCATCGACCGATCCGGCGCCGGCGCCAGAAGACCTGCGCACCGCGCTCCGCCGGACACTGCCCGAGGCGATGGTGCCTGCGGAGGTCGTGGTCCTCCCGAGCCTGCCGCTCAACGCCAACGGCAAGGTCGACCGGCGCGCGCTCGCGAAGATCGCGCCGGTCGCGGTGCGTCCGGTGGCGCGTTTCCTGACGCCGCAGGGACCGGTCGAAGAGGTGCTGGCGCAGATCTGGACCGAGGTGCTCGGCGGCAAGCGGCGCGTACTCGCGAGGATCGGCGCGCAGGATGACTTCTTCACCCTGGGCGGCCACTCGCTCCTCGCGACGCAGGTGATGTCGCGGGTGCGCAACGCCTTCGGAGTGGAGCTGCCGCTCCGCGCGCTTTTCGAGGCGCCGACGGTCACGGCGCTCGCGGCGCGCATCGACGGCGAGCGCCGCGGGGAGCACGCGCAGCCCTCTCCCATCGTTCCGGTGCCGCGTGACCGCGATCTGCCGCTCTCGTTCGCCCAGCAGCGGCTCTGGTTCATCGATCAGCTCGAACCGGGCAGCCCGCTCTACAACGTCCCGGTGGCGCTGCGCGTCGAAGGTCCGCTGGATCCCCGGGTGCTGGAGAGGAGTCTTTCCGAGATCGTGGGTCGTCACGAGACGTTGCGGACGACCTTCGCCGCGTTGGAGGGAGCGCCGATCCAGGTCATCCATCCGCGGTCGCCCTTCGTCCTGCCCGTGGTCGACCTGTCGGGGCTCCCGGAGAGCCGGCGTGCGGCGCTTGCCCGCCGCCTCGCCGAGGAAGAAGCCGGCCGGCCGTTCGATCTCGCGCGCGGCCTCATGCTGCGCGCCCTGCTGGTGCGGCTTGCAGAGGGGGACAACGTCACCGCTCTCACCATGCATCATGTCGCGAGCGACGGCTGGTCCATGGGAATCCTGGTGCGCGAGGTCGCCGCGCTCTACGCCGCGTTTGCCGCGGGCCGGCCGTCGCCCTTGCCGGAGCTGGCGACGCAATACGCGGACTTCTCGGTCTGGCAACACTCCTGGCTGCGCGGTGAGCTTCTGGACAACGAGATCTCCTATTGGCGCCGCCAACTCGCGCACCTGCCGCCGCGCCTGGAGCTCCCCACCGACCGGCCGCGGCCCGCGGTGCAGAGCCTGCGTGGCGCGGTACGGCCCGTGCGCCTGCCCGCCGGGCTCACCCGCCAGGCACAGGCCCTCTCCCGGCACGAGGGGGCGACGCTCTTCATGCTGCTGCTGGCTGGATTCCAGGCTCTCCTGGCGCGCACCAGCGGCCAGCAGGACGTCGCCGTGGGCTCACCCGTCGCCGGTCGCAACCGGGTGGAGATCGAAGGTTTGATCGGGTTCTTCGTCAACACGCTGGTATTGCGGGGCAACCTGTCTGGAAACCAGCGCAGCGAGCCGTCGTTCCGCGAGCTGCTCGGCCGGGCCCGGGAGACCGCGCTGGCCGCCTATCTGCACCAGGACGTGCCGTTCGAGAAGCTGGTCGAGGAGCTTGCGCCGGAGCGGAGCCTTGCCCAGACCCCCCTGTTCCAGGTGATGCTGGTCCTCCAGAACGCTCCCATGGGGAGCCTGGAGGTCCAGGATCTCCGGCTGCATCCGTTGCCGGTCGCCGGCACCACGTCGAAGTTCGACCTCACGGTGACCCTCACCGAGGACGGCGGGGGATTGAGCGGTACGGCCGAGCACGCCACCGATCTGTTCGACAGCACGACGATCGACCGCCTGATCGGGCACTTCGAGCGCCTCCTCGCGGCGGCCGTGGAGGCGCCGGAGCGGAGGATCGCGGAGCTGCCGCTGCTGAGCGAGGCCGAGCGCGGGCAGACCGTGATCGAATGGAATGATACCGGGCCGTCCGAAGCGCCCACCGTCTGCGATGCCGGTGCGCAGGAGCTGTTCGCCGCGCAGGCCCTGCGGACTCCGGACGCCGTCGCCGTGGTCTTCGGCGACGGTCAGCAGACAGCGGTGTTGACCTACGCCGAGCTGGCCGGCCGGGCCGGCCGTCTCGCCCGCCACCTGCGACGCCTCGGCGTCGGGCCGGACGTCCTGGTCGGCCTCTTCGTCGAGCGCTCGCTGGACATGGTCGTCGGCATGCTGGGCATCCTCCAGGCCGGTGGCGCTTATGTGCCGCTCGATCCCGGATACCCCGAGCAGCGCCTGGCGTTCATGCTCGAGGACACCCGCGCTCCGGTGGTCGTGACGCAGGAGCCGCTGCAAGGCCGGGTGCCGGCAGGAGGCGCGGAGGTCGTCCTCCTCGACGGAGACTGGCTCGATTTCCCCCTCTCCCGGGAGGGGGGAGGGGGATGGGAGAGGGGGCCAGGGGGTGAGGGGCTGGCCTATGTGATCTACACCTCGGGCTCGACCGGCAGACCCAAGGGGGTGGCCCTCTCCCACGGCGCTCTGCGCAACCTGATCGACTGGCATCTGGCCACGCTGCTGGGAGGCGTGCGAACGCTCCAGATCGCCTCCGTGAGCTTCGATGCCAGCTTCCACGAGATGTTCGCCTGCTGGGGCTCCGGCGGCACCCTGGTGGTGGTCGCGGAGGAGACGCGCCGCGACATGCAGGCGCTCGCCTCCCTTCTCGTGGAGCAGCAGATCGAAAAGGCGATCCTGCCGGTGGTCGTCCTCACCCAGCTCGCCGAGGTCTTCGCCGGGCGCGCGGAGCTTCCCCCGCTGCGTGAGATCACCACCACCGGCGAGCGGCTCCAGACCAACCGGGCCATGGCGGCGCTCTTCGAGCGCCTCCCGGAGTGCGCCTTCCACAACCACTACGGTCCCTCCGAGACCCACGTGGCCACCGCCTTCACCCTCCCGTCCGACCCCGCCGATTGGCAGGTCTACCCGTCCATCGGCCGGCCGATCCGGAGATCCTCGGCCCATGTCCTGGAGACCGGTCTGGAGCCCGGCCTGGTGCCCGCCCCGGTCGGTGTCCCCGGAGACCTCCACCTCGGCGGTGCCTGCGTGGCGCGCGGCTACCTGGGGCGCCCCGGTCTCACCGCCGAGCGGTTCGTCCCCGATCCGTTCAGCAGCGCGCCGGGGGGACGCCTCTATCGCACCGGCGACACGGTGCGCCTCGCGGTGAACGGAGAGCTGGAGTACCTCGGCCGTTTCGACGACCAGGTCAAGATCCGTGGCTTCCGCATCGAGCTGGGAGAGATCGAGGCCGCTCTCGCCACCCATCCGGCTGTGCGAGAAGCCATCGTGGTAGTCCGGGGAGAAGGGGCGGCGAGGCGTCTCGTAGCGTGCGTCATCCCGGCGGAGGGCATCCAGGAGCTGGACGGCTTGCTGCGGGCTCACCTGCGCGACCGCCTGCCCGACTACATGGTGCCGGCGGCTTTCGTGCCGGTCGAGAGCTTCCCCCTGACGCCGAGCGGCAAGGTGGACCGGCGGGCCCTGGCCCTGAGCTGCCCGGAGCCCCGGCCAGGGCCCCGGGAGGTTGCCTCGGCCGGCGCCGCGGCTCCCCTCACCCCGGCCGAGGAGCTGCTGGCCGGGATCTGGAGCGAGGTGCTGGGGGTCGAGCGGGTGGGAATCCACGAGAGCTTCTTCGCCCTCGGGGGGCACTCCCTGCTGGCCACGCAGGTGATGTCGCGCATCCGCGGTGTCTTCGGCACCGACCTGCCGGTGCGCCAGCTCTTCGAATCTCCGATGATCGCGGAGCTCGCCCGGGCCGTCGAGCAGGCGGGGAGCACCGTCCAGGCGCCTCCCATTTTCCCGGTGCAGCGCAACCGCGATCTGCCTGCCTCCTTCGCCCAGCAGCGGCTCTGGCTCATCGATCAGATCGAGCCGGGAAATCCCGCGTACAACATCCCCTTGGCGCTGCGCCTGAGCGGGGAGATCGAGCCCGGGCTGCTGGCGCGGATCTTCTCCGAGATCGTCCGCCGGCACGAGGCGCTGCGCACCACCTTCGCGTCTCGCGACGACGGACCGGTGCAGGTGATCGCGGTGATCGCCTCGGTGGAGCCGCTCGAGCTGCCGCTCCTCGATCTGTCGCATCTGCCCGCGGAGGAGCGCGAGGCCCAGGCGCGGGCTCTCGCGCTCTCCGAGGCGCGGCGCCCATTCGATCTCCAGCGCGGACCTCTGCTGCGCCTGCTCCTGGTGCGTCTCGCCGGGACGGACTGGCTGCTGCTCCTGACCCTGCATCACATCGTCTCGGACGGCTGGTCCCTGGGCGTGCTGGTGCGCGAGGTCACGGCCCTGTACGAGGCCTATTCGCAAGGGCTGCCATCCCCTCTCCCCGAGCTGCCGGTGCAATACGCCGATTTTGCGGCCTGGCAGCGGAGCTGGCTCCAGGGAGAGGCCCTGGAGGCGCAGCTCGGCTATTGGCGGCGGCGGCTCGCCGGGGCGCCGGCGGTGCTGGAGCTCCCTCTCGACCGCCCGCGCCCCCCGGTGCAGAGCTACCGCGGCGCGGCGTGTCCCGTCGTCCTCTCCCTCCCCCTCTCCGAGGCGATCGGACGGCTGTGCCGCCAGCAGGGGGTCACTCCCTTCATGGCTCTCCTCGCCGGCTGGGCGGTCCTGTTGGAGCGCCACGCGGGCCAGGAGGACGTGCTCGTGGGAACGCCGATCGCGGGGCGCAACCGGCGGGAGATCGAAAGCCTGATCGGGTTCTTCGTCAATACCCTGGTGCTGCGCGCCGATCTGTCTGGAAAACCGTCCGGAAACCCGAGCCTCGCCGAGCTGCTGGGGCAGGTGCGCCGGACGGCTCTCGATGCATTCGCCCACCAGGACCTGCCGTTCGAGCGCCTGGTCGAAGAGCTGGCCCCGGAGCGGACCCTCGCCCACACGCCGCTCTTCCAGGTGCAGCTCGTGCTGCAGAACGCCCCGATGGGGGATCTCGTCGTGCCGGGGCTGGCGATCTCGACGCTCGGCGTGGATTCGGGCGTCGCCAAATTCGATCTCTCCCTGAGCCTGTCCGAGAGCCCGGACGGATTCGCGGGCGTGTTGGCCTACGCGGCGGACCTCTTCGACCGGAGCACCGCCGAGCGGTTGGCCGCCCGCTTCCAGACGCTGCTCTCCGGAATGGCCGCGGCCGGTTTACAGGATGCATGCGGCGCGCCGCTGCACGACCTGGAAGTCCTTTCCGAGACCGAGCGGCGGCAGCTCCTGGTCGATTGGAGCGCCGCGGAGGAGCGGGTCTCGGCCCTCTCCCTCCACGGGCTGGTCGAGCGCCAGGCCGAACGGACGCCGGACGCCGTGGCGGTGATCTTCGAGGAGGAGCGCTGGAGCTACCGCGACCTGGTGCGGCGGAGCCGCGAGATCGCCGCCTCTCTCCGCGGGCAGGGAGTCGGTCCGGGAGACCGGGTGGCGATCCTGGATCAGCGCTCGGCGGAGCGGGTCGCCCGGGTTCTCGGCGTTCTCGCTTCCGGGGCCACCTATGTGGCGATCGACTCCGGGCAGCCCGAGGCCTGGCGGGCCAGGATTCTGGCGGACCTGGCGCCCGTGCGGGTCCTCGGCCCTCTACCTCTCGTTGCGCTGGAGGACCACGCCCCCGCGGCATCCGAGCCATCCGCGACCGGGGGGGACCTCCCCGGATATGTCGTCTACACTTCCGGCTCCACCGGACGCCCCAAGGGCATCGTCGCCCACCACCGGGGCGCCGCCACCTACCTGGAGTGGATGATCCGCAACTACGGCCTCACGGCATCCGACGTCGCGCTGCAACTGGCGCCTCTCACCTTCGACGCCTCTCTGCGCGACACGCTCGCTCCCCTGGCCGCCGGGGGACGGATCGTGATCGTTCCGGAGGGGGTCGCGCGCGATCCGGCGGCCCTCCTGGAACGGATGGAGGCGTTCGGAGTCACCTGCCTGCCGAGCATCGTCCCCTCGCTGCTCCGCCTCCTGGTCGAGGAGGCGCTGGCATCCGGCCGGAAGGTCCCATCGCTCCCATCGCTCCCGTCGTTCCAGTCGCTGCGCCTGATCCTGGCGAGCGGAGAGAAGCTGCACGGCACGGACGCCGCGGCGGTGCGCAAGGCCTTCGGCGACAAGGTCGAGCTGATCAATCAATACGGACCGAGCGAGGCGACGATGACCTCGACCTGGTATCCGGTCACCGCGGCCGACGAGAGCCTGCCGGCTCTCCCGGTGGGCCGGCCGGCCGCGTCCGCGCGGGTGTTCCTGCTGGACCGGGCGCTCCGCCCCGTGCCGCCGGGCGCGGTGGGGGAGATCTGCCTCGGCGGTCCCGGCCTGGCCTTCGGGTACCTTGGACAACCGGACCGCACGGCCGAGGTGTTCATTCCCGATCCCTTCGGCGTGCCGGGCGATCGGCTCTACCGGACGGGCGACCGCGGGCGGTACCGTCCCGACGGTGTCCTGGAGCTCCTGGGGCGCATCGATCTCCAGGTGAAGATCCGCGGCCAGCGCGTCGAGCCCGGAGAGGTCGAGACCGTGCTGCGGAGCCATCCGGCGGTCCGCGAAGCCGTTGTGGCGGCGTTTGGCGAGGACGAGCCGCGCCTGGCCGCCTGGCTGGTGGCGGACGGATCAGGAGCTGACGACCTCCGCGCCTTCCTGGCCGAGCGCCTCCCCGCGTCCATGATCCCGGCCGATTGGGTCTTCCTCGACGCCCTGCCGCTGACACCTCACGGCAAGGTGGACCGCGCGCGCCTGCCCGCACCCGGCCGCGAACGCAAGGCCGTCCAGGCGCCCCGCGACCCGATCGAGCTGCGGCTCGTCCGCCTGTGGGAGGAGATCCTGGGCTCCCGGGGTGTTGGGTCCGTGGGGTCCGTGGGGATCTCCGACAACTTCTTCGCGCTCGGAGGCCACTCCCTGGCCGCCGTCCGTCTCATGGCCGGCGTCCGCCGCCTGTTCGGCCGGGAGCTCCCGCTTGCCGAATTGTTCCGGAGGCCCACGATCGAGGCGCTCGCCGAGCTCCTGCGGCGCGGCGCGCCAGACTTCCCCTGGTCCCCACTGGTCGAGCTGGCGCCGGGGCGCGCGGAGAACGCGGAGACGGCGCCGCTGTTCTGCATCCATGGCGCGGACGGACACGCTCTCACCTTCGGCGACCTCGCCCGCACCTTGAGCGCGGCGGGCGAAGACCGGCCGGTCTTCGCCTTGGAAGCCCGCGGGCTCGCCGAGGGGCAGGCGCCGCTGCAAAGCATCGAAGAGATGGCCGGCCTCTACCTCGCCGCCATCCGCGAGGTCCGGCCGCGGGGGCCCTACCGCCTGCTGGGGTACTCCATGGGGAGCAAGATCGCCTTCACGATGGCCCGGGAGCTGGAGCGGGCCGGCGAGACTGTCGAGCAACTGGTCCTCGTGGACATTCCGGCCCTCCCGCGCACCGAGGCGATCCTCGTTCCTGAAATCCCCGAGGAGGTCCGTGCCCTGCCGGACTTCGATGCCGAGCTGGCGAACCGGCAGATCGCCGTCTGGATGGCGAACCAGGAGGCCTCGCGCCGCTGGAGCCCGGCTCCCTACCAGGGCAAAGCTCTGCTGATCGTGGCCGAGGACGGGGTATGTGCCGGTGCCGCCGACCCGGCGCTCGGCTGGGGAGCCGTGGCCGCAGGAGGCGTCGAGGTCGTCTTCAGCCCCGGCGATCACTTCAGTCTCTTCCGGCCGCCGTACGTCGAGACCCTCGCCGAGCGGATCAGGACCGGCGGAACAGGGATGTAGGATCGGCCCTCGTCGCCCGGTAGGCATGCCCAGAGCAGGGTTGGGGAACACGGTTCGCGACGTCATCCTGCGGGGAGCCTTGGCGACCCAAAGGATCTGGGGGACGGAAAGGTCCGCCCACCCAGATCCTTCCCGCTCGCAGGGCTCGCACTCTCAGGATGACAGTCGCGGAGTTTTCATCCTCTCGCCGCGAAGCGGCGTGGACAACTCTCAACTCTCAGGATTGCCGCTGCCCCTCTCGGGATCGACGCGGGCCTGGTCCAGATCGAAGACACCCCGCTCAGGATTCAGCCCGCCCTGTTCGGGATTGAATCTACCCTGGTCCGGATTCAACCTTCCCTGTTCGGGATTGAATCCACCCCGCTCAGGGTTCAGTCCGCCCTCGTCCGGATTGAGCTTGCCCTGGGGTGGATTGAGCTTACCCTGGGGCAGGCTGGCGATCCCCCAGTGTAGACTGAGCTCCCACCGGGGCAGACTGAGGTCCGATCGGGGTAGGCTGAACCCCGAGCAGGGCAGGCTGAGCCCCGAGCGGGGCAGGCTGAGGTCCGATCGGGGCAGGCTGAACCCCCAGCAGGGCAGGCTGAACCCCGAGCAGGGCAGACTGAACCCCCAGCAGGGCGGGCTGAGCTCCCACCGGGGTTTCGGGTTGAACCGGAGACTCTTTCCGTTGAACGAGAGACCCTTTTTGTTGAGCCGTTATTTCTACTTTGTCATTCGACTGGCCCCAGAGGGGCCTCTGCACCTAGCCCAGGGTTTTAACCCTGGGTGGGGAGTGGCACGCCTCAGAACCCAGGGATAAATCCCTGGGCTAGGCGCAGTCGCCCCTCCGGGGCGGAATCTGACAAAGTAGAATTATCCAGTACTTGCTCACGGGAGAGCCTTTTGGTTGAACAAGAGAGCCTTCTCGTCGAGCAAGAAGGGTCTCCCGTTCAACAAGAAGGGTCTCCCGTTGAACGGGAAAGCGCTCCGTCGAGCGGGAAACCTTCCTGGTGAACGAAAAGGGTCTCCTGGAAATCAAAAAGAGTCTCTCGTCGAACAAGAACGTTTGGTCGGAGTCCACGACGGCCGGATCAAGAATCCGCGTCACCCCGGGGTGGAGCCGGGCACCGTTCCGACATCCAGCGGATCGCCACCCTCGACGAAGTCGAAGAAGTGAACCCGGCCCAAATGGTCACCCGCCACAATCACGCGGCGGTCCGGAATCACGGCCACGGTAGTCACCGGCGCGTCGGCACTCACTTTCCCCGCTCTCCACATCCCACACCTGTATCGTCCCGTCGCCGGAGCCGGAGACCACTCGGCGGCTGTCCAGCACTGCCACGGCGAGAACCTCGCTGGAGTGCCCTTCGAGGGTCCGGAGAGTCTGGCCGCTCTCCACATCCCACACTCGCAAGGTCCGATCGTCGGAGCCGGAGATCACCCGGCGGCTGTCCAACACCGCAACAGCGTAGCCCCCGAGGTAGTGCCCTTTGAGGGCCTGAAGAGTCTGGCCGCTCTCTACATCCCACACCCGCAGCATCCGGTCGGAGTAGCTGGAGACCACCCGGCGGCTGTCCAACACCGCCACCGCTAGTGTCCACGGGGGGTTCTCTCAGGGCTTTTGTTTCAAGCGTGTTACGCTTGACTGACGCAACAGGCGGTGCGAAGCGCACATTAGTCCCTTACGGGTAAGATCTTCGCCAAACGGGTAATGATTATGCGTCACTTTTCATGCGAGGACCTCTTGGGCCAATGCGGGGATCAGGAATAAACGCCTGAGCTTGAGTGCTGCGCAGACAACCCTCTGTCCGAGT
>DATARD010000277.1:0-25697 GCA_036264355.1 Thermoanaerobaculia bacterium
CGAGATGCACGGCGGCACAGTCGAAGCGCGGAGCGAAGGGCACGGCCGGGGCAGCGAATTCGTGGTCAGGCTGCCCGCGGCGGGCTCCTGAGCTAATACCAAAGCTCCCTGGGCTCGTCTTTGACTTTGATGGCTGGTCGCGGCGCGCCCAGATCAATTCCCGTCTGCTTGACGGGCTCACCGGCGCGCACTACTCTCAAAACCAGCCATTCCGAGATCAACCTGACCGGACGCCCTGCCTGGGTCCAAAGAGGAGCGCCATGCCGCCGATGTCGCCGACGCCGACTCTCGACCGCCAGATGCAGGAGATGAACGAAGTCTCGCGCCTCGGCCCGGCCGTGGGATCGCCCGTCGAGCTCACGCCGCTCGGCCACCGCGAGGACGTGGGCCCGCTGGCGCTTCTCCTCTTCGGGCTGGCCGTGCTCGCGGCGACCGGATGGATGCGGACCAACCCGTCCCTGGCGCCCTACGCGATCTACAGCGCGGCCGCAGGCTTCCTCCTGCTGGCGACCTTCGGCGTGCTCATGGTCCGCCGCAATTTCGAACGCGGCACGCTGACCCTTCACGAGCGTGGGCTCACCTTCGCCCGCGGCGGCGAGAGCACGGCGTTGGCATTCGACGAGGTCGAATCTCTGACGCTCCAGGAGAAGGAGCACCTGATCCAGGGAATCCCCACCGGAATGATCCGCCACGCGGCGGTCCGCGGGCCGGCGGGAAAGATCCGGTTCAGCCAGACCGGCCGCAAGGGTCAGCCCGACCTCCTCGGGGCGTTCCTCGACAAGCTGCTGGCGCGGCTCGCGGCTGCGGCCGAAGAGCGTCTGCGCTCCGGAATTCCGCTCAGCGGCGGCGCCTGGAGCCTCGCCCAAGACGGGTTCCGCACCCGAGCCGGCGACATGCCGACACCCGCCGAGAACTTCTACCCCGGCTTCATTCTCCTGAAGGCGCTGGCCACCGAGGCGGCGAAGACGGCCTAGCTTTCCGCGCCCGCCAGCGCCGCCAGGCGACCGTGTAGACCACCGCGTTCAGCACCGCCACGAAGGTGCCCAGCACGAGTTGGATGCTCTGGGTCAGGCCGACGGGATAGAGAACGGGCAGGAGGTAGTGCTCGATGAAGTCGCCGGTGTAGCCGGCTTCGCCTCCCAGTTGGCGGAAGTGGTTTTCGAGTGGGGTCAAGGGGCAGATGCCGTGGACGAATTCGATGCCGGCGCCCCAGAGGGCGAAGGGGAGGTGGACCCAGGCGGCGCGCGGCCAGCGGAGGACGAGCAGGCCGCCGAGGACGATGAAGAGCATGATTCCAAAGTGAGCCGCGACGAGCAGGTCCGCCAGGAACCGCCAGCGCATCAGCGTGCGCTGCCCGGAGCCGTGATCTCTTGCCGCCGCACCGTCAGGTCGTCCACCCGGTTGAAGTCGACTTCGACCCCCATGCCCGGACGGTCCACCGGAACCTGGATGGTCCCGGCGCCGTCCATCGTCCACTCCGGGATCACGATGTCCTTCTCCCAGTAGCGCTCGCTCGGCGAGATGTCGCCGGGAATCGTGAAGTTGGGCAGCGAGGCGAGGGCGACGTTGTGGGCGCGGCCGATGCCGCTCTCCAGCATGCCGCCACACCAGACCGGAATGTCGTTGCGGCGGCAGAGATCGTGGATGGCGATCGACTCGCGGAAGCCGCCGACCCGGCCCGGCTTGATGTTGATGATCCGCCCCGCCTGGAGCGCGATCATGTCTTCCGCGCGGTCGAAGCTGGTGATCGACTCGTCGAGGCAGATGGGGGTCTTGAGGTGCTTCTGGAGCTCGGCGTGGCGCAGCAGGTCGTCCCAGGCGAGCGGCTGCTCCATCATGATCAGGCCGAGGGCGTCGAGCTGTTTCAGGCGGTCGAGATCCGCCAGGGTGTAAGCGTTGTTGGCGTCGGCCATCAGCGGCGCCGCGGGGCCGAGGGCTTCGCGCACGGCGCCGACGTACTGGACGTCGCTGCCCGGCTTCACCTTGAGCTTGATCTTGCGGTAGCCGCGGGCGAGCGCCGCACGCGCCTTCTCCACCAGCGTCTCCGGATTCTTCTGGATGCCGAGGGAGATGCCGACCTCGATGGAGTCGCGGGTGCCGCCGAGCAGGCGCGAGAGGGAGATCTTTTCGCGGCGCGCGGTGAGCTCCCAGGCGGCCATCTCGACCGCGGCCTTGGCCATCTGGTTGCCGCGGAAGTTGAGGTCGAGCGCCGGATGGATCTCCTCAGGTCCGGCGAACGAGCGGCCCAGTACCCGCGGCGCCACCCACTCGCGGAGCGCCACCCAGGCGGTGTCGATCGCCTCCGGTCCGTAGTGGGGGTCCTCGCCGGCCACGCACTCGCCCCACCCTTCGGCGCCGTCGACGTCGCGCAGGTGGACGAGGAAGATGCGGCGGTGGGACTGGGTGCCGGACGAAATCTGGAACGGCTCTTTGAGGGTGAGCGCGATCTCACGCAGGGTGATGCTCTGGATCTGCAACGTCATGAGGTCCTCAGGTGGCGGAGAGGCCGTAGAAACGGCGGTCGCCGTCACGGAGATACGCGGTGACCCGGTAGCCGCGCTCGAAATAGTGGAGGAAGGCCCGGCGGGTCGAAGCGCGCCAGGCGGCGGCGAGGTCGGGCTGATCGTTCTTGACCGCCTGGATGTCGAGCGGAATCTCGACCCGCACGTGCGGAACGAGGGGGAGCTGGATCGACCCGTCTCCAGCATCGCCGGCATCGACGGAGAGGATCGGCGCTTCGGTGAACGGAGCGAGATTCCGCTCCTCGGAATGGCCGGAGGCGGCCGCCGCGACCTGCGGGCTCGCGATGCGCCAACGGACGATGAAGCGGTCGGTGCCGATGCCGCGCGCCAGCTCGCTCCCCATCTCGCCGGCGTACATGTCCTCGACGTACTCCTTGACCTCGGCGCGCAGCTTGTTGAGGTTCAGATGAGCGTTGCGCGCTTCGAGAGGGTCGTAGGTCCACTCCACCTCCGCGACGCCGAGCGGCAGGAGGAGCTCGCGCTGGAACCATTTGAGGCGCTCGCCGAGGCGGAGGTCGCGCGCCTCGGGGGCCACGCCCAGCATGTGCGACCAGTGGAACGGCTTGCCGTCGCGAACGCCGGTCATCCCCCACACGAAGCCGAGGAGCCGGCCGTCCTCCGCGAACGCGCCGGCCGAGACGCCGCCCACCTTCTGGTTGATCTTGAGGATGCTGAGCGGCACGACGTCCGAGAAGTCGCGCCCCCAGATCACCCGCTGCAGCTCGACGCAGGCCTGATAGTCCTCGGCGGAGGAGAACGAGCGGAACGTCACGGTCATGACGGGGGATCTTGCCACAAAAAGCCCCCTTCTCTCATGGTACAACCAACCTCGTGGCACGCATCGACTTCAAGCGCTACCGCAAGGTGCGGCGTTTCGTGACCAGCGTGTTCATCCACGTCATGTGGTGGGACGTGGTGCTCAACGTTCCCGGTCTGCGCCGTTTCCGCCGGCCGGCGACGGCGCGTTGGGCGCGGATCGCGCGGCGCTACCGGGCGCTCGCCAGCGAGATGGGGGGCGTGCTGATCAAGCTAGGGCAGTTCTTCTCGGTGCGCGTCGACCTGCTGCCTCCCGAGGTGACCCGCGAGTTGGCCGGGCTGCAGGACGAGGTGCCGCCCGAGCGGTTCGCCGACGTGGCGCGGCAGATCGAAGAGGACTTCGGCCGGCCGCTCGCGGAGGTCTTCCCGTTCATCGATCCCGAGCCGGTGGGCGCCGCGTCGCTCGCCCAGGTGCACCGGGCGCGCCTGCCGACCGGCGAAGAGGTGGTGGTGAAGGTGCTCCGCCCGGGGATCGACGTGCTGGTGGAGACCGATCTCGCCGCCGCCGGTCTCGCCCTCCGGCTGTTCAAGGTGTCGCGCCGCATCCGCATGCGGGTGGATCTCGACCGCCTCGCCGAGGAGATCGTGCGTACCACCCGCAACGAGCTGGATCTCGCCGCCGAAGGAAAAAGCGCCGAGCACTTCGCACGGGATTTCGCGGACGACGAGCGGGTCGAGATCCCCGCCGTGTTCTGGGCCTGGAGCGCTCCCCGCACCCTGACGCTCGAAAACGTCGGTTATCTCAAGATCGGCGACCTGGCGGGCCTCGAACGGGCGGGGATTTCCCGTCCCGAGGTGGCGCGCACGCTCTACCGGATCTACATGCAGCAGATCTTCGTGCACCACTTCGTGCATGCCGATCCGCACCCGGGCAACCTGTTCGTGCGCCCGCTGCCGGTCGCGGGCGAGGCGCCGTTCCGGCCGGGCGATCCGGTGCCGCCGCCGCCGGAGGGCAGCATGCGGCCGTTCCGCATCGTCTTCGTCGACTTCGGGATGGTGGCCGCGATCCCCGAGCGGCTGCGCGCGGCGCTCCGCGAGTACGCCATCGGCCTGGGGACCCGCGACGCCGTCCGCCTCGTGCACTCCTACGTCAGCGCCGGCGTGCTCCTGCCCGGCGCCGACCTGCGCCGGCTGGAAGAGGTGCACGAGGCGCTGTTCGAGCGTTTCTGGGGGGTGCGGATCGGCAGCCTGCGCGAAGTGGCGTTCTCCGAGGTGGCCTTCTTCCTGCGCGAATACCGCGACCTGCTGTATGAGATCCCCTTCCAGGTGCAGGTCGACCTGCTTTTCGCCTCGCGTGCCGTGGGGCTGCTCGCCGGCATGACGACACAGCTCGATCCGGAGTTCGACCCCTGGGCCGAGACGATGCCCTTCGCGCAGCGCCTGGCGGAAGAAGAGCTGCGGCGTGGCTGGCCCGAGATGCTGCGCGAGGCCGCGTTGCAGCTCCGCTCTCTCCTCGGCCTGCCGCAGCGCGTCGACGCTCTGCTCACCCGCGCCGAACGGGGCGGACTGACGGTGCAGACCGGCCTCTCTCCCGACGCCCGGCGCGCGGTGCAGCGGCTGGAGCGCTCCAACCACCGCCTCGGCTGGATGCTCATCGCCTCCGCGCTGCTGATCGCCGGCGCCGTGCTCCACGCCGCCGACGGCGCTCCCTGGACCCTGTCATTTTTCGCCGCGGCCGGGCTGGCGTTCCTCTATGGGGTGGTGATGAAGCGGTAGAGCGCGACTTGTACGAAGGTCATGGACCGGTTCTGCGGGCCGGGCCGGACGGGCCTTTGAGATCCTGATGCAGGGATTGCGCGTTGAGGCGCTCGACCTCTTCGGTCACGGTCGTGGTCACGATCGAGTCGATCTCGACGCGGCTCAGCTTGCGGACCTGCGCCGGGGTTTCGGGCGAAATCCCCGCCGCTGCGAGCCCCGCGGCAATCTTGGCCAGAAACCACTCTGGATCGCGCATCCTGTCAAGTTTACAGCACATGCAGACGGTCTTCCAAGAATTCACTCCTCTGCTGCGTCCGATCGGCTGAGCAGGGCGACCGGAAAACGGCTCAGCACGGCATGGAGCCGCGCCTCTCCACCCTCGATCCACTCTCCCGTCAGCTCATTGCTCCAGAGTCCCGGCGGCAGGTCGACCGTGGTGTCCCTCCAGTCTCCCCGGAGCTGTCCTCCCAGCCCGATCACCAGGCGGGGCGCCACGGTGACGACAGTATCTCCTCCGACAGCGCCACGGGCGAAGGCCACAGCGTGGCCGGCCCGCTCGCCGCGCACCGCCAGCGGCTGGTAGCGCCCCGCCGCGCCGCTCCCAAACACGGTGGGCCGACGGCGCCGCAGCTCCAGGGCGCGGTGCAGCACCCAGAGCTTCGGCAGCCCCTCGTCCATGCGGGCGAGGATCTCTTCCGGAGAGAGACCGGCCTTGAGCTCGGCCAGCAGGCGCCGGCGGAGGTCGTAATCGACCGGCCGGCGGTTGTCCGGATCGACCAGGCTGAGATCCCACAGCTCGCTCCCCTGGTAGGTGTCGGGAACGCCGGGCGCGGTGAGCCGGATGACGGTCTGCGCCAGCGAGGAGATCCGCCCCGGCTCGATGAGCGGCGCGACGAAGGCCGCGAGGTCCGCGGTGAAGACCTCGTCGGCCAGCACGCTGGCGACGAAACCGCGGAGCGCCTCCTCCCAGGCCGCGTCGACGCGGGTCCAGGAGGTGAAAGCCTTCGCTTCCCGCGCGGCTTTTTCCATATAGGCCACGGCGCGCTCGGCGCTGAGCGGCCAGGCGCCCACCAGGGTCTGATAGAGCAGGTACTCGGTCGTGGGGTCGGGGATACCCTGCGGACGGTGGCGCTCGTTGTGGACAAACCAGCGGCGGACGGCTTCGCTCCAGCGCCCGGGGATCTCGGAGAGAAGATGGAGGCGCAACCGCACGTCGTCGCTCCGCTTGGTGTCGTGGGTCGAGACGGCGGTCATCGTTCCCGGCCAGCGCTCCTGCGCCGCGGCGCACTCGCGGTGGAAATCGGCGAGCGAGACTCCGAAGCGGCCCGGGTCGCCCCCCACCTCGTTGAGCGAGACCAGGCGGAGCGCCTGGTAGAACGCGGTGTCCTCGACGCCCTTGGCCATCGCCGGCCCGGTGAGCTGCTGGAAGCGCAGGACCAGCTCGCTTTCGGGTCCTCCCTCCTTGCCGCGTACTTGCAGGAGGAGCAGATCGCGCAGGAAGTCGAACAGCTCGGCGGGCAGGTCCGGGCGGTTGCCGCACGCCGCCGCCGTCGCTTCGCGGATGGCTCGGTCGTCGCTTTCGGAAACAGTCCCCCCCGGCTGAGCATAGGTGCGGTAGACCGGGAAGCAGGCGGCGGTTTCGGCGAGCGCCTCGCGCAGCTCGAAGCGGGTGAAGTCGCGGAATCGGCGGTGGCTTTCGCAGACGCGGAGGAAGACCTCGGCAAGACGGTTGACGTCGCTCGCCAGCAGCTCGCGAAGCACGAGCAGCTTCTTGTCGCGGACCAGCGCCGGCCAGTCCGTGGCCTGGCCGGTGAGATCGGTGGCGAGAGCGGAGAGCGGCGCCTCGCCGGCCGGATCGACGAAAAGACCGCCGACCCGATTCAGGAAGTCGTAGCCCGTGGTGCCGTCGACCGGCCAGTCCTCCGGCAGGGTCTCGCCGGTCTCCAGGATCTTTTCGACCACGATCCACGCCTCGGGCGCCGCCCTGCGGAGGCGCTCGAAGTACTGCTTCGGATCGCGCAGCCCGTCCGGATGGTCGATGCGCAAGCCGTCGAGCTGGCCGCGCCGCACCCAGTCGAGCACCAGCGCATGGATGTCCGCGAACACCCGCTCGTCCTCGGTGCGCAGGCCGATCAGGGTGTTGACGTCGAAGAAGCGGCGGTAGTCGAGCTCGCGGCCGGCGGTGCGCCAGAAGGCGGGCCGGTAGTTCTGCAGCTCGAGGAGCGCATCCAGCCGGTCGGGATCGGCATTGGTCGCGTCCACCACGGCGTCCACGGCGGCGGCGATCTCGGGCTGCTCGGCGCACAGCCGGGCGAGCTGGCCGCCGAGCACCTCCTTGTCGCGGTGGCGGCGGCTGGTGCTCGCCCGATCGGTGGCGGTGGCGAGCGGCAGCTCGCCGCAGGAGTCGGCGATGAACGCGAGATCCGGCGACGAGCAGCGCTCCGCCGCCTCGGCGAGCAGCCCGGCCAGCGAGCTCGGCGCGACCGGCATGCGGTGCTCGTGGTAGTGGATCTCGAGCTTGCCGCCGCAGCGTACCAGCCGCATCTCCCCGGCTTCCAGGATCCGCCCGTAGTGGTCCCCCAGGATCGGCATCAGGACGGTATTGCGCAGCCGGCTCTGCGGCGGATCCCAATCCACGTCGAAATAGCCGGCCCAGCGGCTGGACGGTCCGTTCTCCAGCACGTCCCACCACCAGGAGTTGCGTGGCTCGCCGCCCTGCGACGAGATCGCCATGTGGTTGGGCACCACGTCCAGCACCTGGCCGAGCCCGTGTTCCTGGAGCGCCCGGCAGAGCTGCGCATGCCCGGCGGCGCCGCCCAGCTCGGCGTTCACCCTGGAGTGATCGATCACGTCGTAACCGTGCGCGCTCCCCTGCGCCGCCTGGAGATACGGCGACGCGTAGAGATGGCTGACTCCCAGCTCGGCGAGATAGCCGGCGACCGCCGCGGCTTCGGCGAAACCGAACTCGGGCCGGAGTTGGACTCGATAGGTGGAGACCGGCGTCTTCGGCACGCCGGATGAAAAGCTGCAATCGGCGCGCCTACTCCACCCGGACTCCCAGCTTGCCGGCCACGCGGCGGAAGGACGAAGTCGTGGCGACGCCGGACGCTGAGGCGGTCTGGAGCATTTCGTAGCAGCGGTTCTGGGCCTGCCACAAGTCGACCTTGAAAGGTGCGCGGCGGACGAGATCGATGACCGCTTCGAGCCGGAGGAGGAGGTCCGCGTCTCCGGCCTCCCGGTGCAGGCGGTCGAGCAGACCGGCGAGGGCCTGCTCCAGGGCGTAGCTCAAGCCCTCGGCGTCGAGGTCGATGCCGAGCAGACGGGTCTCGTCCAGCAGCCGGTTGACCTCCCCGGGATCGATGTCCGGCGCCGCGAAGGCACGGCGCAGGTCGACGTTGAGGACATGCTCGGCCGCCGCCCGGAAGGCCTTGGGGAGCGGCGTGCCGAGGCTGCGCAGGAACCGCATGAGCGGCTGGTGCTGGAAGTAGACGTCGTGGAGCTCTTTTTCAGCTTTGTCGACCGTGGTGGCCAGAATGAGATCGAGGATGCGACGCTGCTCCTCCCGGAACAGCGACTTCAACGAATAGGGAACATCGCCGAAGTAGCGGTCGAGCCGGCGGAGGACCTGCACCAGGTCCCCCTGCCCGAAAGCGCCTGCGGCCGCGGCCACCATTGCCTCGTACTCGGGCAGGAAGGCGGTCCCGTCCGCCAGAAGCTTCACCCCGGCGTTCAGGTTGTGGTCTCCGAAGTGGAGCACGCCATAGGCGAAGAAGCCGGTCTTGCCGGTGCGCTCCGAGGTGAGGCGCGCCCTGCCTACCAGCAGGCGCGCCTGCCCGGCCCGGAAAGTGCGGCCGTTGTCCCGTTCCACCGCATAGCAATAGACCTGGGCCGGATTCGGATAGTCCTGGAACAGCGACGACACCGCGAAGTGGGCGGCCACCCGCGCCAGATCGACCCGCGAAGGGTGCACGTGGCGGTCGTAGAGATCGCGCCCGGTGCCGTGGGGCTTGAGGTTGCTTTTCGCCTGCTCCAGATCCGCGAGCAGCTCCTCCTCCACCGAGTCGCCGAAAACCTGCTCGGCAATCTGCACCACGCGGCCGGCATAGCGCAGCACCTGGAGAGTCTCGATTCCGGAGAGGTCGTTGAAGAACCAGCCACAGCTCGTGAACATGAGCATGGCGTGGCGCTGCATCTCCAGCAGGCGGAGCGCCCGCGTGCGCTCCTCGCAGGCCAGCTCCCGGCCCGCATGCCGTTCCAGAAAGGTGGCCACACTCCCGGGTGAGCGATCGAGCATCACGCGGATGTAGTCGTCGCGCGCCGCCCAGGGGTCGGCGAAGATCTCGCCGGCCGCCGCCGCGAAACGCGGCGCCAGCCGGTCGCGCAGCCGGTCGAGCGCAAGGCGCAGCGGCGCCCGCCAGGCTTGCGTCCACCCGGCTTCGCCGCCGGTGTGGCAGCCGCAGTCGCTCTGCCAACGTTCAATACCGTGGGCGCAGCTCCATGAGCTGTTTTCGTGGATCTCCACCTCGTCCTCGGGAGGGTGCAAGGCGAGGAACTCACCATAGTTGGTCAGCCGTGCCAGGCCGTTCGATTCGATGTGATGGATGGCATAGGAAAGCGCCATCTCGCCGTAGCGGTGATGGTGGCCATAGGTCTCGCCGTCGGTCGCGATGTGCGCCAGGCGCGGGCGGTCCGGAGCTTCCGGAACGGTCGAAAGCAGGCGAGCTGCGAAGCGCTCTCCCGACGAGAGCAGGCTCTCGAAAGCCACCGCCCGCGAGGTCGCGCCGTCATAGAAGAAAACAGCGATCGTACGGCCCGACGGAAGTCGCACGGTATAGGGCACCGTGGTGTCGACGTCCTTCGTCTTCGCCTGGTGCGGCGCGAGGATCGTGAAACGGACCCCCGCCTCCGCCAGCAGGTCGAGGCTCTCCAGATCCACCGCCGCCTCGGGGAGCCACACCCCTTCGGCGGCGCGGCCGAACCGGTGCTCGAAGTCGCGCAATCCCCAAAGGATCTGCGTCTTCTTGTCGCGCCGGTTGGAGAGCGGCAGGATCGTGTGGTTGTACGGCTGCGCCAGGGCCGAGCCGTGGCCGCCGAAACGGCCGGCGCTCTCGCGGTCCGCCGCCAGCACGGCGGCATAGGTCGCGGGCCGGTGCGTCTCCAGCCAGGCGAGCAGGGTGGGACCGAAGTTGAAGCTGATGCGGGCGTAGTTGTTGACGATCCGCTCGATCCGATGGTCCGGATCGAGGATGCGCGACGCGGTGTTGGGGGCGTAGCACTCGGCCGTGATCCGCTCGTTCCAGTCGTGATACGGATACGCCGAGTCCTGCACCTCCACCACCTCCAGCCACGGGTTCTCCCGCGGCGGCTGGTAGAAGTGGCCGTGGATGCAGAAGAAGCGGTTCATCGCGAGAGGAAGATCTTACCTCACGCGCTCGGGCCCAGATCTAATGGACAGGGATAGGTACCAGCCGTCGCAACTCTTCGAGGAGCCGTCTGCCGCGGACAGGATCCGGCTTCGATTCCAACCGGACCCGCTTCTCCACGAGGTCGGAGAGCTGCCGCTGATACTCTTCCAGCGTCTCCTCCTTCAGTTGATCGACCGGCCGGCCCTCATGAAGCTGGATCTCCGCGATCCAATCACGCGCCAGCTTCTGCACCTCGGCCCCTGGCTCACCGGCAACCCCCGCCATGATCGGGGTCCGCTCGAGATCCTCAGGTCTGAATCTCCGATCGAGAGCGATCCTCGCGTAGTAGGTGACCTCAAGGAGCTGGGCGAGGGTCAGGGTTGATGCAGCGCTGAACATTCTTCACCTCCAGGACCACTCTAACACGTCGAAGCTCAGCCTCGGCAGGTCCTTGATGATGTACTCCTGGGAGAAGGGATGGGCGCGATCTGCCGGCGGAACGGGCTTGGCCTGCTCGGCAACCAGATGGAAGGGGATGACATAGAGCAGGGGGCGGAAGTCTGCGAGCTTTGCTGCCGAGACGATCTGGTCGATCTCCCGGAACTGCTCTTCCGTGATCTGACCGGCGTTCCTTCTCGAGCTTGCTCCCGTCCGGATCCCGGTCCGGTTGGACTGGATCTTCAAGCTGTGCACATCCTGCTGGCTTACGTCACCGACCAGGTTGCGGCAGATGTCGCTCGGTGTCGAGGATGGAGGCATCTGAACGTCAATGGATGGCGCGCTCGCGCTGAAGTAAGGATTGCACCAGACGAAATGCCGCTCGCTGTAGTAGATCTGATTGATCCTGTAGGCGAGGAGCGTGTTTGCCGAGTAGAGGATGAGCGGAGCGGACATGGATTCCGGAAAGATGGTCTTGAGGCTCGGAACTGGGGGGCATTCTAGGAAGTACCCCGGACCTCGTCAAGATCTCTCCGCACATACCGGCCCCCTCACCCTTCGCTCAGCACCACCATCGGAGAAATCCGCGCCGCGCGCTGCGACGGCAGCAGACAGGCGAACAGCGAGACCACACCCAGGATGCCGGCCGTGCCGACGACGGTCGCCAGGTGGAAGGCCGGCACGTGGAAGAGGACCGCCTGCATCGCCTGGCCGGTCAGCCAGGCTCCGAAGACGCCGAGAACCGTGCCGTTCGCCAGCAGACGGAGGGAGAGGGCGACGAACTGGTCGCGGACCTGCTCCGGCCGCGCCCCCAAGGCCATGCGCAGACCGATCTCGCGGCGGCGTTGCGCGACGGAGTAGCTCAACACTCCGTAGGTGCCGAGAGCGGTGAGCAGCAGGGCGATGCCGGAAAAGAGGCCGGCCAGGAGGGCCGGCGAACGGCGGGCGACCAGGCTGTCGGCGATGCGGGACTCCATCGACCGCAGGTCGGAGACCGGGAGCTCGGGATCGACCTTGCGGACGGCGTTGCGCAGCGTGGCCGCGAGAGATTCCGGCGGCCGGCTGGTGTGGAGGACGACGAAGAGGTTGTCGTCGAACCGGCCGCTGTAGGGAAAGAAGACCGCTCCCTGGGCGCCCTCGTCGGTGAGCCCCGCCTGTTTGACCGCGGCGACGACGCCGACGATGGTGAAGGCCTCGACACCGGGGACCTCCTGCAGGCCCGGGAACAGACGCTGGCCGAGCGCGCCGCCGTGCGGAAAATAACGGCGCGCGAAATCCTCGTCGACCACACAGACGCGTTCCGCATGGCGCGTATCGGCCGCGGTCAGAAAGCGTCCTTCGCGGAGCTTGAAGCCCAAGGCGCTGAAGTAGTCCCCGCCGACGCCATAGGTGTAGTGCCCATGCGCCGACTCGCCGGGCTGGAGCCGATGCCCTTTCACCGACACCGCGCTTTTGATGTTGTTGCCGCCCAGCGGCACTTCGGTGACCACGCCGGCGGCGAGCACGCCCGGCTGGTGGCCGACCTCATCCATGAGCCGGTCGATGAAGGCGAGGCGGGCCACTCCGCCCATCCCCGGCAGGTAGAGCCGGCCGCTCAGAACGTTCTCCGGCCGGAAGCCCGGCGAGATGGCCATGGCCTTCTTGAGGCTGAGCCCGAGCAGGCCCGTCCCCGAGAGCAGCATGAAAGCCAGGGCGATCTGGGCGACGATGAAACCGTGCCGCAGGCGTTGCGCCGCGCGGCCGGCGGTGCCGCCACGGGATTCGGATTGCAGGGCTCTGGCGGTGTGGGCGCGCAGGTTGTACCAGGCGACGGGGCCGCCGATCGCGAGCCCCAGGCCGATCGCTCCAGCGAGGCCGGCCAGCGCCAGGCGCAGATCGAAAACGACGTGCGCTCCCAGCGGCAGACGGTCCGTTCCCAGCACGGCCAGCAGGCGGACTCCGGCCGCTCCGACAACCAGCCCGAGCAACCCACCGGCCAGCGTGAGCACCGTGGTCTCCACCATCGCCTCGCTCACCACCCGTCGCCGGCTCGCGCCGAGCGCCTGCCGGACGGCGGCTTCCTTGGCGCGGCCGCTCGCGCGGATGAGAAGCAGGTTGACCAGGTTGACGGCGCCGATCAGGAGGAGGAACAACGCGCCCGCCTGGACCAACAGCAGGGTGGGACGGACCGCCGCGACGTGATCGGCGTGGAGTGGCACCACGATCGAATGGAAGCCGGCGTCGGCGATCACCTTGGCCTCGGGATCGTCGGCCTCCATCGCGGCGTTGTGCGCGTCGACCGCCGCTTGCGCCGCGGCGAGCGTGGCGCCCGGCCTGAGCCGGGCGATCATGTGCATGGAGCTCCCCGAGTGCCGGCGCAAGGGAGTGCGCTCTTCCGGACGCGAGGTCAGGGGGACGTAGAGCCGGGCCTGGGAAGAAAGAAAGCGGAAATCGGCAGGCAGCACCCCGACCACGGTCGCCGGCGAGCCGTCGATGCGGATCGTCCGGCCGACCACGTGGGAATCGCCGCTGAATCGTTGCCGCCAGAAGGCATCCGTGAGGATGACCACCGGGCTGGCGTGCGCGGTCATCTCCTGGTCCGTGAACGCGCGTCCCAGCACCGGGCCGCGCCCGAGCGTGGTGAAAAAGTCCGGCGACACCTGCGTGACCTGCTCCCGCTCCGTGGCGCCGGTCTCACCGACGATGGCGGTGCCGTCGCGATAGGCCGCCAGCGCCGTGAAGGCAGCGATCTTTCCCCGCCGCTCGTAGTAGTTGGTCACCGAGCACCCGTCATCGGGCACGCCGGCTTTGGGATAGGAGTTGAACACGCCCACCAACCGCTCGGCGGCGGGAAACGGCAGCGGCCGGAGCAGGATCGAGTCGACGACGGCGAAAACGGTCAGATTGGCCCCGAGGCAGATCGCCAGGGTCGCGAGCGCAGCCACCGCGAAGCCGGGCGCTCTCCACAGCAGGCGGACGGCGTAGCGCACGTCGCGGGCGATCTCGTCGAACAGCCACAGCCCCCGCGCCTCACGGCAGCCGTCCTTGACCGTGTCGACGCTGCCGAACTCGATCCGCGCCCGGCGCGCCGCTTCCTGCGGCGCCACCCCGGAGCGCACGAGATCGGCGGCATACTGCTCGATGTGGAAACGGAGCTCCTCGGACATGTCGTCTTCGAAGCGACGGCGGCGGACGAGCGTGCGGAGAGAGGAACCGAGGCGGCGCACCATGTCACACCTCCTCCGGCACGGCGCTCAAGGCGGCGGCGATCGCCGCCGCCAGGCGGTTCCAGTCCGCGGTCTCCTCGCGCAGCCGGAGCTGCCCCGCTTCGGTCAGGCTGTAGTACTTGGCCCGCCGGTTGTTCTCGCTCTGGCCCCACTCGGCGGCGATGAGCCCCTGATGCTCCAGCCGGTAGAGCGCCGGATACAGGGACCCCTGCGGGATCTCCAGCGCATTGCCGGAGATCTGGCCGATGCGCAACAGCACGCCATACCCATGCAGCGGTTTCAACGACACCGCCTTGAGGATCAGCATGTCCAGTGTTCCGGGAAGCAGGTCTGCGGTCTTGCCCATGGCGGCTCCCTCTCCTAGCGTGACTAGGAGTGTGCCGCAGACTCTCCTAGTCTGTCAAGGAGAGAGTGGGGGTGTAATGGGTCCTATTTTCGGGATCTCGTCTGCGCCTCGATCCCTGGCGTCTGCGCCTCGCTCCCCGTCGTCTGCGCCTCGATCCCTCTCGTCTGCGCCTCGCTCCCTCTCGTCTGCGCCTCGCTCCCCAGCGTCTGCGCCTCGATCCCCAGCGTCTGCGCCTCGATCCCTGGCGTCTGCGCCTCGATCCCTCTCGTCTGCGCCTCGATCCCCAGCGTCTGCGCCTCGATCCCTGGCGTCTGCGCCTTGAGCGCCGGCAACCCGCTTGAGCAGCAGCATGCTGAGCGGAGGCAGGGTCAGGGTGATGGAACACGCCCGGCCGTGTTGGGGGATGGGCTCGGCGTCGACGGCTCCCCGGTTGCCGCGGTTGCCGCCGCCGTAGCACTCCGCGTCGCTGTTGAGCAGCTCCTGCCAGGTGCCGCCGGCCGGGACGCCGAGACAGTAGCCTTCGCGCTGGACGGGGGTGAAGTTGAAGACGGCGAGCACGGTCTCCCCTTCCGCCTTGCTCTTGCGCAGGTAGGAGAAGACACTGTGATCGGCGTCGTTGGCGTCGATCCACTCGAAGCCTTCGGGCGCGCAGTCGAGCTCGTGCAGGGCAGGCTCGGTGCCGTAGGCGCGGTTCAGGTCTTCCAGCCAGCGGCAGACGCCGGCGTGGCGCGGATCGTCGAGCAGAGACCAGTCCAGGCTGCCGTCGTGGTTCCACTCGCGCCACTGCGCCAGCTCGGCGCCCATGAAGAGCAGCTTCTTCCCGGGCTGGGTGAGCATGAAGCCGTAGAGCAGACGCAGGTTGGCGAGCTTCTGTTCGACGTCGCCCGGCATCTTGTTCGCCAGCGAGCCCTTGCCGTGCACCACCTCGTCGTGAGACAGGGGCAGCACGAAGCTTTCGCTGAAGGCGTACATCATCCGGAAGGTCATCTTGTTGTGATGGAACTTGCGGTGGATGGGGTCCTGCTCCATGTACTTGAGCGTGTCGTGCATCCAGCCCATGTCCCACTTCAGGCCGAAGCCCAGGCCGCCGACGTAGGTGGGACGCGACACCATGGGCCAGGCGGTCGACTCTTCGGCAATGCACTGCACGTCGGGGAAGGTGCCGTAGACCTGTTCGTTCAGGGTGCGCAGGAAGCGGATGGCCTCCAGGTTCTCCCGGCCGCCGAATTTGTTGGCGATCCACTCACCGGCCTTGCGCGAGTAGTCGAGGTAGAGCATGGAGGCGACGGCGTCCACCCGCAGGCCGTCGGCGTGGTATTTGTCGAGCCAGAAGAGGGCGCTGCTGGTGAGGAAGCTGACCACCTCGGAGCGGCCATAGTTGAAGATGTAGCTCTTCCAGTCGGGGTGGAACCCCTGCCGCGGGTCGGCGTGCTCGTAGAGGTGGCTGCCGTCGAAGAATCCGAGGCCGTGTACGTCCACCGGAAAGTGCGACGGCACCCAGTCGAGGAGGACGCCGATCCCCTGCTGATGGAGATGGTCGACCAGGAACATGAAGTCCTGCGGCGTGCCGTGGCGGCTGGTGGGCGCGAAATAGCCGGTCGACTGGTAGCCCCAGGAGCCGTAGAACGGATGCTCCATGACCGGCATCAGCTCGACGTGGGTGAAGCCCGTCGCCTTGACGTGCGCGGCGAGGAGCGGCGCGATCTCGCGATAGGTGAGGGAGCGGTTCCCCTCCCCCGCCACGCGGCGCCAGGAGCCCAGGTGGACTTCGTAGATGGAGATCGGCGCGGCGAGCGACTGCCGTTCGCCCCGCGCGGACATCCACGCGGCGTCGCCCCAGGTGTAGGCGAGGTCGCAGACCACGGACGCCTGCCGCGGCGGCGTTTCGGCGTAGAAGCCGACCGGGTCCGCCTTGTCGACGCGGTAGTGATTGAGCTTCGACTCGATGTGGTACTTGTAGCGCGCTCCCGCGGCGACGCCGGGCAGGAACCCCTCCCAGACGCCGGTCGTGCCGCGCAACGCCAGGGGATCGGCGCCGAACGCCCAGCCGTTCCAGTCGCCGATCACCGACACGCGCTCGGCGTTCGGCGCCCAGACGGCGAACCGGGTCCCCGCCTGCCCGTTAAGCACACCGGAGTGCGCGCCGAGATGATCGTAGAGCTTGAACTGCGTCCCTTCGTTGAAGAGATAGAGGTCCTGCTCGCTGATCGGGTCGATCATTCTCATTTCCGCCGCTCATCTCCGCCGCAGGAGCTCGTCGATCCGGCGCAGGGTGTCGACCACCGCGGGCATGGTGGAGAACTCCTCGAAGCTCGGACGCGCCTTGCGCCGCCAGTTGGGCCGTTCGGTGTGGGTGCCCGGCACGTTCTGCGGCTCCGCCTCGCGCCAGAGGTCTTCGAGGTTGACGAGCACCATGTGGGCCGGGCTCGCCGCCAGGTACTCCAGGAGCCGGCGCAGCACGGCGTCATAGGTGGCGCCGTCGCTCCGCGCCGGGTCCGCGGGCAGCTCGCCCGCCAGGCCGCGCCGGAGGGCGTCGCGGCGCTCGAGCTCGCTCCGCGCCTGGTCCTCGTCGAAGAAGCCGAGCTCGCGGAGCACGCCGACGTCGCGCCCCTCCCAGTAGGAGCGGAAGGTGGGCATGTCGTGGGTGTTGAGACTGGCGACCGACCGGGCGGGCGGCTGGCGCAGCCCCTGCCCCGGCTGCAGCTCGTACTGCACCACGTACATGCCCAGCACCTCGTGGCGGTCCATCGATTCGTAGACCGCGGGCGGCACGGTGCCCAGGTTCTCGCCCACGATCATCGCCTGGTGGCGGTGCGACTCCAGGGAGAGGATCGCGTACAGCTCCTCGGCGGGATAGCTGACATAGACGCCGTCCTTCGCTTCCATGCCCTGCGGAATCCAGTACAGCCGGTGGAGCTGCATCACGTGATCGATGCGCAGCACGCCGGCGTGCTCCAGATGATGGTGCAGGCAGGCGATGAGATGGTCGTAGCCGCGCTCGCGCAGGCGGTCGGGCTGGAGCGGCGGAAAGCCCCAGTTCTGCCCCTTGGTGAAGAAGCTGTCCGGCGGCGCGCCAGCCGCGGCTCCGCGGGCGAAGAGGTGGGGGTGCCGCCAGACGTCGAAAGAGCTGCCGTGCACGCCGAGCGGGAGGTCGAGATAGAGCCCCGGCCCCCGCCGGCGCGCTTCGCGGGCGAGGCCGGCCATCTGCTGCTCGGCCGCCCACTGCGTCCACAGGTAGTAGCGCCGGTCTTCCTCGTCGGAGTCGGCGGCGGCGAGCGTTCCCTCGCGCAGCCGCTCGGGCCAATGCTGCCAGGTCTCGCCGCGGCGATCGCCGACGGCGCGGAACGAGGCGTAGACCTGGAGATCGGTCTTCTTCCGGATGAGCTCTTCGTAGTCGTCCAGACGCTCCGACGGATGGGAGAAGAAGCGGTGGACCAGCTCCTCCAGCACCCGCCGCTTGAGCGCCATCAGGCGCCGGTAGTCCACCTCGGGCGCCGCGCGCACGCGGTCGATCTCGCGCTGGAAGTCGGGCGCTTCGAGGAGGCGGCGGGCCGCCGCCGAGCCGTCCAGCTCGGGCAGCCGGCGGGGGTCGATGTACAGCTCGTTCCAGAACAGTCGGCTCGCCGGCGCGTAGGGGCTCGGCTCATACGGCTCGTCGAGGAAGGCGGCGAGGAGCGGCAGCGTCGCGACGAGGCCGCCGCCCAGGCCGGCCGTCCACTCCGCCAGGGTCTCCAGGTCGGAGAAGTCGCCGGCTCCCCAGCTCCGCTCCGTCTGCAGGGCGTAGAGCGGCAGGAAGACGCCCCACTGCGAGCGCTGGTCGGTGTAGGCCCGGGTCGGCGCCGCGATGACCAGCGACTGCCACGACTTGCCGCCGGCCTCGACGCGCAGGTGGTGGTAGCCGGCCGGCAGAGACTCGGGGAGGACGAGCCGGCGCACCCCTTCCGCGGTCTGCGGCAGGCTGTCGAGGTCGAGCACCCAGCCGCGCCGCTCACCGCCTTCGAGATCGAGATGGCAGGCGAGGGCGCCGCGTCCCCCGGCGAGAGGGCCGAGCCGGAGATCGATGTCGTTCGCCCGGCCGTCCCACGCGACCACCACCGGCTCCAGGACGCGCGCGGCCAGCTCCTCGCGGCGGGCACGGAGCGCTTCCACCACGTCTGCCGGAGAGTCGATCTCCGCCTCCAAGGACCTCAGCACCCCCAGCAGCGCCTCGGCTCCGGCTTCCACGGTCGTCCCGCGGGAGTCTTGATAGGAGGTCTGGACGCCGTACAGATGGGCCAGGGTCTGCAGATCTTCCACCTTCTCGGACAACGGATTCCTCCAGTCTCACTCTCCCGATTTACTCTCCCAGAATGCCAAGAATTCCCTGCAACGGAATGCCGGCCCACGCGGGCCGGCGGCTCAGCTCCTGGGTCAGCTCGGCAAGCGCCTTCTCCAGCCGGTAAACGTCGAGCAGCACCGCCACCTCCGCGCGGGAAGCCGGCAGGAACGAGGCGCCCCGCGCCCTTTCCAGATAGGACCGCAGGAAGGAAGCCGACACCCACCGCTCCCAATATCCCGCCCAGCTCGCCAGCTCCGCCAGAGCCTCCCGGCCCACCACCCCGGCCGCCGCCTCCTCGAACAGCTTCGCCGAGGCCGCGTAGTGGAAGGAGCGCAACATCATCGCCACGTCGCGCAACGGCGATCGCTTCAGCCGGCGCTCGGACAGCGGCCGCCGGGGCTCACCCTCGAAGCCGAGGACGACGAAGTCGCGGCCGGTGAAGAGGACCCGCCCCAGATGATAATCCCCATGGCAGCGAATCCGCTCCGCCGCGAGCTTCTCCCCCACCAGGCCGCGGAACCGGCCGATGACCCGCTCCTCGGCGTCCAATACCCGCTCCGCGATCGCTCTCTCGGCGTCCGGCAGGCCGTCCAGCTCCTGCCGCAGCCGGCGGAAGCTGCTCCGCGCCAGGGTGCGCAATGAATCATAAAGCGAACGTTGATACAGCTCCGAGAACGGCTCCGGCGCGAAGTCCCGCTCCTCCCGGCTCGCAGCGAGAGCAATGTGCATCTCCGCGGTCCGCTCGCCGAGGAGCTGGATGCTGGGCAGGTAGGTGCCGAGGCGCTCGAAGTCGTCCGCCGTCGGCTCGCGCGCCGCGAGCTCCAGCAATGTCTCCGCCGGCACCGGCGCCATGCCGTGCTCGCCGCGCCCCCAGCCGGTCTGCGCGCGCTCGAAGTAGCGGCCGAGAGCGTCGAGCGTCCAGCGCCAGGCGTCCCCTTCGTGGGGAATCCTCTCCTGGAGAACCCCCAGGGTGGACGCCTCGCCGGGCGTGCGCGGCCGGATCTCCAGCCAGCCGGCCAGCCGCGGCACGTGCCGGAAGGTGGTCCGTTCAGTCAGAAAGCGGCCGACCTCGAGCTCCGGGTTGATCCCCGGCTCCAGGCGGTGGAAGAGCTTGAGGAACAGAGCGCCCGCACCGCGCAGAGCCGCGAAGTCCGGCGCGGCGAACGCCGCGACCCGGCCTGTCTCGCCACGCTCGATCGCCGCGACGACCGCCTCGATGAAGCCGGCGTCACCGACCGGAACGTAGAGGACTCCGCTCCCAGCCGGCGTGCCGGATTCCACGCGGGCGAGCATCGGTCCAGCTCCGGGGTTCGGCGCGAAGGCCACCGGCAAGGCATAGACCTCGGGCTCGGCATCCACGAGATCGACATCGAGAAGGAGGATCTGTGCGCCGTCCGGCCATGGGATGACCTCGCGGATCACCACCCGGCGAAGCTCGCGCGCTCCATCGATGAGCCGGGGGAGGGCCGGCAGGACAGTCAGCAGAGCGTTTTCCAGCTCCTCTCGTCCACTGTCCGTGAACAGGCCCGTCCACAGTCCGCGCGTCTCCACCATGGGAGCCGGGACCTCCGGCTGCGGCTGTCGTGCCGTCTGCCGCACCCGGCGCGCCGGCCGGGCTTCGAGCGCGAACCAGTAGAACGAGTGCTGGCTGAGCGTGAGCTGGTAGGGCACTTGGGTGATCGGCGGAAAGGCCGAGCGGCCGAACAGCTCGACCGGCGTCATTCCCGCCAGGGCCGACAGGTCGAGCGCGGCGTACTGGACGAAACGCGACAGGTTGGCGACCACCAGGATGATCTCCTCCCGGTCTCCTTCCTGGTGCCGGCGCAGGAAGGCCAGCACCCGGTGATTGTCCGGCGCCAGCAGCTCCAGCGTGCCGCGGCTGAAGGCGCGGTGCCGCTTGCGCAGGGCGATGACGCGCCGCATCCACCACAGGAGGGAGTGCGGATTGGCGTCCTGCGCCTCCACGTTCACCGTCTCGTAGTGGTAGCCGGGATCGACGATCACCGGCAGGTAGAGCCGCTGCGGATTGGCGCGCGAGAAGCCGGCGTTCTTGTCCGGGCTCCACTGCATCGGCGTGCGCACGCCGTTCCTGTCCCCGAGATAGACGTTGTCGCCCATGCCGATCTCATCGCCGTAGTAGAGGACCGGTGTGCCGGGGAGCGAGAAGAGCAGCGCGTTCATCAGCTCGATGCGCCGGCGATCGTTGCCGAGGAGCGGCGCCAGGCGGCGGCGGATGCCGACGTTGATCCGCTGCTCGCGGTCCGCGGCGTAGACACGGTACATGTAGTCCCGCTCCTCGTCGGTCACCATCTCCAGCGTCAGCTCGTCGTGGTTGCGCAGGAAGGTCGCCCACTGCGCGTTCGCCGGGATCGGCGGCGTCTGCTGCAGGATGTCGACGATCGGGAAGCGGTCCTCGCGGCGGATCGCCATGAACAGCCGGGGCATGACCGGGAAGTGGAAGGCCATGTGGCATTCGTCGCCGCCCACCGCCGGATCGCCGAAGTAGGCGATCGAGTCCTCCGGCCACTGGTTCGCCTCGGCGAGCAGCATCCGCCCGGCGAACCGCGCGTCGACGTGGGCGCGCAGCTTCTTCAGGAAGGCGTGCGTCTCCGGCAGGTTCTCGTTGTTCGTCCCCTCCCGTTCATAGAGGTAGGGAACGGCGTCCAGGCGCATGCCGTCGACCCCCTTCTCCATCCAGAAGTCGAACGCTTTCAGCACCTCGTCGTGCACCCAGGGGTTGTCGAAGTTCAAGTCCGGCTGGTGGGAGAAGAAGCGGTGCCAGAAGTAGGCGCCGGCCACCGGGTCGCGCGTCCAGTTGGACGTCTCGGTGTCGGTGAAGATGATGCGCGTGCCGGCGTACTTGGTGTCGGTGTCGCTCCACACGTACACGTCGCGCTCCGGCGACCCGGCCGGCGCCCGGCGGGCACGCTGGAACCAGGGGTGCTGGTCGGAGGTGTGGTTGATCACCAGCTCGGTGATCACCTGCAGGCCGCGGCGGTGCGCTTCGTCGAGGAAGACCTGGAAATCGTCCAGCGTGCCGTAGGCCGGGTGGACGCTGGTGTAGTCCGCGATGTCGTAGCCGTCGTCGCGCCAGGGCGAGGGGTAGAACGGCAGCAGCCAGATGGCGGTGACACCGAGGTCGCGCAGGTAGTCGAGCTTGCCCGTCAGCCCCGCGAAGTCGCCCCGCCCGTCGCCGTCCGAGTCCGCGAAAGCGCGGACGTGCACCTCATAGATGATCGCGTCCTTGTACCAAAGCGGATCGCGCCGGCGATCCCCCCCTTCGTCTCCGTTCATGCTCGCCCCCCACGCGCCGGTCAGCGGCGGTCGTTGCCCCGCCGCCCCCGCACCCGGAAGACGAGGGCTGGGATCGGCTGCGGGTCGAGCTGCACGAAGCTGCGTGTTCCGTGCCAGAGATAGCGGGCGCCGCTGAGCAGGTCGTGCACCGGATAGGGCTGGTCGCGGGGCAGGCCGAGGTCGTCTCCCGGCAGCTCCAGCCAGCCCGACTGCGCCTGCACGGGGTCGAGATTGACCGCGACGAGCAGCGCATTGGCGGCCTTGGCGTCCACCCGGCTGAAACAGAGGATGCGGTCGTTGTCCGTGGGGTGGAAACGCAAGCCGCGGTCGGACTGGAAGGCCGGGTTTTCACGGCGGATCGCATTGAGCCGGGTGATCAGGTCGCGCACGCCGTCTGGAAGCTCGCCGGCGGACACCCCATAGCTCGCCGCCTGCGTCGCCGCCAGCACGAGGCGCTGGTGGAAATCCGCGCCGCCGGGGCTCACCCAGAGGAGAGACCGCCAGAGGTCGCGGGTGGCGTCTGGCTCCACCGGCGAGGCCTCTCTCAGCTCACGGCGGATCCAGGTGAACCCCAGCCGGGCGAGCCGGTCCATCACTTTCGGACGCGCCGACGCAACGGCAAGGAACAGCACGTCCGGATGCTCGTGCTTGACCGCGCCGATCAGCCACTCCCAGAAAGCGAACGGCCAGGCGTCCGGCTCCTCGACCGTGAAGATGCGCACTCCTTGCGCGATCCAGCGGTCGACGACCCCCTTCTGCGCCTTCCACGCAGTGCGCCAGTCCTCTCCATCGAAATCGCCGGCCGGCCCGTCCAGGGTGACGGCGGTCTCCACCCCCGGCTCAATGTGCGAATCGATCTGCGGCTTTGGTTTCGCTCCGGCGAGGACGTCGAAACCCATCGCGGCATCCTCGCCGCGGTCGGTCTCGCACCACGAGCAGAAACGCGCCCGCTCGCGATCCACCACCACGTTCAGCTCGCGGTAGGTCGTCGCGAACCGCCGGTCGGTGTGGCGGTCCATCAGCAGGGCGAGCTCGTCGTCGAGGGCGAGGCGGAGACGGGCCGCCGGATCGGCTCCGGTTTCGAGGTCCGCGGCGAGAGCGGCGAGGATGCGCGCCTCGGTCTTCCTCTCCCCCGGCTTCTGCTCCTCGTCCGCGCGGCGGGCGGCGTCGCGGACCAGCGCGGCACCGCGGAGCAGATCGGCCGTCACGTCCTGCCCGGCGTCCACCCGCAGCCGCAGATCGCGCCGCCAGGTCTTGAAATGATCCACCCAGGCGGTCACCGTGTACTGCCAGCGGCCCACCTCGCCGGCGGTGAACGAAGCGCGCCAGCGGTCGCCCGGCTGCGCCGTCATCGGCGCCTCGCTCCACGCCCTGGCGTGCGCCGGCCGCACCAGCAGCCGGCAGGCGATGGCGTCCCGGCCGTCCGCGAACGCGTCCGCCTCCACCACCACCGCCTCCCCCACCACGCGCCGGATCGGGAACCGCCCGCCGTCGATCTCCGGCGTCACCGCGGTGATCACCACCCGCTGTCTGCCCGCTTCACTCATCTGTCGGTCATCTCCTGCCCGCCGTTCAATTCCGGAAGCTTCCTTTCGATCCGGCGGTCAGGGACGAACCATATCATTGCGACCAGGACGTAGATGGCCAACGAAATCCGTTCATTCACGAACGCCAGCGGGATCGCCGCCGCGTAGAGGACCAGGGACAGCCAGCCCTTGAAGTCCTTGCCGATGGCGATCGCCAGCGGAGATTCCTTGCCATGGTAGATGACCAGGCTGCGGGCGAGGATCGAATAGGCGAGGCCGCACATCAGCAAGACCACGCCATAGAGCGCCACAGGCGTGGGAGCGAAGTGATTCTCCCCCATCCAATTGGTGCCCAACGGGACGATCGACAGCCAGAACAGCAGGTGGAGGTTCGACCACAGGATGCGCCCATTGACCTTATGCGATGCGTGCAACATGTGATGGTGATTGTTCCAGTAGATGCCGATGTAGATGAAGCTGAGGACATAGGTAAGAAAAGCCGGGACGACGGGTTTCAAAGCCGCCAGATCGGTTCCGTGCGGAACTTTGAGCTCCAGCACCATGATCGTGATTATGATCGCGATGACCCCATCGCTGAAGGCTTCCAGGCGCCCCTTTCCCATTCCGTCTCCTTGGCAATGCCCCGCCGGACTCAAGGGAGTATAGTTTGGGACCATGAAGCGGCGGCTGCTGATCCTCGAAGACGAAGCGGCGATCCTCTCCGCCCTCGAACGCTACTTCGTCGCCGAAGGCTACGCCGTCGACGCGGTCGCCGAGCCGGCGCAGGCCGAAGCCTTCCTGGCGAGCCGTCTCTATGACGTCCTCCTCGCCGACCTCCGCCTGGGAGGCAGCCACAGCACCGAGGGTCTCGACATCGTCGCCCTCACCCGCGACCGCTGCCCGGCCGCCAAGATCGTCGTGCTCACCGCCTACGGCTCTCCCGAGATGGAGCAGGAAGCCCGCCGCCGCGGCGTCCACGCCTTCCTCCACAAACCGCTCCCCCTCGCCGACATCGCGGCCGAGGTCAATGCGCTGCTGGCGAACGGCTGAGCCAAAAACCGATCCGGTCTGATACACTGAGGCGTGTCGGTGGACGCTTCATGTTCCGAGTTGAGGGAAACACGTTTCATGGTGATACGGCAGACCCGCGACAGCCGAGACGAGCACGCGCAGCGTGGAGATGAAATCTACGAGCGCACGGTCGTCCCGCATCTCAAGCCCGAAGACCAAGGCAAGCTCGTCCTCATCGACGTCGAGTCCGGCGACTATGAGATGGACAGAAACGAGAACGCCGCTTTCAACCGGCTCCTGACCAGGAGACCGGACGCCCAAGTCTGGCTTCGGCGCGTCGGCTTCGACTACGTCCACCGCTTCGGCTCGCAGCGGATACGCCCCTCGGCAGAGCGATGATTACCGGCACGGTAACCTCCTCCTACGAGCCCGTCGTCCGCCTTGCGCTGCTCGGCCCGCAGGGCCAGAGTCAAGAGATCGAGGCCGTTGTGGATACCGGCTTTACCGGCTCGTTTACTCTTCCGCCAGACCTCATTTCCACTTTGGGGCTTGTGCCCCGTGGGCAAGGCTTTGGGGTCCTGGCGGACGGGCAGAGAATTCTTTTCGAGATCTTCGAGGCTGAGGTCCTCTGGGACACCCAGCCGCGCCGCATCACGGTTTACGCTGCCGACTCGACTCCGCTCTTGGGCATGGACCTGCTCGATGGTCACGAGCTCACCATGCAGGTCTTTCAAGGCGGCATGCTCTCGATCAGGGCTCTGTCGATCTCCTGACAGGCTCTACACATAGGCAGGCGGCAGATCCAGCGTCAGCAACGCCCCACCCTCCGGCCGGTTCCCCGCCCGAATACGCCTTGCTGGCGAGCGGCTGAGCCGCGAACCCCCGCTACGCTTGAGCCTAACTTAAAGTAGGGGAGGGGCTTGCCCCCTCCCGGGTGGGCGGAGGCACCGGAGGAGACAACAGAACCTTTCCGCCGCCCGCCCCCTCCCCGTCCCTCCCCCGCGCGTGCCACCGCCCCCCACCCCGAGCGGGAGAGGGCGCCCCCGCCCGAAAACCACAACACCGGCGCTTCCGTTGTTTTTGCTGTTTTTGGGGTTGGGCTGTGGCACGGGCGGTG
>DATARD010000025.1:0-3072 GCA_036264355.1 Thermoanaerobaculia bacterium
CATAGGTGTTGATCAGGCGGATGGATCCGCCCGGCCCGGCACGCCAGTCGCGAAACGTCCGCACCGTCGCCAGCTCGCCGCCGATGATGACGAGCCGCAGGTCCGGCGGCAGCGGCAGGGTCAACATCTTGATATCCCGCACCATCTGAGCCCACACCGCGGTCGGCAGATCGAGAACGGTGATCCCGAGGCGCGCGCACTCCTCCAGCAGCTCGCGCGTGGCCGGCAGATGCGGCGTGTCCAATCCCACGAGCGCGGCGCCATGGCAGAGGGCGCCGAAGATCTGCTCGAAGGCGAGATCGAAGGCCGGCGAGCCGAGCTGCAAGATCCGGTCGCCGGCGCCGAGCCCGAACCGGCGGCCGGCGGCACGGATGTAGTGGGTGATCGCACGCTGCTCGACGGCGACTCCCTTGGGCACGCCGGACGAGCCCGAGGTGAAGGCGACGTAGGCGAGATTCCAGCCCGCGGCGACAGCGCCGGAGAGCGCTGGCCCTTCCGGCGCATCGGCGATCGCAATCGGATGGACGGCGAGATCGGGAGCCAGGCGGTGGAGACCCGCATCGCCCACCGCGAGCGCCGGCCGCGCCGCGGCAAGGATGTGCGCGGTCCGCGCCGGGGTCTCCAGCGGATCGAGGACCAGAAACGCGCCGCCGGCCGCGAGCACGCCGAGCATCCCGGTCACCAGGTCCGGCAGCCGCTCCAGCCGGAGAGCGACCAGCCGTTCCGGTCCCACGCCGCGGCGGCGGAGAGCGGACGCGAGCCGGGCAACCCGCGCGGCCAGCTCGCGATAGGTCCAACGCACGCCCCCGGCGACGAGGGCGAGCGAATCGGGATTGCGTGCTGCCTGGGATTGGAAAAGGTGGATGAGGGGCTCGGCGGTCATTCCTCCCCCCTGGGAGGAAACCAGCCAGCACTCGAACCGCCCGGCCAGCTCCGCGAGCCGCTCGTCCACCCCGGCCAGCGGGCTCCGCCAGGTGATCGTCCGCCCACGGATCGCCACCGCAAGGACGGTGGCCGCGCCGAGCGGCGGCGGAGATTCACCGTCGGCGAGGAGATCGACCACCACGGCCGGCTCGGCGGGCTGGCCGCGCAGGCGGCGGAGCCGGGCGGGCAGGTCGGCGGCGTAGGTGCCGTGCTCCCGCAGCTCGGCCCGCTTCTGCCGGAGCCGCGACGCGAAGCCCGGCAGCGTCAGCGGCTCCAGTCCATCGATCCGGATCGGCAGGCGCGCGGCGAAGAACGCGCCGTCCTTCCGCAGCTCCGGCTCGCCGAGAGCCACGTCAATCGGCTGACCGACTTCGAACGCGAGGAACTGGAGAACGGCGGCCAGCAGCTCCTCCTCCTGCTCCGCGGACACCTCGCCAACGACCTCCGCCGTCTCGCCACCCGCTTCACCGATGAATCCGGGAGGCGCCAGAGGAGCGAGATCGCCGAGCACCGCGGCCCAATATCCTTCATGGCGCCACAGGACTCTCTCCCGCGCGGCAAGCTCCGCCGCCGCGGGCGCTTCCACTGGGAGCCGGACGCCTGGGACCAATCTAAAGGAAGCGGCGACCGGCGGGATCAGGACGTTCCGGGTCGCCGTCGCGATCTCGACTCCCGCGGCTCCGGAGGCGACGACGGTCCCCGGCGGAAGACCGCTCCGTCGCGCGAGCACCTCGACGCTGTGCAGCACGACCGGTCCTCCCGGAGCCAGCAGCCTGGGGAGGCCCAGGGGATTGTCCGCAAGGCCGAAATCGAGCGCCCGGACGAACGCCGACACCATCTCCGCGGGAGCGTCCCAGGGAACGACACAGCCGGGCGCCGGCTTCCGCCAGCCGGGGAACCAGGTGCGGGCCGCCATGTCCTGCGGCTGCGGCTGCGCCGGCGCGGCACCGGCAGCCAGCCGTTCCAGCAACTCGGGAAACGACGCGGCCGCCGCCTCGGCGCAGCGCACATTCAACGTCCAGGCGGTGTCTTCCGGCTCGACGACGAAACGGCGCTGGAGCAGGATCTCCCCCGCGTCGACCGCTTCGGTCATCCGGTGCCAGGTGATCCCGTGCGACCGCTCGCCGGCCAGGAGCGCCCACGTCGTCGCATGCAGGCCGGCATAGCGCGGCAGCAGGGCGTCGTGATAGTTCACCGCCATCCGGCTCGGAAGCGAGAGCACCTCGCCGGGCAGGATGCGCAGGTTGTGGATGCTGAGCAGGAGATCGAACGGAGCGCCGCCGGTCAGCGCCAGGACGTCCGCCCGGCCGAGCGGCGCCTCCGGCGGCGCGAAATAGCAGGCGATCCCCCGGCCGGCCGCCCATCCCGCGACGCGGCCGTCGCCCGTCACCACCCCGCGCACCGCATGTCCCCGCGCCACCAGGATCTCGGCGCAACGCAGGGTGACCCCGGCGTCACCAACGACGAGGACGCCGAGCCGCGACATGGCGGCAGATAATAGCAGGCGACTACTTGACTGTCAGTGTGAGCTGACGGCTCGCCGTGCTCTTCTGGTCCGCCACCTGGACCGTAAAGGTTGACGTCCCAACAGCCGTCGGAGTCCCCGTGATCGATCCATCCGCATTCAGGTGCAGCCCTGCGGGCAAGCCCCCCCCTTGCGCGAGAGACCACTTCACGTTCCCCATGGCTCCCGTCGCTTTGAGCGTTGCCGCATACGCCACTCCGACCGCCGCATCGGGCAGCTTCGGATCCGGGATGGTGAGTGGATCGTCCGGGGGCTTGGGCGCCGGCGGCGGATTCGTTGCCCCGGACGGATCGCCTGCGCCTTTCGCGACAATCTTGTCGAGCACGCTGTCGAGCAGGCGCTCCGAGAAACCGAAGACCAGGGCAATCCCGAGCGTGCTTGCCTCACAGGGATTGGCCAGGTTCGCGGTGAACGCCGTGCCGAGAATGCTCAGATCCTTGGCGAGCCCGGTCACCAGCAGACCCGCCCAGGCACCGAGCGCTCCGGCGACGGGGCTCAGGAAAAGCGTGGTCCACGAAGCGCCGTAGTCGGTCGGCACGTCCTTCCGGTCGAGCGAGCGGCTCAGCCGGCTGAGCAATCCTCCGACTCCTCCGACGAGCAGGAGGATGGCATGGTGTTGGGTC